>JBEKDN010000006.1:0-39518 GCA_050014335.1 Occallatibacter sp. | reverse complement strand
ACTAATATCCCGGGAGTTCCCCCGGCTTTGCCGGGGAGGCAGTAGCAGTTTGACATTTCCGGGAGTCCATCCAGAAACTCTTCGCTGTGAGCCGCCAAGCACACATCAAGGAGAATCCGGATGGACGAATATGAAAGCTTAAGCCACTCGAAGTGGGAGTGCAAGTACCACATTGTATTTATTCCGAAATGCCGCAGAAAAGTGCTTTATGGAACCCTGCGACAGCATTTGGGCGAGGTGTTTCGCAGACTGGCCGAACAGAAGGAGAGCCGCATTGAAGAGGGGCATCTTCTGACCGACCATGTTCATATCATGATCTCGATTCCGCCCAAGTATGCGGTGTCGTCCGTGGTGGGGTACATCAAAGGAAAGAGCGCGATCCATCTGGCTCGGACCTACGGTGAACGCAAGCAGAACTACACTGGGCAAAACTTCTGGGCGCGGGGATATTTCGTGTCAACGGTAGGGCGGGATGAAGCCGTGATTCGTGATTATATCCGCAACCAGGAACTGGAAGATGAGCGCTTGGACCAACTGAACCTGTGGAAGTAAACAGCCACCGAATAGGTGGCTCAACCCAACCGGGGCCGCGTCAGCGTCCCCGCTCAAGCCGCTTTGAGCGGCTCACATCATCAAGCCCCCGGCTTTGCCGGGGGTATTGACTCGAAATCTGTATCCTTGTTAGCTACTGTTGAGTAGTAGGAATCCTCGCTCTGAATCTGACTGTGGCGCGAATCCAACCAATGGCCGATGAGTAGTGTCTCTTCAGGAGAGCCGGCGTCTTCGATCTGGAATGCGCCCTTGAGCAGTTTCTTGCGGACCTGGGCGGCTCGCTCCGTGGCTGCCGCTTTCTCGTTTTGTCCGGCGGAGTAGAAGCTGGCCGCGTTGAAGTTCATGGAGTTCCCGTGGATATGCATCGCTTCCTCCTGGTGAGGAGATCGCATTTGCGCGGCCAAAATCCTGCTAACAAAAATAAGCGAAAACTCATGACCTTGATGCTACGGCTAAGCTTGGTGAAATTGACTTTGCAGAGTGGACTAAGTAAGCTTAGTCCATGGCCTATACCGTCCACCAAGCGAAGACTCACCTCTCGCGGCTGCTGAAAGAAGCAGAGGCGGGGCAGGAGGTCATTGTTATGCGTGGAAACAAACCGGTGGCAAAAGTTGTGGCGATCAACGAACCGACGAATATTCCCGACCTGCCCTTCCGCCTGGCTGGCGCCTACCGCGGGAAAATGCACTGGGACGAAAACGCCTTCGATCCGATGACCGACGAGGAGTTGGTGGATTGTGGCTGGGGATGGATGCTGGATGCGCCGCTGGTTCCATCGCCCTCTGTGTCTTCAGAGACGTGATCTATCTGCTCGATACACACACGTTTCTATGGATTCTGAATACTCCGGAGATTCTGCCCGCGCAGATTCAAAGCATCTATCAGGATCGCTCCGCGACTCTGCTGATTTCCATTGCAACTCCGTGGGAAATGGCGATCAAGGCGGCCAATGGGAAACTGGATGCGGCTGACATCCTCGACGATTTTGATGCGGCGGCGACTCGCGGAAGGTTTACCGTCATCGATACCTCTGTCCGGCAAGCGATTCGCAGCGCGCGTCTGCCGTTTCATAACAAAGATCCATTTGACCGGCTGCTGGCGGCTCAAGCACTGGACTTGAGTGTCCCTTTGCTCAGCCGCGATCCCGTCTTCGACTTCTATGGCGTGCAGAGGATATGGGACTGAATCGAATGACTTGCGCCGTCGGAATGGCGATGGGAGATTGGCTTTGTCGAAGTATCGCAAATCGGTTGTTCCGGTGGATTCACGCGCCGCCACAGCGCCGTTGGTGGCCATTGTGGGCCGTCCGAACGTGGGCAAATCCACGCTTTTCAATCGCCTGACCGGCAGCCGCCGGTCGATTGTGGGCGATGAACCCGGCATTACGCGCGATCGCATTTATGGCGACTACGAATGGCTCGGACGGCACTTCCGCCTGGTGGATACGGGCGGGATTGTTCCGGACGATCCCGAATTGATTCCGACGGAGATTTACAACCAGGCGAAGGTAGCCCTGAAAGAAGCCGATGCGCTGGTGCTGGTGGTGGACGGGCGCACGGAGCTTGCCAGTCCAGATTACGACTTGGTGCGCCTGCTGCAGCGCGGTGGCAAGCCGGTCTTTTTGGCAGTGAATAAGGTTGAAGGCGAGGCGATGGCACTGGCCGCGGAGAACTTCCGCCAACTCGGCCTGCGCAATATGTATCCCATCAGTTCCGAACATGGCCTGGGAATCGGGGATCTTCTGGAAGCTGTTGCCGAAGCGATTCCGGCGCCGCCGGAGGCTGAGCCTATTGAGGAAGAGATTCCAGCAAGAGATGAGGCGCAGGCTGAAGAACTCAATCCTGATGCAGTTACGGAGACTCAGGAAGACTCGCCAGATGAGCATACGCCACACCGCACCCACGGCGAATTTGAACAGCACGAGACCTCGGTTGCGATCATTGGCCGGCCCAATGTGGGCAAATCCACACTGCTGAATGCGCTGACTGGAACGAGTCGCGCTATCGTGTCGCCCATCGCCGGCACTACGCGCGACGCCGTCGATGAGGTCGTCGAATTTGAAGGCCAGCAACTGCGATTTGTGGATACGGCAGGCATCCGCCGCAAAGGCAAGACGCACCTGATGGCGGAGAAAATGAGCGTTGTGATGGCGCGCCGTCACCTGGAGGCGGCAGACGTTGCGCTGCTGGTGATCGACGCGGTGGATGGCGTAACAGCTGCCGATGCAACCATTGGCGGCTATGCGCACGAGAGCGGCCGTAGCGTCATCATCGTGGTCAATAAGTGGGACATTGTCACCACGGGCCGACGCGACGGTAAACCGCCCGCCGACCGCGAAATCTTTGAGCAGCAGTTGCGCACGGTGCTTAAGTACCTGAGCTATGCGCCGGTTCTCTTTCTCTCCGCGCTTGAGGGGACAGGCCCCGATGCGAAAAAGATGCTGCGGGTGCTTCATGAAGTGGTTGCCGTTGCAGCCGAACGGCGCAAGCGCGTCACCACCGGCCAGATGAACCGCTTTTTGGAGAAGATCGATTTTCAGAGAGCGCCGGTGCCGATGTCCAAACGGCTGCGCATCTTTTATATGACGCAGGCCGCTGTGGCGCCACCGACTTTTGTCTTGTTCACTGACCGCGACATCAAGCTGCACTTCAGCTTTGAGCGCTTTCTGGAGAATCAGATTCGCGAGGCTTTCAGCTTCAAAGGGACGCCAATCTGGTTCAAGGTGAAGGCGCGGAATGAGAAAAAAGAAAATTAAAGCTGGGTTGAGAGATATCGCAATCCCATGAATTGAAAGAATGGTTCGGAAGTGGGCAGCAAAGAATCTTTTCAGCTCAGAGAAACAGTACGGGATTGATCACATTTCCAGCGTCGTTCTCCTATACAATTGCGGCATGAGGGTGGGCACGGAGCCACTCTCCAAGGATCTTCCCCTCGATGAGTTCTGTTCTTGTTACGCCTCCCATTGACCTGGATTTTGGTCAAGATATTGAAGTCGCTTCCCACGCGGCAGTTTTGGCGCCGGTGGAAACAGCCCCGATCACATCCCGTGACCTGCCGACCCGCGCTCAAGTTCACATGGGCCGCGCCGCCACGACCGGCGAGGGCATTAACTGGCTGACTTTCTCCATCATGGCCGCTTTCCATCTGGGTGCCATTGCCGCGATCTTTTTCTTTAGCTGGCAGCGGTTGACGGCGATGGTCATTCTTTACGTTCTGGCCATCAATGTCGGCATCGGCATGTGCTATCACCGGCTGCTCACCCACCGTGGCTATCAGACGCCCAAATGGCTGGAATACATCATGTCGATTTGCGCAACGCTCTCGCTTGAAGGCGGGCCGATCTTCTGGGTGGCGACGCATCGCGTGCATCATCAGCGCAGCGACCAGGAGGGCGACCCGCATTCACCGCGCGAAGGCGGATGGTGGGCGCATATGGGCTGGATTGTCTGGGGCAATGCGCTACACGCACAGACCGAGGCCTTGTCCCGCTACGTACCGGATTTGCAACGCGACCGCTTTCAATTCTGGTTGAGCCGCTACCACTGGCTTCCCATCAACATCAGCGCAGCGCTGCTCTTTGGTTTGGGCTGGCTCTGGGGCGGCTGGGAGAATGCGGTAGGGATGATTCTGTGGGGTGTTTTTCTGCGCGTCACTATTGGACTGCACGCGACCTGGCTTGTCAACTCCGCGACGCATCTGTGGGGCAGCCGCCGTTTTGAAACTCGCGACGGCTCACGCAATAACTGGTGGGTAGCTCTGGTGACTGGCGGCGAGGGCTGGCACAACAACCACCACGCCCATCCCGTCTCCGCTCGCCACGGTTTGGCTTGGTATGAGATCGACCCCAACTTCTGGGGGATCTGGCTGCTGTCAAAGCTCGGTTTGGCGCGCAAGATTCAGGTGGCGAAGTTTGACCGCGCGAATCCTAAACCGGCGGGGAACGCATAGCGCGATTTAATTGCCCAACTTGGCGCGCACCCAGAGCACGCCGAAGAGCGGCAGCGCCACTGCGAGTACGAGCAGCCCGGCGGGCAAGCCGATATAACGATAGGTGACCACGTAACTCACGGCGTGGTGGCCGATGCCATTCCAGGCCAGCAGGGTGAAGATGGCCAGCGCAGTCGAAGCAAAAAAAGTGAAGAAGGCCGCCGCGAAAGCCAGCAGCAGGCTGGTGAAGAAGCCGAATCCCTTCAGCGGAAAGCCCAGGATTTTTCCTTCGGCCGTTCCGACTTGCTTTTGCGCCGGTTGCGTCACTTTGAGTGCCTCCATGCCGTAGAATACAGTCTCATGGCGAGCAGTGCACAAATCGAACTTTGGCATGCGGAGAAGGTGGCCACGCAGACGACCGTGTCTCAGGCCCTCAACGGAATCCACTATACAATGTGGGGCGAGACACGCGTCTCGGATGCCGACCTGGAACGGCTGGTGGGCGCTGTTCCGGCTACGCTCTCAGCGGCCTTGGAAACCCACACTTATTACTTTGTTCCGCTGGCCATTGCGGATACCGACGACACGATGGTCGCACCCGGCTATACCGTGGATCTGGGCGATCGCGCGATCTGCCACCGGAACGCCACCTTCGGCTCGACCGATGCGGTCTTTCTCTCTACGCGGCTAGTCGAGGACCGCTTTGGACTGGCGTTCGAGTTCTTTATCAACGTGGCTCACAATTTTGTGGAGACCGCCGGCGTTCCGGAGAGCTTCTCGGAGCTGGTCTGGCAGCAGGCCGAGGCCCAGGTTCGCGGCGAAACGAGCCAGGACGCGTGGGAGACGCGCCGCCGCGCGCAAGACGGCCGCTCACTGGAGAGCCGCAACGGCCAGAAAGCCATTGACGAGCGCGCCCGCGGCGCCTACTTCGAGTCGGCCTTCAGCGACGCGCTGGCCATTTATATGCTGTCACTGGCCGTAGACTTCGACTACCACGACCTGCGCGAGCGCGACTACCCGCTGCTGGCCGCCCCAGCCCTCGCCGAGCGCCTCCGCCACGTTGCCACCCTCTTCCCCGCCAACCAAGGCTACGAGTTCCAGGTGCTCTACCGGCGCAAAGGATGAGTGGAGAATTGAAGCACATCGAGGTTTATCGCATCACACCACGACATGCGGCTATTGACCCCGATCTCGTTGAGCAATTGAAAGAGGATATGCGCCAGAATGGTTGGCGCGGTCGCCCGCTACTAGTTGTCAACCGTAACCAATCGCACGAATTACATGACTACGAGGGGCTAACAGGAGCGCATCGCTCGACGGCAGCTACCGAGCTAGGGATACCCATTCCCGTATTGGTATTGGAGCAACGTGATTTGCCCAATGGGTTTTCCTTGACCGAGGATCATCGTGAGTATGAGCGGATCTTCCGTGATAAAGGCCTACACGAAGCAGCGGATTTAATGCATGACGAAGCGAAATTAGGTGGCAATGCGAAAAGAGTTTCGCCAAAATAAAAAGATCCAGACGGAATGGGTCGAATCAGGATCAAGCGGGTCGAATCCAATGAATGAATTTGGCCTTGATTGGTACCGGATGCAGGACCACGATCTTGATCTCCACTTCGCTTAATCCTTGAGACGGAAATACGGACGAGCCGCCAGTTCCGCTACGAAAAGAAGATCACAGACCTCCTCGTGAGATGTTCGAATGCGTTGCGAAATTTGTTGTAGCAAAAGGTCAAGGTTGGCGTATGGCTGCATCCTATGACCATCAAATGAAGCGACGGCAATGGGATTTGCCCATTCGCCATTCGCAAGAACCTGAATCTTCCCAACTTCGTCAATGACGACGGTCTCGATTATTTCGCCACCGAGCACAATATCAACAAAAGATTGCCGCCGGTCGATTGACAATCTATCCGGCATCTCCGAGGAAGAGGCCGGACATGTCTCCGCATTGATCGCGTTTACAGTTTCGCGAATCCTGTTCCAGATTACCGGTGCGTCGTTCAATACTACTCTGATATTTATCATTGTTTCCTCCGACCAATCCCTCGCAACCTGCCAAGAGATTCTTGCTGATGATTCAGACGAATCTCGATAATGCGCCTAATATACAAGATCTCAATCTCGAAAACTAGGGCGCGGTCAACAACCAGAGTACGGCCTACACCAACTCCATCCGTACCTTGCGCCCGATAGCTGCTGCGGCTCGCTGCACGGTATCGAGTTGGACTCTGTCGTTCTCCGGATCAAGTAGACGGTTCAGGTGCGCACGGCTGGTTCCCATGCGGCGCGCCATTTCCACTTTCGTAATGCCCTGGTCGTGCATGGCCTTTTCCACCTGCCAGGCCAGAACCCGCTTGATGGCGTAGTTGGTCGCTTCCTCGAAGATTCCCTCCTCGCGAAGGAAATCGTCCAGTGTCGATCCGATGTGGGAATTCTTGCTCATAATTCGATCTCCTTCTGCCGTGCCCGCGCTAAATCCAATTCATTCAGCTTGCGGCGTCTTCTGTGTCTTCTTGATGAATCCGTGCAGCAGGACCATCCGCCCTTGCGCGGCGCAGAAGAATACGCGTGCGATGCGCTTACCAGAAAGGCTGCTGCGAAGCTCCCATAGGCCTCCACCAAGCGGACGGCATAGTGGCATTTCAAGCGGCCAGCCAAGCTCCACCAAACGAAGATTTCGGCCAAGAATCTGCCGGTCCGCAGCGGGAAGACTTTTAAGCCAATCCCGCACCAGATCGCACCTGCCCGAGAGCGGTAGAAATGGACGGCCAGCCTCTTTGCGTCCTCGCTCAGCGCACAAGCCTTTTAAATCAAGTGTACCTCTAAAGATACACCGATGAAAATGCCTACGTAAACAGCGTCCCCACCTTTGCCAGCACTTCTTCCAGAATCTCCTCGGGAAGCGCATCCACTTTTCTTCCTCTTCGCATGGCGAGGTCAAGCACGCGCGGCTGGTCGCAGCGGATGATTCCGGTCGTTTTGATGCCCGAGATGGGGACGGCAAAGCCGATGCGGCGAGCGAAGTCGCCGCCGCTGGTGATGGGCAAAACCACCGGCAGTTTAGTCGCCTCGTTGAAAGCGGTTGGCGAGACCACCAGGACGGGGCGTTGGCCCTGCTGCTCGTGTCCAATGGTGGGGTCGAGAGAAACCATGTAGATGTCGCCGCGCTTCATAACAACTCGCGGCCAACGGGCTGGGCGTCAAGCCAATCCCGTTCCTCGGGCTTCAATGGCTGAGAATAGTCGGAAGCCGCCAGCAACTCGTCCAATGTGTAGCGTGGCTTGGGGTGGGGCTGCATGACCAAGCGTTCCCCATCCACAACCAGACCGACGGTGATGCCAGCACTGAGTTGGAGTTGGTCAAGAATGGCCGGTGGAAGGGCCAGCATGACTGAACCTCCGACTTTGCGTAAGTGGGTGGTGTGCATGGCGAAACCTCTTTATATATTATATCACGATATAATAATTTACCTTCTGGATGCAGTATGCGGGGAAACGATCCCCCGCATACCGCAGCGGTTCATTGTGGCTTGGGCGGATGGAGGGGCTGAGATTGAGGCCGGTTTTCGCGGGGTTGAGCGCCGACACCGACTTGAATCGCCTCTCCCAGCGCTAGCGGCAGCTCCTGCTGCTGGGACTTGACGGACTCATAGGCTCTGACGATGCGCTGCACCAAGGCGTGGCGCACTACGTCTGAATCTTCAAAGTGGCAGAAGTGAATGCCTTCGACGCCGTCGAGAATGTTGATCGCGTCGAGCAGGCCCGACTTGCGCGGGTTGGGCAGGTCGATTTGAGTTATATCGCCGGTGATGACCGCTTTGGAGTTGTTGCCCATGCGCGTAAGGAACATTTTCATCTGCTCGATGGTGGTGTTCTGCGCTTCGTCCATGATGATGAAGGCGTCGTTGAGCGTGCGGCCGCGCATGAAGGCCAGAGGCGCAACTTCAATGACATTCTTCTCAAGCATCTTGTCGACTTTTTCTGGATCTAGCAGGTCATAGAGCGCGTCATAGAGCGGGCGCAGATAGGGATCGACTTTGTCCTGGAGCGTGCCGGGAAGGAAGCCGAGGCGCTCACCGGCCTCGACCGCGGGACGGACGAGAACGATGCGGCTGACTTTTTTGGCGTTCATGGCGGCGACGGCCATGGCGACGGCCAGATACGTCTTGCCTGTGCCGGCAGGGCCGACGCCGAAGACCATATCGTATTGCTCGATGGCCTCAACATATTTGCGCTGATTGATGGAGCGCGGCTGCACGGTGCGCTTGACGCCGGCCGAGCGCTGCTTACCGCTGTCTGCCAGGGAACGCAGTGTTGTGGCCGGATCGGTGACAACCAGGCGCAGAAGTCCATTGAGCTCGCCATTATGGGGATTGACGCCTTGCTTGCGGAGCGCGTCAAAGTCCAGGAAGATCTGCCGGACGCGGGTGACGCCGGCTTCAGGGCCCTCAACATGAACGGCGTCAGAGCGAAGATCGATGCGGACGCCGAGCGAGTCTTCCATGAGTCTGAGATTTTCATCGCGAGTCCCAAACAGGGGCTCAAGATTGGGCGTGATCTCCAGAGCGATCTTCAAAGGTTTCGTAGACCTCCACAAGGGTGTTCGGTTGAATTGCAATGGATAGACACCGAATGGCGTTTAGGCGCGGCGCTGCCGGAGTGCGGAGAGGCGTTAAATTGGGAGGGTGAGTTGCCGACGCTGGCGTGCTCCGAGCCGAGGCTCTGGGCTGAGTGGCTGAACCGCGGATTGGAGAAGGCTACCAAATTTGGTATCGGTCTTCTGTATCTGGGCTTGAGAGTAGCGCGGACGGAGTCAGGAGTCAATGCCGGGTGTTGAAAATTGGCTAAAAATATTCACTCTTCGGATTCCGGCTCGGCTTGGAGGGCGGAGCTGGCAGGCGATTGGTCTGAGTTAGCTTGCGAGTCTATGATGTTGTCGGCTTCATTATTTGATTTATTGGGGGCGATCATGTTTTCTTCTTGCGAAGGCCTTTCCGGCAAACCGGCAATGCGCGGCCACAGAAACGCAAATGCACCTCTGGCCAAGCTGCTGATTCTGCCGCTTCTGCTGGCCTTGGCCGGGTGCGGGAGCAGCGGATCGTCCTCCTCGACTCCCCCGGTCAGCACCACCTGCGTTTCGATCACAGCGGTGCAGGGCATCGCGATCGCGCCGGTAACCATGCTGGGCAGCGGCGGCACGGGCGGACCTTACACATTTACGGCGACGGGCCTGCCAACAGGATTGAGCATTTCTACCTCGGGAAAGATTTCTGGCACGCCGACAGTGAGCGGGAGCTTCAACTATACAGTTACAGTAACTGACACAGCCGGTCACAGTGGGACGTCGAAGTGCATGGTAACGGTGGCGCCGTCGACGACCAGCACTCCCGACGAGCGCGCCGACGCGATGCTGGCGCAGATGACGCAGGCCGACAAACTGCAAATGGTGCAGGGGGGTGTGACGACGAACCTCACCTACGGTTATTCGGTTCCGCTGGGCGCGGCGGGATACGTGCCGGGAATTTCGCTGCTTTCGATTCCCGAGCTTTATCTGGCCGATGGCAGCGTGGGCGTGGGCAATTCGGTTGGACCGGCCACGGCGCTGCCTTCCGCACTTGCCAATGCGGCGAGTTGGGATTTGAGCGAAGCAACCAAGTACGGCACAGTCATTGGCACGGAGCTGGCAGATTACGGAATCAATGTCAATCTAGGTGGGAATGTGAATCTGATTGGCCGCGAGCCGCGCGACGGACGCACCTTCGAGACCAAGGGCGAAGACCCGATTCTGGCCGGAAAGATCAATGCCGCGCATCTGACGGCGATTCAGGCCCAGCACGTGATTGCCGGCATCAAGCACTTTGCCTTTAACGATCAGGAGACGGGGCGCTCGACGGCCAACGCGATTATCGACGAGCGCGGAGGCAGAGAGAGCGATCTGCTGGCCTTCGAGATTGGCGTCAAGGACTCGGGCGTACAGTCCGTTATGTGCTCCTACAACCAGACGAACGGCCAATACGACTGCGAGAATAGCCATCTGCTTAACGATGTGCTCAAGACGGACTGGAATTTTCCGGGCTTTGTGATGTCGGATTGGTGGGGGACGCACAGCACAGCCCCCGCCGCTGTGAACGGGCTGGATCAGGAACAGCCGAACCAGCAGTATTTTTCTCTGCTTGGCCAGGCCATATCTAGCGGCGCGGTACCGCAATCGCGCCTGGACGATATGGTGCATCGCATTCTGCGCGCGATGTATGAAGTGGGAATCTTCGATTATCCGCAGAAGATTCAGGCGATACCGGCCAAGGCCGATGCAGCCGTGGCGCAGGAGATTGAGGAGCAGGGCGCGGTGCTGCTGAAGAACGCAAACAGCCAACTGCCGCTAAATGCGTCCACTCTGCAATCGATCGCGGTGATCGGCTCGAACTCCTATGCATATGTGCTCTCCGGCGGCGGTTCGGCGCAGGTTACGTCGATCGGCCACTTGAACGGTAGCGGGATTTATCCCTGCCCACCCTGCTGGGCAGAGGTGACCTGGGATCCTTCCTCGCCGTTCAACGCGATTCATGACCTCGCGCCCAACGCCAGGGCGGTCTACGCCGATGGCAGCAGCACGACGGCTGCCGTCACGCTGGCCGCGGCGTCGCAGGTGGCGATTGTGTTTGTGAGTCAGTGGGCCAGCGAGGGGATGGATGAGCCAAGCCTTAGCTTAACCGACTTGACCAGCGCTACGCCGATCAATCAGGATGCACTGGTGGAAGCCGTGGCCGCGGCGAATCCGCACACGATTGTTGTTATCGAGAGTGGCGGCCCCATCCTGATGCCTTGGCTCAATCAGGTTAGCGCGGTGCTGGAGGCCTGGTATCCCGGCCAGAGCGGCGGACCGGCGATAGCCAACCTACTCTTCGGTACGGTGAATCCCAGCGGCAAGCTGCCTATTACCTTTCCGGCGAGCGAGGCGCAACTGCCGAGGCCGGCTATTCCGCAGCCGCCGGATGACGTGACTCCCTTTGCGGTGAATTACACCGAGGGCTACAACGTGGGGTACAAATGGTATGACTTGAATGGATACACGCCGCTCTTTCCGTTTGGCTTCGGCCTCTCTTACACCGCGTTTTCAATCACCAATGCGACACTGGTCAACAATCTGACTTCGACAACCAATCCGAATTTTCAGGTGACTTTCAATCTGGCCAACACGGGCCAAGTAGCCGGTGCCGAAGTGGCGCAGGTTTATCTGGGACTGCCGGCCAGTACTAACGAACCGCCCAAGCGGCTGGTGGGGTGGGCAAAGGTTACGGTGTCGCCCGGAGCGTCTCTTGCGGTGAACATCGAAGTGGATCAGAACGACTCGTCCCATCCGATGTCGTATTGGGATACCGGCACGAGCAGTTGGACCGTTGCGCCGGGGATTTATACGGTTTATCTGGGTGACTCATCCAATACAACAAGCCTCACAACGGTGGGAACGATCACGGTGGGGCAATAAGAACTGCGAGAACGAATGCGATGCCGGCTTTCGAGGCGCCGAGGTCGCATACTTCCAGTTAGTTAAATCCCGACGACCGCAGCCTGACCTTGCACTACCGAGCCGACCAGCTTGCCTGCTTCATCCAGGGCCACCAAATTTGCGGCTTGACCAACGGTTAGCGAACCGGCTTGATCGCTGACACCGGTCATCGTCGCCGGATTTGTGGTGAGGAGGCGCAAAGCCTGTTGGAGCGGCGCGCCGGTGAACTGGATGAAATTCGCGAGCGCGTGAGCGAGCGTGAGAACGCTGCCGGCGAGGACGCCGCGAGCCATCGCTTTGCCCTGCGTTACTTCGACGTCGAATCCGCCTAGTTGATAGGTGCCGTCAGGCATTCCCGCGGCGCTCATCGCGTCCGTCACTAGAATCGCCCGGTCGGGGC
Source organism: Occallatibacter sp. (assembly GCA_050014335.1). Lineage (GTDB taxonomy): Bacteria > Acidobacteriota > Terriglobia > Terriglobales > Acidobacteriaceae > Telmatobacter. The sequence continues at coordinate 27,125 of JBEKDN010000006.1, read as the reverse complement.
CTTTCGCCTTCCACCACAGCTTGACCATCTCCGGCGCAACGTGAATGCCGTCGCAGATCAGTTCCGCAAAGAGGGCATCGCAGGTCAGCACTGTACCCAGGATTCCCGGCTCGCGATGGTCTAGCGGCCGCATGGCATTGTAGGTATGCGTCGCGCTGACGGCTCCGGCGGCAATGGCGGCGTGGGTTTCGGCGGCGTTTGCATTGGAGTGGCCCAGCGAAACGCGGACCCCGCGCGCCGTTGCGTGTGCGGCCAACTCTACCGCGCCTGATAGTTCCGGCGCGAGTGTCATCAGCCGGACATGTCCCTCGGCGGCGTCAAAAAGGCGGTCGAAAATGGCAATATTTGGCGCGAGCAGATGCTCGGCCGGCTGCACGCCACGCTTTGCGTGGGAGAGAAATGGACCTTCAAGATGAATGCCGATGGCCCGCGCCTGCCCTGGAAGAACGGCCCGCGCCAGCAGCTTTGCAAGACTAGAAAGCGAGCGCAAAGTTTCGTCGAGCGACGCTGTGACTGTAGTGGCGAGATAGTTGCCCGTGCCGCGCGAAGCCAGGAAGCCGCCAATGGCGTTGAGCGCCTCAGGCGTTGCTTCCATGACATCATAACCTTTGGCTCCGTGGAAGTGGACATCGAAAAATGCCGGGGCCAGCGTGGCATCGGGAAAGTCGAGAACCCGCGCGTGAGGCGGCAGATCGCGCTCGCCACGCGTGGAGACGGACTCAATGCGTCCATCCTCAATCAACACGACTGGCAGGTCAAGAAGCCTCGTCCCATCCCAGAGCCGCTTTGCCGTGAGCGCCGTTTTCATGAGGTAAATTATCGCAGGAGAGGGAGCCTAGTGAATCAGCGTGGCACGATCTGGCGTCAGTGAGCCGTTCTTCCCCTGTGAGGCTTTGAAAGTTGCCTGCGCCGCCGCCAGCTCCGCTCGGCAAGCCGTCAACTGCGCGGAGAGATGCGCAAACTGCGACTCGATATGCAGTCGCAACTCTTCGATCGCGTTCTCCAGCCGGTCGTTGGCTGCAATCTGCTCAGTCTGGCTCACCTGCACACTCTTCAGATTCGGCAGGATGACATCGGCAAGAAGCTGGGTAAGAGAAGCAAATGGATCATTCATGAGGACATTCTAAGGGTAAAAACAAAAAAGCGCCTGATTACGGCCGGCGCGATGCTGGTAATCAAAGATCGGTGCCTCCGGTTCGCTTTGCGAGATCAACTATTCTTCCGCTAGTCGCTGGGCGCGCCACAGAGCACCGTCGAGCGAAACGACGGGCTGACGGCTTACCGGCATCTGCGGCGCGGCGGCTTCAAGGCCAGCGAAAAAGGCTTCGCGGACCAGAGTCATCTGTTCGATGACGCCGCCCGTCCAGGCAACCGGAACTTCGCCGTCGATCTTGTGTTTGCGGTGAAGTTTGGCGCGGACGAGCAGGACAAAATCGACCAAGTCGGCGGCGGCTTCATGTAGAACGCCAGCGGCAACCGCATCGCCCGCATGGGCCAGTTCGCCAATCAATGGGGCAAGCGCAGCAAAGTCCGGCCCAGGCGTGCTGTCGCCCAGATTGACCAGATCTTCGATACTTGAAGTTCCCCAAAGTTCGCCCACTCGGGCGAGAATCCCGGTAGTCTCTTCACGGTCGTAGGCATTAAGCGCGCGGCGCACGCTATGCAGACCAATCCAGTAACCTGAGCCTTCGTCCCCGAGGCGCGAGCTCCAACCGCCGGCGCACTCGCGGCTGCCGTCTGGCGCGCGGCCAATGGTGTTGGACCCGGTACCGGCAATCTGCAGAATTCCGGGACCGCCGTGAAAGGCCGCGTCGAGAGCGATCACTTCGTCGCCGACGACCTCGGAATGCTCGACAAGGCACTCCCGCAAGACTTCGCCGATCCACTCTTTGACGCCGGGCATGGTGGCAGAGGCTACGCCGACCGAAGCCGCGCGGACGGTGCTGACTCCAGCCTGGGAGTAGATCTGGGCTAGCAGAGCGCGCAGATTGGCCTCAGCGGCCTCAGCGCCGACGCGCAGCCGCTTGATGGAGCCGCTCTCTGCGCGCGCCACAAGCTGGCCGCCCGCCATGATGGCGGCGCGGGTGCGCGTTCCGCCGCCGTCGATTCCCAGCACTAGATTCACCTTGTCTGCTCCTTAGTTGTTCGCATCCCCAGCTTATCGCAGCGGGCTTGTGCGTAGAATGTGTTGACCAAAACAGTATTGGAGATTTCAAAATGGGCCTTTCATTCTTCTTCCCCTCGGTCGGAGGCGGTTTTTCATCTTTTCGCAACTCCCGCAGCCTTATGGTGGAGGTACTGCTCTTAAGCAGAAGGCCTCTCCGTATGTTGGGGAGATGAGGGAAGACGATGACTGGGAATGCAATCGTTACGCTGCCGCGTGAGGGATCGGACCAGACCGGGCCGACAATTGGCCAGAGAACCGCGCTGAGCGTGGATGCGCTGATGCAGTCGTTTCTTGACAACCTGTTTTTTGTGCAAGGGCGCTCGACCGAGCGGGCGACGGTGAACGATCTTTACATGGCGCTGGCGCATACGGTGCGCGACCGGCTCGTGGAGCGGTGGATTCAGACGGTGAAGAATTATCAGGCGCAGGATGTGCGGGTGGTCTGCTATCTCTCGGCGGAGTTTCTGACCGGGCCGCACCTGGCCAATAACCTGATCAACCTTGGCATCTACGATGACACCGAACTGGCGATGAAGCAGTTGGGCTTGGACCTGAGCACATTGATCGAGCAGGAAGAAGAGCCGGGGCTGGGCAATGGCGGATTGGGGCGGCTGGCTTCATGCTTCATGGATTCGCTGGCGACGCTGGATATTCCGGCGATTGGATATGGCATTCGCTATGAGTACGGAATCTTTGATCAGCAAATACGGGACGGCTGGCAGGTGGAGTCGACCGACAAGTGGCTGCGGCTAGGCAATCCGTGGGCTCTGGAGCGTCCTGAAGACGCATTTGAAGTGAAGATGGGCGGACGCACCGAGCAGCACACCGACGCGAAAGGCAAGGTGCGCGTGGAATGGATTCCGGCAAAGCTGGTGCGCGGGGTTCCGCACGATACGCCGATTCTTGGCTACCGCACCAACACGGCAAACACGATGCGATTGTGGGCGGCGCAGGCGGTGGAGAGCTTTGATTTTGAAACCTTCAATCACGGAGATTATCTGGGTGCGGTGGCAGGCAAGGTTTCGAGCGAGAATATTTCAAAGATTCTTTATCCCAACGATGAAGGGATTCAGGGCAAGCAATTGCGGCTGGAGCAGCAGTTCTTTTTTGTCAGTTGCAGCTTGCAGCACATTGTAAAAATTCAAGCCACGCAACGGCGTCCGCTGGCGGAGTTGCATCGAAATTTCGCGATCCAGATGAACGACACGCATCCGGCGATTGCCGTGGCGGAATTGATGCGGCTGCTGATGGACGTGCACGGAATGGAGTGGGAGGCTGCCTGGCACGTGACGCAGCACGCCCTCTCCTACACAAACCACACGCTGATGCCGGAGGCGCTGGAGCAGTGGCCGCGCAGTTTGTTTGGGGCGCTGCTGCCGCGGCATCTGGAGATTATCGACGAGATCAATAGGCGGCATCTGGAGAATGTGCGAGCAAAGTTTCCCGGCGATACAGAGATGGCAAAGCGGCTTTCACTTGTGCGGGAAGACGGCGAGCAATTTGTGCGCATGGCGCATCTCGCGGCGCTGGGCAGCCATGCCATCAATGGCGTGGCCGCGCTGCATACCGAACTCTTGAAGACGCATGTGCTGAGCGATTTTTATGCGCTGACACCGGAGAAATTCAGCAACAAGACAAACGGCGTCACGCCGCGCAGGTGGATGGTGCTGAGTAATCCGCGGCTGGCGCAACTGCTGACGGCGCGGCTGGGCTCAGGGTGGATACGCGATCTGGAGAAGCTGCGCAAACTTGAACCGATGGTGGAGGACGCGGAGTTTTGCAGAGAGTGGAAGTCGATTAAGAGGCACAACAAGCTGCAACTTTCCGCCTATATTCACGACCGGCTGGGCGTGGCGGCAGATCCGGATTCGATCTTCGATGTGCTGGTGAAGCGGCTGCATGAGTACAAGCGGCAGCACCTGCAAGTACTGCATATTCTGACGCTGTACAAGCGCATCCAGCACGATCCGAATGCGGAGATGACGCCGCGGACCTTTATCTTTGGCGGCAAGGCTGCGCCGGGCTACAAGATGGCCAAGCTGATTATTAAATTGATTCATTCGGTGGGCGAGGCAATCAATACCGACCCGCTGGTGCGAGGCAGGCTGAAGGTGGTTTTTCTGCCCAATTTCAGCGTGAAGCTGGGGCAGAGAGTTTATCCTGCCGCCGATCTGAGCGAACAGATTTCGCTGGCCGGCAAAGAGGCCTCGGGAACCGGCAACATGAAGTTTGCCATGAACGGCGCAATCACGATCGGCACGCTGGACGGCGCGAACATCGAGATCCGCGAAGAGGTGGGAGCGGAGAATTTCTATCTCTTTGGACTCACCACGCCGGAAGTGGAGCAGCGCAAAAAGGAGGGCTACCGGCCGCGCGCCGTCTTCGATGAGAACGCGATGCTGCGCGAGGTTCTGGCCTCGCTCTCGAACGGAGAATTCTCGCATGGCGACAAGAGCTTGTTCGAGCCGCTGGTGAATTCGCTGCTGACGACGGATGAATATATGCTGCTGGCCGATTACCAGTCTTATATCGATTGCCAGGACCGGGTCAGCGCGGCCTATAAGGATCAAGATGCCTGGACGCGCATGTCGATTCTGAATGTGGCGCGGATTGGGAAGTTTTCGTCGGACCGGTCGATTAGGGATTATTGCGCCGAGATCTGGAAGACTTGGCCGGTGAAGATACAGTTGTAGTGCGATCATGAGAGTATTGACAATGTCATGACATTTCGTTAGTCTAGGAATTCTGACGGAGAATATCATGGCGACTCAATCTATTCTGGCGGAACGGCGGACGGAAAAGCTGGACTTGCGGATATCTCGGGCGGCAAAGGCCAAACTGCAAGCCGCGGCATCGGCCGTTCATCGTTCAATGAGCGATTTTGTGATGGAGAGCGCGCTTACCCGCGCCGAGGATACGCTGGCCGAGCGCCGCGTCTTTGGCCTGGATGCGGAGAAGTGGGCCGCTTTTCAAGCCGCTCTCGATGCGCCCGCCCGTCCCCTGCCGCGTTTGCTAGCGCTGTTGGAAGAGCCGGGATTCTTTGACGCCGGCGCGGGGCGATGAACGAGGCTCGCTCGATTGAAAAGCTGCGGCGCGAGCATCTGATTGACGCATTCGACTGCGGTCAAGGGACGCTGAATAACTGGCTGCGCAAGTTCGCACTGCAAAATCGGGGAGCGGGCGCGGCGCAGACTTATGTTGGGCTGGTTGGCGATGTTGTGATTGGATATTACAGTCTTGCCGTGGGGCAGATCGAATACGCCGATGCGCCGGAGCGTTTGCGCAAAGGGGCGGCCCAGCATCCGGTGCCGATCATGCTGCTGGCGCGTTTGGCCGTCGATAAAACCTGGCAGAGAAAAGGCGTGGGGCGCGCGCTGCTGCGTGACGCCGTGCTGCGCACCCTGCAAGCCGCCGAGATAGCCGGGATGCGTACGCTCGCTGTCCATGCGAAGGACGACGCGGCGAGGCGCTATTATGAGCAATTCGATTTTGTGGCCTCGCCGGCTGATCCGCTGCATTTGCTGGTTCTGCTGAAAGATATACGCAGCCGGGTTCGGCGCATAAGTAGAGCGTGACGATGAGTCACAGCCAACTTTCGCAAAGCCCGCGCTGAATGTGCTATCTTTCCGGCATGGTACGCCTACGCTTCTTACTCGCCGCTCTAGTTATCGTCTTCTCCACAACCCTCACTTCCGCGCAGAGTATTGCCCCCACGCCGCCGATGGGGTGGAACAGTTGGGATGCTTATGGACTGACCATCGACGAGGCCGACTTTAGAGCGAATGTCAAAGTGCTCAAGGGGATTGAGGATCTGGGGTGGAAGTATGCGGTGATCGACGAGGGGTGGTATATGGAGAACCCCTCGGGCGCGAATCTGACGGAGCGGAAGTATGTGTGGAATGGGAATGGGATTCTGATTCCGGTGGAGAGCCGCTTTCCGACTGCTTCGAACGGCGCGGGCTTCAAGCCGCTGGCCGACTGGGTTCATGCGCAGGGGCTGAAGTTTGGGATTCATATTGTGCGCGGGATTCCGCGGCAGGTTGTGAAGGAGAATCTGCCGATTGCGGGATCGAAGTTTACGGCGGCGGACGCTGCCGATACAGCCGACACCTGCCCGTGGGATGAGGGCAACTGGGGCGTCAAGGATAATGCAGCCGGGCAGGCATACTACGACTCGATGCTGAAGCTCTATGCGAGCTGGGGGCTGGATTACATCAAGGTGGATTGCATCTCCGACCACCCTTACCGGCCTACCGAGATTGTGCAGATTGCGGCCGCGATTCGCAAAACTGGACGGCCGATTGTGCTGAGCCTTTCACCGGGGCCGACGGCGCTGGAGCATGGCGGCGAGGTGGCCGAGTACGCGCAGATGTGGCGCATTGCCGACGATCATTGGGATCTATGGGCGCACCAATATAAGCCGGGCGAGAATGAATTTCCCTTTGGCGTGCGCGATATGTTTGACCGGCTGGCGAAGTGGTTTTCTTACACCCGTGACGGCAACTGGCCGGATGCGGATATGCTTCCCGAGGGCTGGCTAGGACCCCATCCTGGATGGGGCGAGGCGCGCCAGTCGCGCCTGACGCACGACGAGCAGCAGACCGAGTTCACGCTGTGGGCGATTGCGCGCTCGCCGTTGATCTTTGGCGGGAATTTGACGAAGCTGGATGATTTTACGCGCTCGCTGCTGACCAATCAGTCGCTGCTGTTTATGAATCAGAATGTGACCTACAGCCATCCGGTGGATACGGCGAGTTTGGGGGCGGCCTTTGAAAATGCGCGGGTGTGGCGGGCGACGATCAACGCACCTGGCGCGGGGAATTACGCGGAGTATTATGGCTTTTTCAATCTCGGCGACCAGCCGGTGACATTGCACACAACATGGGCGCAGCTTGGGCTGGAAGGCAAGAAGCATCTGGCGCAGAATGTGTTCAGCGAAGATGGCTTCAAGGAGTCGAAAGAGGTGAGCGTGATTTTGCCGGCTCATGGCAGCACGGTTTTTGAGGTGCGGTAAACGGGAGCGAGATTTGTGGTAGCTCAACTCCCAAACGCGGAAACTCGAGGTACCCGGGCTTGGTTTGAGACTATGGTTTGCCCCAGACGCGCGAAGGGCGCAGCCTTGCGGCTGCGCCCTTCGCGATTCGGTGAATGAACAAACTAGGCGTTGGTGTGGATGGGGCCGGTCTGCTTCTCCTCGAGGGCCGCTTGCGCGGCTGCCAGCCTTGCCGTCAAGAGACGGAATGGCGAGCAGGAGACGTAGCTGAGACCGATTCTGTGGCAGAACTTGACGGACTCTGGTTCGCCGCCGTGCTCGCCGCAGATGCCGAGCTTGATGTTGGGGCGGGTTTTGCGGCCCTTGGTGGAGGCCATCTCCAGCAGTTGTCCGACGCCGGTTTGATCGAGGCTGGCGAAGGGGTCCTGCTTGAAGATGCCCGCTTCCATGTAGGCCGGCAGGAACTGGTTGATGTCGTCGCGGCTGATGCCGTAGGTGGTTTGCGTGAGGTCGTTGGTTCCGAAGCTGAAGAACTCGGCCTCCTCGGCAATTTGATCGGCGGTGAGGGCGGCGCGGGGCAGTTCGATCATCGTGCCAACCATGTAGTCGACGGTGGTCTTCTTTTCCGCAAAGACCTCCTCGGCAACGCGGCGGACGATGACGGCCTGATTGCGCATTTCCTCAACGGAGCCGATCAGCGGGATCATGATTTCGACGTGCGGATCGCCGCCCTTGTTCTTGGCCGCGACAGCAGCCTCGAGGATGGCGCGAACCTGCATCTCGGTGATCTCCGGGAATTTGATGCCAAGGCGGCATCCACGCAATCCGAGCATCGGATTCTGTTCGTGCAACTCTTCGACGCGCGCCAGCAGCGGACGGAGCGCCTTGAGTTTGGGTGAACGGGGCTTGGTCTCTTCCAGTCGCGCAATCTCGACGAGCAGATCCTCGCGCTTGGGCAGGAACTCGTGCAGCGGGGGATCGAGCAGGCGGATGGTGACCGGCAGAGACTCCATGGCCTTGAAGAGGCCGGCGAAGTCGGCGCGCTGCATGGGCAGGAGCTTCTTCAGGGCGGCGCGGCGATCTTTCTCGCTGTCGGAGAGGATCATGGTGCGCATGTGCTCGATGCGGTCCTCGGCAAAGAACATATGCTCGGTGCGACAGAGGCCGATGCCCTCGGCGCCGAAGAGGCGGGCATTTTTGGCGTCGCGGGGGATGTCGGCGTTGGCGCGGACCTTGAGGCGACGAACCGGGTCGACCCAAGCCATGAAGGTGACCAGATCGGGATCGTCGGGCTGGGCTTCCAAGGTTTTCAGTTTTCCATTGATCACGCGGCCGGTGGTGCCGTCGAGGGAAAGCCAGTCACCCTGCTTGAAGGTCTTGCCCTTCACGCGGAGCTCCTTTTTGGCCTCATCGACGACGCAATCGCCAGCGCCGGCGACGCAGCACTTGCCCATGCCGCGGGTAACGACCGCCGCGTGGGAGGTCATGCCTCCGCGCGAGGTCAGAATTCCAGCCGCCACTTCCATACCGGCGATGTCCTCGGGGGTGGTTTCGCCGCGAACCAGGATGATAACCGGGTATTTGCCGGTAGCGTGCATCTTGACCGCTTCCTCGGCGGAGAAGACAATTTGTCCGACCGCGGCTCCCGGCGAGGCCGGCAAACCGGTGGCCAGGACTTCGATCTTCTCGCCCTTTTCGATCAAGCGGGGAACGAGGAAGTCATAGAGCTGGTTGGGTTCGACGCGGTGGATGGCTTCTTCCTGCGTGATGAGCTTTTCCTTGACCATGTCGATGGCCACGCGGACGGCGGCGAGACCGGTGCGCTTGCCGTTGCGGGTTTGCAGCATATAGAGCTTGCCATCCTGGATGGTGAACTCGAAGTCCTGCATATCGCGGTAGTGCTTTTCCATGCGGCTGGTGATGTCCTTGAGCTGCGCATAGCATTCGGGCATCTGCTCTTCGAGGTGGGAGATCGGGTTGGGTGTGCGGACGCCGCTGACGACATCCTCGCCCTGGGCGTTCATCAGGTACTCGCCGAAGAAGATCTTCTCGCCGGTGGCGGGATTACGTGTGAAGCCGACGCCGGTGCCGGAGGTCTCGCTGAGGTTGCCGAAGACCATCGCTTGCACGTTGACCGCTGTGCCGAGCCAGTCGTCAATTCTGTTGATGCGGCGGTAGGTCTTGGCGCGCTCGTTCATCCAACTGCGGAAGACGGCGTTGCGGGCGCCGACCAACTGCTCCTTGGGATCTTGCGGAAAGTCCTTGCCGGTCTCTTTCTTGACCAGCTTTTTGTACTCGGCGATGATTTCCTGCAGGACTTCGGCCTTCAGCTCGTAGTCGAACTTGACCTTGGCTTTTTTCTTGATGCCGTCAAAGATATGCTCGAACTTCTTCTTTTCCACGTCTAGAACTACGTCACCATACATCTGAATCAGCCGGCGATAGGAATCATAGGCAAAGCGGGGATTTTTGCTGCGTTTGGCCAGCGCTTCGACGGCCTTGTCATTGAGGCCCAAATTGAGAATCGTGTCCATCATGCCAGGCATGGAGAACTTGGCGCCTGAGCGGACGCTGACGAGCAGGGGATTTTCGCCCAGGCCCAGTTTCTGTCCTTGCAGCTTTTCAAGGCGCTCTAGCGCGGCATACATCTCGGTATCGACTTCAGCACTGAGCGCGCCGCGCATGTATTCGCGACAGGCCTCGGTCTGAATGGTGAATCCCGGAGGCACCGGCAATCCAACATTGGTCATCTCGGCCAGGCCGGCGCCTTTGCCGCCCAGCACGTCTTTCATTTTTCCATTGCCTTCAGCCTTGCCGCCGCCGAAGAAAAACACATGTTGAGTTTCAGTTTTGCCTGCTTTTCCGGCAGACGACTTGTCCACAGCGCCCTGCGTCATGGGATGATGCCTCCGTAGATTAATTTCTCCGCGGGGGGCGGCGGCCATGAAGAGATGACAGGACGGAGGCTCAGTGCATCAACACAGGAAAGATGCTGTTGTCGGGCTGAGCGCGTACGGGGCATCCAGGCATCGGACATCGCTGCGCGGGATTGATAGGTCGTATTACGAATATCGTTTCAAGTATACAGTTGCCTGTGCCGATGGTCACATACGATTCGAATGTCAGTTGAGTAGTGTCCCATGCGCAGACACTATATATCATATTAAGAGACATGGTAGATACATGTGCTTAATAGCGAGTCACAGAGCCTTTTTCACATACTTTGGAAAAATCAGCAAGAGTCATAATGTGAATTTATATTCGTATTATGAGACACAAGAAGGCGCTCCAGGCCTACCAAAGCAAGGATTTCCGCCACGTGCGGTGTGGGATTAACAACACTGAAACAATGTCCGGCTTCATGAGCGCAGGCATGGAGCGCGATGAGCGCGGCGATGCCCGCGGCGTCAATGCGCTTGACCGGACTGAGATCGAGCGTCATGCTTCGCTGGCGCGCTAGCGGAGAATAACGGGCGAGGAAGACTTGCTCATTGCCGCGAACCAATTCTGTCAGGTCAGTTTGCTCCATTTGTTCGGCTAGCTTGGTTAGACCGTATAGTCCGGCGTCGGGGAAGTTCGCCGCATTGATCGGAATTGTGCTTGTCATAGAAAACCTCCTTGGGAGAAGCCCGCTTGCATACTCTGACCGCGTATTTGCGGACTGGGTTGCAATTTCCCGACGCTGGGGCGGCCTGAGCCGCGGACAGAAACCCTGTAGAAATGTGATGAACTTACCGGGAAAGAAGCGCGCTGCAGATCTATACGCAATGAGGATGGGCGGCGGTTCCATAGCAGCTCATCGCCGGCCGGCGAGTCGGGGGCGAAGACAGCGCGGCTACCGTGATCGCTGTCCTGAGTTGGAGGTAGCTTTGCCAGTTATGTTAAAAGATGTCAATTCACTGTAAGTGAAAATGTCGTCGTGTGCGAGAGCGCGGTTGTGCCCGTGCCAGACGTAGCGGTTATTGTGATGGTTCCAGTGAAAGGCAGAGGCGTGTTATTCCCGCCAACGCCGCCACTGCCGCCGCCGCCGCAACTGGTGAACAGTCCGACGCTGGCCACGCTCAATACCGAGAGAAGAAATATCCGCAAGCGACGCCGCTTCCTCGAGCCGAAGCAGCAGAGCACAACAGCGAGCGCGGATGCCGGGAAGAGCGAGTTGGTGTTGCGGCGCAGTGCGGCGGAAGTCGGAGACGTGGCGGTCACAGTGAGAATTGTCGAATCCTGCGCCGAGTTAGGCGCCAGCGTCACTGTTGCCGGAGAGAAAGCGCATGTAGCCTCTGTAGGCAGACCAGAGCAACTGAATGAAATTGGTGCGCTGATTATGCCGTAGAGCGGCACGACGACGATTTGGGCTGAGGCGCTTTCTGGGGCGCTGATGGTGAGCGAACCCAGAGTGACGGGGAGGGCAAAGTCAGGAGGGATCGTGAGGGTATAGGCCGCTGAAGCGACGGCACTGCTAAGGTAATTGGGAGCCACCGCAATAGCCTGGATGGTTTCAGAAGCCGACAGTGAGATTGCGCCCGTGTAGAGCGTGGAACTGGTTGAAGGCGAATTGGTTCCAGTGGTGTTGTAGTAAATCGACGCTCCCGGTGTAGCGTCTGTGATGGTGACCGACTGCACAGAGGTATAGGAGCCTGGGGCAAGCGAAATGACAGGCGTTGCGGCAGCCGTGAAAGTGGGCGGAGTGGAGGACGGCTGATACTCCCACATGTCATTCAGATAAGTGAAATTTCCGTTGCCATCGAAACCTGCGCCGCCAAAGAGAAAGAGATTGCCGCCGCTGGTCCAGGTGTTGCCACTCTGTCTCGCTCCAGGGTCAGTCCAGGCTGCAGGGGTGTTCAATGTGCCATAAAACGCGGGCTGCCCACATACGGAGCTACTTACGCAGCTAACTGGCACGGCGCTGGTCCCGTCCATCCATGCCCATTCATTCGTCGTCGGATCGTACTCCCAGAGGTCATTGAGAAGGCCATCGTTTCCGCCGCCATCGACGCCATCGCCACCAAAGAGCCATAGATTGCCACTGCCGTCAGTCCAGCTCGACGCGCTCTGGCGACCACCGGGGGCGTTTCCGGCTGCCGCCGTTCCCAGTGTGCCGTACATTCCTGGCTGGCCACCCTTAGTGGCTAACGTGTTGCTTCCACTTATCCAAGCCCACTCATTCGTCGCCGAATCGTATTCCCACAAGTCATTCAGTTGGCCAAGTTTTCCGTTGGCATCAATTCCATTGCCACCAAAGAGCCAGAGATTACCGCTTTTGTCGATCCAACCCGACGTTTGCGCGCGTCCTCCTGGAATGTTTTTGGCGGCGGCGGTTCCCAAAGTGCCATAGACTCCAGGCGTGCCCGCGGTCAAAAACGTCAACGTGCTGCTTCCGCCCATCCAAGCCCATTGATTTGTCGAGGGATTGAACTCCCACAGATCATTGAGATAGCCCCAAATGCCAGTGGAATCGACACCGTAGCCTCCGAAAAGCCAGAAGTTACCCTGATTGTCGGTCCAGCTGATTGAGTAAAGACGGCCTCCGGGAATGTTTGTGACGGCAGGCGTTCCCAGTGTTCCATAGACTCCGGGCTGGCCCTGCTGATTTGCGGGTGGGGTGCTGTTATCGTTGCCGCCTATCCATGTCCACTCTTTTGTGGAAGGACTGAACTCCCATAAGTCATTGAGAAAAAATATAGATTTATCTGTACCGCCAAAGAGCCATAGATTGCCGCTGCCGTCAGTCCAGCTCACTGCGGAATCGCGGTCTCCCGGATTGTTTGCAGCGGCTGGGCTTCCCAGTGTGCCGTAAACTGGCGCCAGGGTAGCGCCCTCAACTTTGTCGCCACTGATCTGAGTCCATGCGTTGCTGGAGGGAACGAACTCCCAGAGATCATTGAAGTCGCCTGAATTGCCGGCGGAGTCGGTGCCATGGCCGCCAAAAAGCCAGAAATTACCGCTTGTATCAGTCCAACTGGAAGCCTCAAAACGCTTCGCGGGAGGATTGACGGTGGAATCTGTGCCTCCGCCGGTCCAGGTCCATTCATTGGAAGCTGTGGTCTGCGCAGTGGCGGAGATCGCGAAAATGGCGAAGCCAAGCAGGCACGCGGGCCGAGAAACGGAAAACAGGCGATGCTTTCTCATTGAGAAATCCTTCCTGGAAACACGGCGCATGGGCAAGAACAAGGGGAGTCCAAACACTTGCTCGATGCTGAAATGCCCCAGAGTGGTCTCGAGAGGATACCGTTGGAACACGCAAGTTTCTGGAGGAATTTCAGGTGTCAGTGACAGAATACACCGGGAAACGCACCCGTAACGGCACCGCATATGAGCTGTTGAAAGGTTTGGAGGCGCGGGCCGGGATCGAACCGGCGCATAAAGGTTTTGCAGACCTCTCCCTTACCACTTGGGTACCGCGCCTTGGCAGGGCTGCCCTATAAATTACGCTCCATGCCGCCGTAGCCAAACCGGATAGAACCGGAGGGCGGAATGGAGCGGGAGACGAGATTTGAACTCGCGACCCTCGCCTTGGCAAGGCGATGCTCTACCACTGAGCTACTCCCGCTTGTTGCAAGATTGAGTATACCGGGCTGGCCAAAGCTGGTCAAACCGGAAGGTGAGCGGACTAATTGCTTCCAATTGCCTGAGTTGATCGCGAGCCGTTCTCGACTCGCGCAATCTCACCGTCGCGCATGTGTAAAATGCGGCCGGCTATTTGGGCGGCTTCGGGATTGTGCGTAATCATAAGCGTTGTTTGTCCCAGCTCGCGGTTGGAGCGCAGCAGCATCTGCAGCACGGCGTCCGAACTTTTGGTGTCGAGGTTGCCGGTAGGCTCGTCGGCCAGCACAATCGCCGGACGGGTAATCATCGCCCTGGCTATCGCCACGCGCTGCTGCTCACCGCCGCTCAGTTCGCTCGGCCTGTGATCGAGCCGCCCACGAATGGAGAGCAAATCGCTCAGGTGATCCAGGAACGCACGATCCAGAGGCCCCTTGCGGCCGCTGACGGTATGCGCGATCTCGATATTTCCCATCGCGGTAAGGGTCGGGAGCAGGTTGAACTTCTGAAAAACGAATCCGATGCGATGCTTGCGCAGCCGTGTGCGCTCAGCATCTGAGAGCGAGGCAAAATCTATCCCGTCGATGACCACGCGGCCCTCGGTGGCCTTAGTCAATCCGCCCAGCAGATAAAAAAGAGTGGACTTGCCTGAACCCGATGGGCCGACAATCGCGACAAACTCTCCGGGGTTGATAGACAGCGAGACTTTGTGAACCGCGGTGACCTGGATTCGGCCGGCTTGATAAACCTTGGTCAGGTTCTCGGCGAGAATGATCGGCGAAGAGTTTTCGGGCTGCACGCTTCCATTGTAAATGCGCCGCCCCGCCTACCTCCTCGCCTGGCTTATGCCATGGCGTGCTGGGCGCTTGCTTCCTCGGCTTCCAGTTTGCTGCCCACCTCGGCCGCTGCCGCAGCCAATACGCGGTGGTGAATGGTAAAGAGCGCCAACTCCAAACGGTCGCTGACTCCGGTCTTGTCATAGATGGAGCGCAGATAGTTTTTGATCACCTGCTCGGTGGTCTTGAGGCGGGTGGCGATCTCGCGATTCTTGCAGCCCTGCACGATGAGGGCAACGATGCGCATCTCTTTGGGGGTAAGCCGGTCACGAACCCTGGTGCCCACCATGTCTTCCTCAGGAGAGTCGGCAACCATCAACTGCGGAGGCATCCAGGTGTCGCCCGCGGCAACGGCGCGTACGCATTCCACAAGGGCCGTTCCCGTCACATTGCGAAAGACGACGCCGCGAAAGCCCTGCTGAATGTAGGCTCCGGCCAAATCATTGTTTTCGGCAATCACAATGCCGCGGCTTCCGGTGGCTTCGAGCATGGTGCGCAGCCGGCCCAAATCCGGATGGAGCGAAGTGGAAAACAATACGATGGAACCAGGAAACGTGGTGATTGCGTGGTGCATGCGGTCGAGGTCCGTGCATTGCGCGATGATGCGCAAGTCCTCGTCCATGGCCAGAACCTTGGCCGTGCCTGCCCGAAAGATAGCCTGGGAATCAGCCAGGATGACTTTATTCATGTCGCGCGCCTCATCCAAATCACAACCCTCTGAAGCCCCTGCTAAGCTCACCCCGCTGGTGTCTCCGATCATGCGGAGACGGCTGCGCGAACTTCGTCAATGGCCTATTCACTCTGACACTTTATCGGCAGAACTGCAAAGAAAACTTGAATTGTATCAATCTGCAACGATGCCAGCCACTCACCATGCACAGTGCGACCGGTCCTGAGTCAAAATATCCAACCGTCTGAAAATTCCTAGAAGAAAGATTACAGCCTATTGACCTCAATGGTCACGAAAAATCTCTCGCCTACCCGCATCCTCTGTTGATGCATCAGGCACACGGTGCCAGAGCGCAAGCTTGAGCGGAGGTTGCATTCATTTCCGCCGCGAAGCTCCGTCCCAGCTCAGCTCCGTCCCAATAATGCGCCATCCGCCCGCGCAAGCCGGTGAAGTTGGCGGAGACCGTGCCGATGTAGATGTAAGAGAGGCATCGATGACCAACCGCGCGGAACTTCTTGAAGCCGCTCTGGACAGCTTTCCAGAGGGCGCTGTTCTGGTTGACGCCGAGGGCCTGATTGCGTTCTGGAACCGCACCGCGGTAGCTATCCTGGGGTACCCGGCAATGGAACTGATAGCACGCCCGTTGCCAGAGGCGCTGGAAGCATTGGTCGCCTGGCCACTTCCGGGTGAAGCGGATCCTTGCGCGGAGTCGGCAACCGGGTGCGGATCCATGGTTCGGCTGAGGCATAAACTGGGCCACTTTGTGCCGGTGATGACGCGCACCCTGGTGCTGCGCGACGAGATGGGCGGGCGGATGGGCAGAGCGGCCATCTTTCACCCAGCCGAGAGCCTGGATGCATTGCCGCATGGCGATTGCAGCGAAGGCGCCGGTGGCGAAGAAAGCATGGCGGAGTTTGAAGACCGCCTGGGTGCCGTATTCGACGACTTCCGGCAGGGTGGCGAGACCTTCGGCGTGCTTTGGATTACCGTCGATCAGGCGCACGACCTGCGCAAAACGCACGGAGCGGGAGCTTGTAACAGGATGCTTGACAAGGTGGAGCGGGCAATGGGGAATGGGCTGCGGCCCGCCGAGGAGATGGCCCGCTGGGGCGATGACGAGTTCCTGGTTCTCTCCTTCGAGCGCACGCCGGAGATGCTGGCCGTTCACGCACAGACGCTGGCCGGCCTGGCTCGAACAGCCGACTTTCACTGGTGGGGCGACCGAATTTCGCTTACCGTCAGCATCGGCGCGGCACAGGCAAAAAGGGATGGAAGTTTGACGGATCTGCTGGATAGGGCAAAGGCGGCAATGTTCTCCAGCTTTCAGGCGGGCGGAAACCACATCACGTCCGCGCAAGGGGGACAAGAATGTTTGCCATTATAGGCATTGTGGTCGTTTTCGGTGCGGTTATTGGCGGTTTTCTGATGGAAAAGGGCCATATGTCGGTTCTTATCCAGCCTGCGGAATTGTTGATTCTGGGCGGCGCGGCGATTGGAACTTTGCTGATGGCCAATCCGATTCATATTATCAAAGCCATCGTCGCGGGATTAAAGGGGATTCTGAAGGGTTCGCCATTCGACAAGACCCGCTATTTAAGCACTTTGAAGATGATGTACATGTTTCTGAACAAGGTGCGCAAAGAAGGATTGCTGAGCGTGGAAATGGACGTTGAAAAACCAAAGGAGAGTTCGATCTTCAAAGGCTTTCCCGACTTTATCGCCGATCATCATGCTCGGGATTTTGTCTGTGACACGCTGCGCATGGCCATTACCGGCGGAGTTGAGCCATTCGACATGGACCAGATGATGGAGCTGGATATGGAGGTGCATCACCACGAATCGACACAGCCCGTCAGTTCGCTCAGTACCGTTGCCGACGCGCTTCCGGGTCTGGGCATTGTGGCGGCTGTGCTCGGCGTGGTCATCACCATGGGTTCCCTGGGCGGCCCGCCAGAGGAGATCGGCGCGCACGTGGCCGCGGCGCTGGTGGGAACTTTTCTTGGCATTCTGGCCTGTTATGGCCTGGTTGGGCCGCTGAGTTCAAATATGGCCAAGACGGCCGATGCGCATAACGAATATCTGCATGTGCTGCGAGTTTTGATTCTTTCCTTTTTGAAGGGCTCCGCGCCGATGATCGCTATCGAGATGGGACGGCGCGCGATTCCGGCACATGTGCGGCCCACATTCGATGAGATGGAAAAGAACTGCAAGAGCAATGCAGCCGCTGCCGCCTAAACCGCCCCGGCATAAATTGCAAAAACCATTGCAAGAAAGATAGGAAATCATGGCCGCCAAGCCGATCCAGCCGATCATCGTCATCAAGCGGAAGGGTGGACACGCCGGCCACCATGGCGGTGCGTGGAAGGTGGCTTATGCCGACTTTGTCACTGCGATGATGTCGCTGTTCATAGTTCTGTGGCTGATGGGCTCGAGCGAAAAGGTAAAGCGGGCCGTGGCCGGATACTTCAACGATCCCAAAGGGACCGGCAGCCAGTTGGGAACTACGATGACCGGGACGGGAGCCACGGTCTCGCAGATTACCGACGACCAGCTGGAAAAGCTGAAAGAAAAGATCGAAGCGGAAATCAAGGCCCGCAAGGATCTGCAGAAACTCTCCAAGCAGATTGAGATTACGATCACTCCCGAAGGCCTGCGCATTGAGCTGATTGAAGGCAAGGATGGAACGTTCTACGAAATCGGAAGCGCAAGGTTGAGCAGCAGCGGCCAGGAACTGCTTGCGCTGCTGGGAGAGGCACTGAAATCTCTGCCGAATTCACTCTTGATTGAAGGCCACACCGACGCCACGCCCTACGCAAGCGACACCGGCTACAGCAACTGGGATTTATCAGCCGACCGCGCCAACTCAGCGCGCCGCCTTTTGCAGCAAGACGGCGTGCGCGACAACCAGGTCACGCAGGTGCGCGGCTACGCCGACCAGATGCTGCGCGTCAAAGACAATCCCACCGATCCGTCCAACCGGCGAATTTCGATCCTGGTCAAGAACGATGCCGATCCGGTTCCTGAGCTTTCAGCGGCCGATGTCGTCAATGGAGCAGTGCCATTGCCGGGAGCGCCCCCAAAAGCCGCTCCGGCCGCTGCCCCAGCCGCGAATGGCGGCAAACCTCCAAGTTCGCCGCCAGCCAGCCCAGCGGCAACTCCGGCTGCGGCTCCGGCAACGCCTCCGCCGGCTAAACCCGCGGCTGGGAAGCCCGCATCTATGGCAGGGCTAGCTGACAAGCTGAAAGCAATCATGCCGTGGAGCAAGAAGTAGCCCCCTGTGTCTTCCGGGACAACAAGATCGCAAGGTCTCTAACTTTTCTTGTCTCCCATGCGCGCCACGCTGAACTGCGCTCCGGCGAACAAAATTAAACCGGAAACATAGGCCCAGAAGAGCAGCCCAACTGAGATAAAAAACGGCCCGTAGAGTGCCTTCAGGTCCAGGTGCGGCAGAGCGATGACAAAGAGGTATCGCGCAAACAACCAGATCAACCCTGTATAAATTGAGCTGCGCAGCACAGATCGCCAGGGAACTTTGCGATTCGGGAGTAGCCAGTAGATTGAGAAGAAAAAGAGTATCGAAGCCACGCCTGTGGTCGCTGTTAATAGAACGAATTTAGTTCCCGCAAAGGTAAAGCTGAGAAGAAAGTCGATAAATTTAATGTTTGTTTGGTGATCAAAGAATAAACTCAACACTTCGCGCGCTGCGGCATTCAGCAGAATACTACCCATCCCCAGAGCAACCATAATGATAGCAAGACCAAATGCAATGACCTGATTATGGAGATAGTTGCGGCTCTTGGTGACACCCCATGCCTGATTCAGAGCTACCTCAAGAGGCAAAAAGATGCCAGTGCAGGCAATGAGAATCATCAACAGCGAGAAGAACTGCATTCCCCGGCCCGAGGCCACGGATTCAAGATGGATGGCCACCCAATCTTTGCTCGCCACGGAAGGTAGAAAATAATTCACCATGTCAGTAACCACGGCCTTCATTGCCTCAGAACGAAAGCAGAGGGTATACAACAAAACGGTAAACGGAATGAACGAAAGGATCGCATTGGCCGCAACGCTGAAAGCGAAGGTATGAACTTCGCTATCGAGCAGGTAACTCACCAGCGCCGTGCCGTCCTTGCGCCAGCGGTACCACTTGGATATCCTGGCTGGCAAAACTACATCGGTTGCCCGGAGAGGTTCGACAGCCACATTGCCCGGGCTTTCGGAATTCTGCAAATCTTCCACGTTATCTTCCTTCTTTCATGCGCCAAAAACAGTCCGCTGAGTTAATCGGATTTGGCCGCTTCGTGAATAAGCAGCAGCATTTCCAGCAGCGGTTTCAGCAGCTTTAAATCCAGCGCGTTCGCGCCGTCGGATTTAGCGTTTGCCGGGTCGTCGTGAACCTCGAGGAACAGACCGTCGATGCCCGCGGCAACAGCAGCGCGCGCCAGCAGCGGAATGAACTCCGGCTGGCCTCCACTTACTCCATTGGCCGACGACGGCTGCTGCACGGAATGCGTTCCGTCAAAGACCACAGGCGCAAGTTGCCGCATCACCGGCAGCGAGCGGTAATCCACCACCAGCGTGTTATAGCCGAAGCAGGCTCCGCGCTCGGTCAGAAAAATTCGCTCATTTCCCGTCGAACGCACCTTCTCAACCGGGTGCGTCATATCCCACGGCGCAACAAACTGACCCTTTTTGATATTCACAGCCCGGCCGGTTCGGCCCGCAGCTACCAGGAGATCGGTTTGGCGGCAAAGAAAGGCCGGAATCTGCAGCACATCCACAGCCTCGGCGGCCACCGCGCAGTGGTCGGGCTGGTGCACATCCGTCAGCACCGGCAGGCCGGTAGTCTTGGCGATCTGGCCCAAAATGCGCGTGCCCTCAACCAGGCCCGGACCGCGAAAGCTCTTCACGCTGGTGCGGTTGGCCTTGTCATAGCTGGCTTTGAAGATATACGGAATTTCAAGATCCGCCGCAATGCGCTGAATGGCTTCAGCCATCTTGCGCGCGTGGGATTCAGACTCAATGACGCACGGGCCGGCGATGAGAAACAGCCCTCCTCCGCCCACATGAACAGGACCGATCTCAAATGAGTTGCTCACAAACTCGATTGTAGCGGCTTCCTGAGCGAGCCGGCCCGGACCAAAATGCCGGATGGCGAGACGCTGCCATCCTCTGGTCTTCCGCCAAGTCAATCGCATTGAAAAATACGAGTGCCAGAAAACCCCTGCCACAATCCTGCCCAGTCGAGTGCCAGCCGCCGCTCACCCGCTGACTTGCTGAATCGCCAACCCGCGCAGCCGAGCCAACTCGCTGCATCTCTATTGAACGCGCCCCATTTTTATGCCGGATTTTTGCTGATAATTACCGCCTGTTAGTAGATCCTATCAATAGGGAAGGAAGATCCAGCCATGATCAAAAACTCGTTTTCAACCTGCGGTTTCGCTCGTCCCCTCCTTCCAACCCTACCCATTTCCACGACCCAGTTTCGCTGTTTCTTCTCCAAAAAATCCGCTGACCCCCACCCCCCCTACCCTGTGGAGCCCGTTTTTTGCACAAAGAATTCCTGTAACAAGCTTAATATCAACAGCTTGTATTTTCAGTATATTTACTAATTAGTAACTGTAAACCGCCCATTTTGCCCACTTTTTGGCCCGAAACAGCGTCGTTTTCGTCCAAAATGCTCGCCTTTTCGCCAGTTTTTGCAGCCGCTTCTATCGATTCCGCTCATACTCAAACTCTCTTCCAGAACCTTGTAAGCGCTCCGTCGAATCCAGCGCTCAAATCTCAAATGCGATTGCCGTGGATCTTCCGCAGATTCAAAAGGCCAAGTGTTATGACTTTCGCATATAATCTCTCGGCAGAGTTGAAAATCGAACGGGAAAGACCATTCAGGGCACATTCTCGATCTGTTGTTGGGTCGAATGCTCTGGTCGATCGGCGGGATGAAAGGCATTCAAGCCGGAAATCAAATTGCTTTTCGAGCTGGTTCCTCAAGCAGACAGAGGTAAAGCCATGATTTTCCCACGCAGTGTTTCCAATTCCACCGCTCGCCTATTCTTTGTTCTGGCCGAATTGGCGGCGCTTGCATTGACTGGAGCCAGGGCATTTGGTCAGAGCCAAACCGGTTTCACTTATAACGGCGTCGCGTACACCTCGTATCAGGCGAGCGAATATCTGGAGACGCCTCAAGGCCCGGACGGAACTGCCGCGATGGCGGCATACGGCGTCAACTATGCCACTGTTCTCGCCACTCAGTATGTGCAAAGCTATACCTCAAATTCGATTGCTCCAGATAGCTCCACGCCGACGGACGCCGCGGTGGTTGCGGCTATTGCCAATTTGCGGAATTCTGGAATCAAAGTCGCTCTCAAGCCGCAGGTGGATTCGGACGATGGAGTCTGGAGAGGTGAGTTTGAACCTACCGACTCCGCTGCCTGGTTCGCAAGCTACCAAACATTCATTGTCCATTACGCGACGATTGCGCAGGCCCAGGGAGTCGACCTCTTCGTGATCGGCTGCGAGTTCGCGACGCTCAGCGGTTCAACCTACCAATCGAATTGGGAGACGATTATTTCCGCTGTCCGCGCCGTCTACACTGGCCCGATTACCTACGCCGCCAATGCGACCGGCCGCAACGACGAATTCACGACAGTCTCGTTCTGGCCCCTGCTTGATCTCATCGGCGTGGACGGTTACTTCCCGCTCACCAACCATGACAATCCAACTGTAGCTCAGCTGGTTTCCGCCTGGACTACGGCGACGGACAACAAGCAAGGCTTCGCTCCGCTCACGGCGCTTCAGAATGTTCAGGTCTCAGTTCTCAATGCGAAAACTGGCACGACAATGCCGTTGATCTTCACGGAGATCGGCTACACAAGTACCGCGGGCACCAATGAAGCGCCCTATGACTACACGCCGACCGGCGCGTACGATCCAACTGAACAAGCAAACTGTTATCAAGCTTTTTTTCAAGTCTTCAGCCAGGAATCCTCCTGGGTCAAGGGCGTTTTCTGGTGGGCTTGGAATGTCTCGCCTCCGGGAACGGATGACACGGGATACACGCCACAAAACAAGCCGGCTGGTGATGTGCTGGCGCAATGGTATGGAGGGGAGTATTTCACGCTTACTTCCACTCCCGCCGCACTTTCTGTAACTCAGGGCGGCAGCGCCAACGATAGCATTACTGTTACGAACGGCAATGGATTTACTGACAGCGTAACTCTTGCCGTCTCCGGCCTGCCCAGTGGAGTGACCGAAGCTGTTATATATGCTCCAAATGTCCCTGGACAAACCGTATTGGGTTTCACAGCCAGCAGCACAGCCGCGGTCGGCACATATCCGGTCACTGTCACCGGAACCTCCTCTTCAGGCGCCTTGACCACTTTCACCACCATCGCTCTCACCGTGAGTGCGCCTATGGGCTTTACTCTTGCATCTTCCGCGCCGGCGCTTTCTGTAAATCAAGGGAGCAGCGGAACCGACACCATCACGGTCAACGATGTGGGGGGATTCAACGGCAACGTTACTCTCTCCGCTTCCGGCTTGCCCAGCGGAGTGACTGCGACCTTCGCCACAAATCCCACCGCTGGCAGCAGTGTTATGACACTGACAGCCGGCAGCGCGGCCGTTACCGGTACGATTACCATCACCATCACCGGAAACGTTTCTTCGACTTGTGGCCCGCCTTGCCAAATCCCCAGCGCAACCACCAACATTGCGCTCACCGTAAATGCGCCGAGTTTCACGCTTCTGCCGTCTGTAACCGATCTCTCCTTAATTCAGGGCACCAGCAGTATCGGCGATACCATTTCACTGGTTGATGCGGGCGGATTTGCCGGCAGTGTGACACTTGCCGCCACTGGCCTGCCAAGTGGAGTCACTGCTGCATTTGGCACGAACCCAACCAGCGGTTCCAGCGTGCTTACGCTGACAGCCAGCAGCACAGCAGCCACTGGCGGGCCGGTCACTGTGACCATTACCGGAACCTCCGGCAATCTGACTGCTACTACCACTGTCGCTCTCACCGTCAATCCGCCGCCGAGCTTTACGCTTTCCGCTTCGCCAACCGCTGTGACGATTCTTCAGGGCCTGATAAGTGGGACCAGCTCCAGCACAATCACGGTATCGGATTTGGGAGGCTTCACCGGCAAGGTCACTCTTGCCGCATCGGGATTGCCAAGCGGAGTGACCGCGAGCTTTGGCACCGACCCAACCAATGGAACTAGCACGCTAACGCTGGTCGCCAGTAGCACGGCCACATTGGGAGAAGCCACAGTCACCATTACCGGCAGTATGCCCTCGGTCTGCGGCCTGCCTTGCCAAATTCCCAGCGCGTCAACCACTATTGCCCTCACCGTCAATCCAGCGCCGAGCTTTGCTCTTCAAGCTTCCCCGCCCACTTTGACGGTGACACAAGGCGCCAGCGGAACCAGCAACATCATCGTGACGGGCGCAAACGGATTCAATGAAGCTGTGACTCTCACTGCATCCGGCCTGCCCAGCGGAGTAACGGCGTCCTTCGCCACCAACCCAACCACCAACTCCAGTGTGCTAACTCTGGCCGCGAGCAGCACGGCCGCCACAGGACTGGCTACGGTAACGATTCTGGGCAGCGCGCCCAGCCAGGGCGGAGTCTCTTGTGGGCTTCCCTGCAATCTGACTGAGTCCACCACCATCGCTCTCACGGTCAATGCTGCGCCGATCCCAGGCTTTACGATCTTACCTTCGCCATCTAGCCTTTTAGTGACTGCGGGCGGCGGAAGCACAAGCATCATCACCGTAACGCCTGTTAATGGTTTCACGGGCAGCGTGGCGCTTACGGCAGCTGTCACCTCCAGCCCGAGTGGCGCGCAGAACCCGCCCACATTGAGCTTTGGCTCGACCAGTCCGGTTACAATTTCCGGCAGCGCGAATGGGCAGGCGACACTGACTCTCAACACCACGGCGGCCAGAGGCTGTTCCGCCATTTTACAGCGACCCGCTTTTCCGTGGACCATCAGCGGCAGCGCGGCGCTGGCCTGCTTACTGCTCTTTGCAATTCCGGCGCGGCCGCGCAGTCGGTGGAAGACCCTCGGACTCGTGGCGTTCTGCATGATTCTCACTGGCGGGATAATGGCATGTGGCGGAAGTAGTGGCAGCGGCACCTGCAACGCTTTCACGCCTGGCACTACAACCGGCGCTTACACCATCACTGTGTCCGCATCAAGCAGCAGTACCACATTTCCGGTTGCGACGACAGTTACCCTCAACGTTCACTAGACTCGTTTGGAAGTTTGCTGAAGTTGAAGTAATCTTCTTTGTGGCATTAATGACTTACTCGCGCACAGCTTGTAAGTCATCTATGTTTGTGCCGAAGAACCGAAATCTGTGGCAGGGTCTGGCAGTAAACCTGTTGCGGATTCAAGACAAAATCTATTTTCCGATGCAGAAGGTGGAAAAAATACGATTCAGAATATCGTCGGAGGTGGTTTGGCCAGTCAGCGAGTCTAGCGCCCAGAGTGCACGGTAAAGATCCAGCAGGATCATCTCATGTGGGATGGAAGTGGCGTTAGCCTGTGTGGCGTCCGCCAAAGCGGCGAGAGCGGCGGCGATAGCCTGGTGATGGCGCAGACTGGTCAGCATTCCCGGCTCAGAGGCTGCCCCGCCGGTAGCCAGCGCCAGAATCCGCTCACGCAGTTTGGGAATACCTTCGCCGGTTAGTGCCGAAGTTGCCAGAACTGTTGTTGCCAGCGTGCCAACTGCTTGCGGCGGATCGGCAAGCAGATCGCATTTGTTCATCACGACAACAGCAGGGCGGCTTTCAATGGCGGCGAGCAAGCGGCGCTCCTCGTCGTTGAGGGACTCGGTTGCGTCCAGCACCACCACGACCAGAGCGGCATCGGCCAGCGCCTCGCGGCTGCGTGCTATGCCTAACTGCTCGACTTCTTCGGCAGCCTCGCGCAAGCCGGCCGTATCCACCATTTCGATCGGGATGCCGTCTAGCGAGATGCGCTCGGTGACGGTGTCGCGCGTGGTGCCAGGAGTCGCGGTCACAATGGCGCGGTCGCGCTCTATCAATCGGTTAAAGAGCGAGCTCTTGCCGGCGTTGGGGCGGCCCACGATAGCCAGCGTCAGCCCGTCGTGAACAATGCGGCCGCGAGAGAACGACGCCGCGAGCGCCTGAAGCGGCGGCGTCAACAGGTCGATGCGGCGGGCAATCTCGGCTTGCGGGGCAACCTCAACGTCGTCCTCGGCAAAGTCGATGCCGGCTTCAAGCAACGCGACCAGCTCAACCAGCGCCAGCTTCACCGGCACGGCACGGCGGCTGAGCGCGCCGCCCATCTGGCTGGCGGCCTGACGCGCCTGCGTGAGCGTTTGCGCTTCGATGAGATCGCGCACGGCCTCGGCTTGGGTTAGGTCCAGTTTGCCGGCGAGAAAAGCGCGCTGTGTGAATTCGCCCGGCTCGGCCAGACGCGCTCCTAACTTGAGAGCGCGGCCAAGCAGAAGCTCCAGCACGACGGGAGAGCCGTGCGCCGCTATCTCGACCAGATCCTCGCCGGTATAGGAGTTGGGCGCGGCAAAGAGCGTTACCAGCGCCTCGTCAATCCTGCCGGCGTCGATGCTCGCGTCTTCATCAAGCACATCGACTAGGCGCGGGCGGCTGTGTTCGAGCTGCTGGCGCAGGCTGACGAGTTGCGCCGCAATCGAAGCAGCTTCGAGTCCGCTGAGGCGCACAATCCCGATGCCTCCGCGACCCGGCGGCGTGGAGATGGCGGCAATGGTATCGGTATTTGCTTCCGGTTCAGCCATAGGCTGGATTTAGTGTAGAGGCAGAGGCCGCAGAGAAACTGCGGGAATGTGCGATTTGGCAAGAGGGAGCTTGGGAATGGGAGCAACAAAGATCGAGTTTCGGCTGCGCATGGCGATTATGGCAATGATTCTAACGCTAGGGTTTTCTGCGCCGTGGATGAGCCTCTGGCAGATGGGCCCGCGCATCCCGCTGGTGATGTGGCTGGCGCTTGAGTTAAGCAGGCATGGCTTGGTCACCTTCTCCGTGGGCCTGCCGCTGGTGATTGTGCTGGCTACGCTGACCGCGGCGAAGGGCATGGTCTTTCGTGTTTGGGGCGCGGCGAATCTTGGACCCGCCATCGTGATCCATGGCAAGATGCGCGGCGACGCGCTGGTTGCAAGCGGACCATATCGCTACGTTCGCAATCCGCTCTACATCGGCTTATGGGCGATGACCGGCGCTCTGGCATTTCTGATGCCGCCGACGGGCGCGCTGTTTGTGTTGATTGCGGTTCCTGTTTTTTTGCTGAGGCTGACTTTGGGAGAGGAAGCATTCCTCACTGGCGAACTCGGCCAGCCTTATCGGGATTATCTACGCGCGGTTCCGCGCCTGGTTCCACGCGTTGGCAGTACTCTGCCGCCCTCTACCGGCAAGCCGCAGTGGCTCCACGCCGTCTTTGCGGAGTTCACTTCCATCGGTGTCTTTTTTGGCCTGGCTTCTTTTTTCTGGAGCTACAATTTTTTGTTCACAGAGAAGATCATTCTTGTCTGTTTTGGAATTTCGTTGGTGGTTCGCGCGCTGTCGCCAAAGGTTGAGCAATCATCCAGCGACCCTCCGTTTTGAAAATACTCGGAGTTTTGCTGGGCAATCGCATTTAAAATCTGCTTGGCCAACATACTGCCCAATTCCTATCGTCGGCGTTCGCAATCGCCCGCTTGCCAATCCCGCTCATGGAATGTGTCGCCGGAACGCGACTGGAGAAAATGATGAAAAAGATAGCGTTTTTGGAAAAAAGGGCGTGGTTTTGAGGCCAAAAACAGGGCAAAAACGGCGGTTTGCAGTTACTGATTGGTAACCTATGTTGAAATGTATGTTGTTGATAGTGTGGTTCTTATAGTCTGTTTTCTGACAAAAACAGGGCCTTCACAGGG
>JBEKDN010000005.1:0-39618 GCA_050014335.1 Occallatibacter sp. | reverse complement strand
GCGCGGCTTCCGCGCCGCTCCGGCGACGACGCTTGATACTCTCCACTCCCGCTTCGCTCATACAGAAAGTTCATCACAGACTCACCCCGCAGAACAGATGCGGTTGCTCTGACGGATACGTTCAAGTAAGCAGTTAAATCATCGACCGTCATGCCGTCGATGCCCGGACTGCCCTTGTTGGACTTCACTGGCTTGTAGGCCTGCAAACAGTTTTCCCGTTCGCAGACCTCTTCCATCAGTTGTTCGTGGTACTTCCACCCCACGGACGAAGACCTGTCCGTGGGGACCCAGTAGCCCGGGCTTTCGATCCTGCGCTTCGCCGTGAGCGTTTCGGCCCCTTCGCCAGGAGCCATTGGAGCTTCACTCCTCCCCTCCTCGCCAAAGGCCAACCGAAGCTGGTTTTTCTGCCGCTTGCCGCTCATCGAGTCGCGCCGCCTACTCGCCGCTTCCTTCCGTTTGGGCCTTAGCCGCTTGCGCGACTACTACGACCGCTGCTGACTTCTGCCGCAAGGTCAGGGTTGATCGCTCCACCCTCAGTCCCGGTTCCGGGACGTGCGGCAGACCTCCCGCGATAAGACTGACCGCCTTCAACGCGCAACCGCCGAATTTACAACCAGCGCCTTTGATGGATATGGACTTCGCGATCATTTGCCCGCACGTCCGTCGCCGTATGCCTCTTATCCGGTTCTTGTCCATCGGCTCCCCACTCCAGCGACGAAGACCTGTCGCTGGGGGCCCGGCTCGCGTCTTTGCTCCCCGCTGCTTTCAGACCCCGCCTCGCGACGAAGAACTTGCGCTTCGCTATCACTCCTCCTTCATCAGGATGTGAAGGGGACTTACACCCCCGAGCTATTAAACATGCTCGGCACAAAAAGAAAACGGCGCGCTGCCTGCAGCGCACCGCGATGGGGCCAAAATAGTCTTATACATTCTCAACATGTCGCATTTGCAAGAACGTACCAATCGTCGCAATGCGAGATCTTCTCGAACTTCCGAACATAGCCATTCTGAGTGAGAAGCGAGAATATCTTGTCTCTTTGCGGCGAATAGTTATGCTCACAGGTAATTGCACCGAATTCATATTTTTTAAAATCAAAAGCACTCAAAATATCGAATTCGCTGCCCTCGGTATCTATTGAAAGAAAGTCAATTTTCCTGGGGGCATTGTACTTGTCCAGCAAGTCTTCCAGAGAGATCGTATTGACGTTGTAGCTCTTTCCTTCTCGCCTCTCTCCTGAGTGATAATCTGCCGAACTAAAAGTTTCAATCGTAGATAGGAAGCCAGTCACCGATTCACGAAAGGGTAGAATCGAGTCCGACTCAGTCCATACACAGTTTTTTTCGATATGGCATTTTCGATTCTTTCCCAGATCCTCATGCCACATGCGAGCCGGTTCGGCAACAATACCCCGCCACTGGAATGCTTTTTCCAATATCCATGAATTGCTGAATAAAACACCGTCAGCTGCTCCAAACTCAACAAAGAATCCATTCGTTTTATAACCCGATGCAAACAACGCAAAAAGATCTTCGCCGTAAGATGATTTCGAATAACGCAAGCACTTCAATAACTGCGCCGCATCCGTCTCCGGCAACTCCAAAAGCACATCGATTAAATCCCCAGTCCGCCGGCTCTTCTCTAGCCACTGTAAGCGTTTGTAGGAGGTTATCCCGATATCGAGACTTTTCAGCGGTCCGTCGAGGCTTTCAAGCGCTCGTTTCACAAGTCTACGTAAGGAGTCTTTCATCTTCGAGTCCCCGTTAATCTCAGAGATAGCTTGGAAAAGGAAACTTCGCTTTCCAAACCTTTTGATTGTATCACCTTCAGGTCAATCAGAGCTGGATCGACGACTACTGCCAATCTGTCTGCTATGCGGCAACGGCATCACAGGACAGGCAAAAACTTCCCGGATAAATCCGCATAGAGCTTCAGATGCTTTTCCGCCGAAGCGCGCCACGGAAAATTGCCCACCCGCATTTTACCTCGAGCAATCATTTCTTCCCGAAGTTCCTGGCCGAAACATACTCTCCCAATTGCTCGCGCATATGCGGACGAGTTCTGTTCGGCTACAATCTCCGCTGCGTCTCCACAGACTTCAGGAAGCGATCCGGCTGTTGAGCAAATCACCGGCGTATCAGCCATCATCGCCTCTAGAACCGTAAAACCAAATCCTTCCATCTCCGAAGCTGTAATATACGCTTTGGCTCCAGCATAGAGCGCGGGAATATCTTCTGAATTCACAAAGCCCAAATATCGTACCCGAGCGGGCGAATTCGCCGGTATCGCGCCCGATTCAGGCAGTCCCGTAACAACAAGCTGCACCCCACTTACTCCCTGAAGCGATTCCTCAATCAAATCCACGCGCTTATGCTTACCGCAACCCACTGTCAGCAAATATTCGCCAGTCAGTCCATAGTATTGCCTGACTGCCATTATCTGAGTTTCTGTTGCCTTAGCCATCCTTGAGATGCCGGAGTAGATTGTGACAACCTTTTCCGGCGGAAGGTGCAGGAACTCAAGAACATCGAGTCGCGTACTTTCTGAAACCGCAATAACCTTTTTAGCGCGCCGCGCCGAGAAGGGAACAAATATTCTCCAAAATGCAAGCTTGGCTCCAGGAAGAAACTCCGGATGCCGCTTGTATAACATGTCATGAACGGTAATCACTTGCGGGACAGTGACAAGAAGCGGGCAAACATACCCCATAGAATGCAAAACGTCGATGTTATGTTTCCTAACAAGTCTGGGAAACACCGTTTGTTCGACCGCGACCCGCTTGAGAGGATTCCCTTTTTCTATCGGTACCAGGATTTTAAAAAACTTTCCTTCGGGCACTTGAAGCTCTTCATAGGAATCCCGGTTGAGAAACAATACAAACTCGAACGGATTGGGAATCTTTGCAAATTGCTTGAGCAGTTCCTTGGCATATGTCTCGGTTCCCCCCAACCTTTTCGGCTGCAGGTATAGAAGATTCAAACCGATTCTCGGCGGTGAAGAAGCAACTATACTGTCAGTCGGCAACACCGACCTCCAAATCCTGCTCCATCGTCTCATCCATAGTCAGATCTTCCGCTTCGTCGTCGAGGCCTCTCATCAAAGATCCGACCACCAACAACACAGCAGGTAGCACAGTAAACCGTGGAAGCAGAAATAGCGCCAAAACCAATGCGATGTAAAATACACGCAAATCTCCTCTGAAGTAACGCCCCATACCGAAAAGAAATATGAATAATAAAGCCGTTCCAATGATGCCGTAATCGCCCAGCGTCTCAGTCAAAAGATAGGTGGGTCCAATGGCGCTGCCTCTCTCGAGTACCTCCACATCCATCCATTTCATTAAAAATAGCTCTATACCACCAGCGCCAGCTCCGGCTATAAGAATGGCCGGGTCGTGCTGCGCAACATCGATCAGCGCGGCATCCTTCTTTTCATTACTCGACGGATCGGCAAGCCGCGTGACAATCCTAGTGTCTACGATAAAGGCAAAAGTTGAATTAACCTGTGTGGCGAGAAACAGCACGAGAGCGATAGCAGCCGCCACCGAAAGCTGAACTAACTTATGCCGGTAGAACATAAA
The DNA here is from genome assembly GCA_050014335.1 of Occallatibacter sp. Classification (GTDB taxonomy): domain Bacteria; phylum Acidobacteriota; class Terriglobia; order Terriglobales; family Acidobacteriaceae; genus Telmatobacter. Next base: position 36,040 of record JBEKDN010000005.1, on the reverse strand, counting down.
TACTCCGTAGATCACAACAAATGCGATACAACCGGAGGTCGAAAGCGTAGCAACAAGCGCAAGTCCCAATACAGACATCTTCCATTTTTTTCCTTCAATCGGAAGGCACATCAGCAGCACAAGTGCAACAACAAAGCATGCCGCCGCATGCTTGGGCTCACCAGCCAGCCCGGATAGCCGAAACAGATCCGTCTTTCTAATTTGAAACTGTCCGCCATTATCCCCGGATAGCTTCGTCAGCACATCGCGAGGCAGCCAAGGCAGGCCTTTGATCGCGGCTAGGACTTGATAGAAACCGATGATTGCGTTGCTAATTGCACCCCAGATGAAACCACTAACTGCTTGTTCCTGTCTCCCTAGCGCATAGCCAACGATAAGGATGCTCCACACCGTAACCTGGCTCACATACTGCACAGGAAGCAGCAGCAGCGATTGCCCCATGCCCCACCCCATGCTGTGCACATAAGCAATCTGACTCGTAAGTGCTCCCGTAACGAACATAAAGACCGTAATCAAGGTCATGTAGCCGATCATCGCGGAGTACGCGTAGAACCAGCTCCTGCGCGGCAGTACGATGCCCATGCTGAGAATGATGAAGACACCTATCCAGGCGAAGACTTTGTCGAGAGTTAGATACACTCCAATATCCAGGCCGATTGCATGGTAGTTAAGAATAAACGCGCCCAAAAAAATAAACCTTCCGTAATCCTTCACGGCAGTGACGCAGAGGGCAATGGCAATCAGCGCCGCCGCTCCATAGAGCAGATAAATCATCGTGCGATCCTCGCAAAGTCACTGAATAGCGCTTGGTTGCCCATTTGAACATTCCCTTCTATACTCGCGTCCTTTCCAGCGCCAACAAGATGCACGGCCGCAACCTTGCCATCAAGACTCTTGCCACTAATCCGCCCCCCGAAGACAGTAACATGGGGTGCTTCGATACGAATGCCATCGGTCTCCGTTTGTCCGACTTCGATCCATGGATTCTCAATTAATACGGCCGAAGAAGTATCTTCGACCTCAATCTGCACGGCGCCGTTTGATTCGGCGTTGGCGCCGATCATGGTCATGCCTCCAGAGAACTGCACACCATTCACGACAGCCGTCCGGAGTACAATTCCACGACCGCCATTCCAATTTGAAGAAATACCCAGCGCAATGGAAGCGTTGCACCCGGCCAGGATGATTCCGTCTCGCCCGTTTCTAAAAGAGGATACCCCCTCAAAGGTGCACAACTGGCAGCCTTCAATGACGATCCCATCCGTAATCGCGTTCTTCGCTTGCACCCCATCCAATGCCTTGGTATCTGGGGCCGTAGGCATCACCTCGTGAATCGCCACACCCGCAAGGTGATTTGCGTCAATAACAATATCCCGTAGACTGACGAAGCGCGATGTCGATTGGATGAGAGCAGACATGGGCGCGTCGGCTATGATCGTAGTTGTTCGCGCCCCGGCTCCCGCAAGCACCACATCGACCGCTGAAATCGAAATGGGAACCGAAGTGTGAAATACGCCCGGACCAAGCAGAAAGACAGTATTTGGCTTGGCTCCATTAACTATATTCATCCATCCATCGACCGGCTTGGGAATCGAGACCACTTGCTGTGCCAGCGCTGGCACAGCTGCCAAGAAAGTGGTCCCAAGAAAATGCAGAAAGAAGCGCAGTAGTTTAGTCATTTTAACCACCTACATTCGGAGTCACAAGAAACACTTCGCGCACTTGCCTAAAGAACACCGGCAGCACCCTCTATCAACCCAACATCTACAGTTCGCTCAGCAGCGTTGGCGGACTTTCTTGCCGCGACATACATGATGAGCCCCATTCCGGCAAAGTCAAATGTTTTAGCAATTGGTCTGTGAATCTGCCAAAAAAGCTTGGCCATCCACTTCGGCTGCTTGGGATGCCGGAAAAAGCTCTTCGGCCTGAGATCGCTGAACCGGTGCACCAAAACAGTCTCCATGCCGCACTGGCGAATAAGATCAGTAATATTGTTCGGCGAGAAATGATTCAAATGAAGCGGCGCATGGAAGAATGGATCTTTCTTGCGGCCCAATAATCTGCTATAAAACCCGCGAGAATTCGGCGTTCCAAAGACCACAATTCCCTCCGGTGTCAGAAGTCTTTCTATGCGAAGCATCCAATACCTTGGGTCTATTACATGTTCGATAACCTGATTTAGAAACACAAGATCGAATTTCTCATCGGTCTGAAATTCTTCAAATATCCCGACGAATGGCTTCACGCCTGTGCGCCGGGCACATTCGTCGGCAACAACTCTGTCCGGTTCGATGCCATAACATTCAAAGCGCCCGGTATACTCTTGAAATAGCGAAATATTCAATCCATAGCCGCATCCTATATCCAGTAGTTTTCCGCGCGCGCCAAGCCGGGAGAAGATATGCCGTTCATGGTTCTGCTTCCAACCAGTCTCCCAAAATGCAATCGACTCTCCAGTATCATGCCCGCGAAAAGACGAGTGCCCCGCATACCAGGCGGCCAATTCCGCCGGATCCGGTCTCGGATTGACGAAAATAAAATCACATTCGGGGCAACGCGAGTAGAGGAATCCATACTTCTTCATGACGTCTTCTACTGGGCCTTGGCATATTAGGCAATTCGGAATCCTCGAGCTATTCTGCATCGGATGAACATTATGATCTCTCATGTTAAGAACTCCTTCTAGATTTCACGTACGCACACTTTGAATATTTCAGCCCGAAGAAACGCAAATTGAGCGTCATAGTCGATACGTAGAAACAGATCGAGACACACCAACCCAGTGTCTCTCCCTGACAGATGCACCAAGCATTACGACACAATGAGATATGCCGAACTGGGAAGATGCCCCTCTCCTTTTGTTTTCCACAGTCCGTGATCTGTTAAAGCAGGCGTATAGTTGCCAAGAATTGACTGCAATTCGCCAGGGCATCCGTGGTGAAGCATGCATAGAGAAACCGCGATCGAATATCTTTGGTTATTAATCAGAAACGCGTGCAGTAGTGTGCTTTCTCCGTGAAAAAACAAGTTAGTCATAAGCGATGGCTGGTAGTCGTAAGGGAAGAATATGTCGTGGAAATGCACGGTTGATCCAGTCGGCAGGCGCGGAAGAACCTCCAGAATAATGCGGTTAACCTCGCTTCCGGGACGTACCGAATGCGTAGAATCCACGAAGAACAAGTCACCTTCACCAATTCCTGTCAAAACCTCCAGATCGACATCCTGAGCGGGCTTGGAAACAAGCTCGATGAGTTTTTCCTGGGCCGCCCGCATTAGATAGTTGCTGGGATACGGCTCGATACAGATGATTTCAGGTTCGTAGTTCGCCTCCTTAGCTGCCAAGAGAATCACGGCAGTCGAGACTCCGCAACCGATCTGCACTATTTTACGCGGACGCTTCGTCGAGATATAGCAGAACAAGACCTCTGCCTCAATCGGGCCAAATCCTCCCGAATGATCGTTTTCGCCGCAGGCATAATTGTGAATACTGGACTGCTTGATCCGTTCTTGAAGTGAAGGGGTACAGCAGGACCGCAGAAAAGCCAATTGCTTGTACAGGTCGGTTCCGTTCACTCCCATCAAGCTCGAGGCTCGTTTCCAATCATCTTTCTGTCTCAGTTCATGAATTGCCGGAATAGAAGAATAAAAATAGCGAGGGAGAATATCCCAACCGCATCGCTGTGCCAGAACAAAAAAGCCATGCAACACAGATTTTAGCTTTTCACGGTATTTTCGAGTAATACTGATCATGTTCCGTTCCCTTACCCCTTCAATATCTCATGCACTGGTCAAGCCGTTGCAATGGTGTCTACGACTTAAAGATTTTCTTAGGTTCATTTATTAAACTCTCATGAGATCCTAAGCGCGCGATGAACTTCAAAAAGTTCTCGGCGCAATTCCCACATAAAGAAACTGCCATTGTGTCATATCGGGCCTTTCAGCTCCGCTAGATTCCCCTCCTTCGAAAACACATGTCCGCAAGCCGCCGGACATGATGATAAGGGAGAGCAAAATCGCTGACGGCACCATATTTCTCCTTCATTGTGTCCTTATTCGGAAAGATTGCGCGAAGCAATGATCCGGCATTGTCATATAGGAGAGTATTAAAAACAATGTAACTCATTCCGGCGAATTTCCGGCCAGAATTTGGATAGAACAGGCCAGCCTTTTGAATGCGCTGTAGGATAAGGCGCTTCTTTGCCGGTGCGGGTTCAAGCTCCTTCAGAACCTCTATTGGAACGGGTGTTCCAATCAAAATCGACGGCAGCCAAAGTGAAAAATAGACGGCCGTTTTAACTGTGAGACCTTTGACATTCCGTAGAAAGACATCCCAATCAATCGAAACTTCCTGCACTATACGTTCCACATCTGTATGCAAACGAAGCCCTGGTGCTCTCAAGTATGAGTGCTTGGCAGTGTGCAGGCAGACTTGAAGAAGATTATCCTCTGGGCAGAGAAGCCTCACCTTAGTCCCTTCAATTGCGGCGGAACGCAATAGCAAATCGTCGGTGGGAGGCTCTTGAGAGCTTTGGATCCAACGACCTGCCACGGAACGCCATTGCAATTCGAGCCAGACGTTTCCAACTTTCTCGACATTTCTTTGATACTCCAGGCCTCCGGGCGCGGCGTCTTCCGCATTGTATTGGCTTCTGGTGTTTGGAATATACCCAAGGCCTTGAAGAATCTCGTGAGCACGCTTAAAATCGCTTTTTGAGACAAGCGTATCTAAATCTCCCATTGGGCAGCATCCAAGACAGGAATAAATCCCGCGTGCGATACCGGCATTCTTCAGTGCGATCATCGGAATTCCATGAATGGATAACTCTGCAGCCATCTCATCCAGTAGATTCATGTAAATACCGATGCGCTTTGCCGTCTCCTCATGTGCAGATATCCACCTCGCAGGCACACCAGAAATACCATAGAGTTGCATAAGCCGGTGAGCCAGATGGCTCTCTAATTCGTGTTCACATGCCGCTTTCCACGCCGCCTCCTCTCCGACCTCTCCCCACAGGGCGGTAAGCCTATCGTCTTGGCCATTCGCGCACACAGCCAGCAAGAGCTCTTGCTCAGGTCCAGCAACCAGCGACCGGCGTGCTTGTAAATCCTCTTCGGTCATCCGAATTCCTTCCTCCGCATTACTTGTTGGCATGAGCTTGCTTCAAGTTAGCTGCATCTAAGACGCGGATATTTTCTCTTCATGAACTAAAGAGGACACCTCGCGGTCTACAGATATCGCAGGAGACTCCAAAGAACGGGCATCGCCCAAAAAGAAAGGCATCGTCGCTTCGCTTCCATGTGAAATTCCAGTGCGAAGCACCACGCACTTTGCTGTCATAAATAAGATTTGAAGATCAAGTAATAGGCTCCAGTTATCAACATACCAGACGTCAAGCTCAAATTTTTTGGTCCAACTCAGTGCATTTCTACCGTTCACCTGCGCCCACCCCGTAATTCCCGGGTATACATTGTGTCGCCGCTTTTGCTCCTCTGAATAAAGCGGAAGATACTGTGGGAGAAGCGGCCTTGGCCCAACTAGACTCATGTCGCCGCACAAAACATTCCAAAACTGCGGCAACTCGTCAAGGCTTGTCGAGCGCAATAACCTTCCAATCGGTGTCAGACGCTCGCGATCACTGAGATGTTTACCGCTCGAATCTTTCACGTCCAGCATCGTCTTGAACTTCCAAAGAGTAAATGGCTTTCCCCGGCGCCCAATGCGAGTGTCGCGAAAATATACCGGGGAACCCGACAAGACTTTTATGCAAGCAGATATCGCAAGCATCGGCAGCAATGCAAATAGCATTGCAATCGCGGAAAATGCGCGGTCGAAAGCTATCTTCAATAGAATCTGAATGCCCGATTGCCGATGATCTCGATTTTCGTTTGTCTCTTCTACCACAGAAGTTCCCGTTTTTACCATTTCTGTTTTCGACCGCCGCCCCATTTGTTGAAGGGCTACCCAAGATTTCCTTGGTTTATGACCCTTAATCTCAATAGTTCATTCCCGCGCGTTCAGCTCGCTCCAAACTATCTCTCACTTTAGAAACGCAAATTGCGCGTGAAAATCTCTCTTCCGCGGCGCGTCGCCCATTTGCTTTCATCCGAGCAAGTTCAAGTGAATCGTCTACCATTGCGATCAATGCATCGGCAATTGCTTGCGCATCGTGTGGCTCAACCTGTCTGCCGCAGTTGCAATGTTTAATCAACTCTGTTAAATCGCTATTCTTTGCGCAAATTCCGAGAATGGCTGAACCCGCCGCCAAAGACGCATAAGTTTTACTTGGCATGCTGATACCCTCCATTCCCCGCTCCATGCACACAAGGGCAATATCGCCGCTCGCAAGCGAATACGGGAGCATTTCAAACGGCTGTAATGGCAGAACGGTAATATTGCAATCTTTTTGCTCCGCTACCGACGCCTGGACCCAGCCAAATTGTGCGCCCGCGCCAATGAGCATAAAATGAATATCTTCTCTGTTTCTCATGCCCCGGGCAGCCTCTAAAATACTCTTCATATCATGGCTAACTCCCATGTTGCCCGAGTACAGCACTGTGACCGTATTTACCTGTCCGTGCTCGATAGCAAATGGATTTCTACTTTTCTCCGTTGGCCGAATCTTATTGGAGTCCACCCAGGTAGGAATCACTGATAACAGCGTCGCCGGTGACGCGTAAGTCTCAACGTTCTTCAACATGCACGGCCCAATTGAAATGATCTGATCCGCATATCGATACGTGATTCGATTGAACCTCTTCCAGAGCCTTACCAAAATTGAGCGCTCACCGAACATGCCCTGTCGCACCAGACAGTCTGGCCATACGTCGTCAATCCACAGCACATACCGTCTTTTAAATAGTTTAAACTGCAAATAACCAACTAAAGACAGCAGCGGAGGCTGCGTCACAATGAAAAATGTCGGTTTACCCCCTATGCGAAATGTCGCAGTAAGTGCACTCAGCGAAAACCGAATCCAGCTGATCGCGCGTGTTGCACTTGAACGTCTGTCGTAGGGAGGGCCTTTCAGATATCTTGTTTGGCGAGAAATATGAGACTCTAGCTCAGACACAATTACTGCGGGTTCGTCTCCCGCAATGTCTTCGCACAGTTCAAGAAAGAAGTGATGCGGCGGTGCCGATTGCTTCATAAACACGTACCGCGGGTTCATGTTGTATTGCGCACTCATATCTTAGGTACCCTCAATACCGATGGAAGCGCGACCTTAAACTCAGCAAGTATTGCAGTCAGTGCTTCGAGAGAATGACGGGAAACGACCGCAGCGGCCTCCAACTCAAAGACAATAGACTCGATTAGAAATAGCTGGAGCTCTGTCATTCGAGCTGTTTCTTCAATTGATTCCGCATAGGCGACAATCCGCTTTCCCAGTCCGCGAGGAAATCTTGCTCTCAGAAAATATGTAAGCCAATCGTATTGCCTCTGCCTTTCTTTTGAGTATTCCCAATCGATTAGCCATATTGTTCCTTCTCCATACAAAATGTTGCCAGGTTGAAAGTCTCCATGTGACCGAACAGTCTCGACAGCAAAATCAGATAATACTCCGTTATCGCGAATTCGTCTCACTATTGCTTCGGAATCAGTTGCAGCAATCTCTTTGCAAGACTGTGCAATCATCGAGATTTGCGATATGAGACCTCCAACGTACATCTCAACGCGAACCTGTCTTGAAGTAGAGCGGTAGAGTGGCTCCATCGCATCCAGAGCATGCAGCAAACCTTTAGCTCGGTCTTGTCGCGATGTTAGCCGGTTCAGCGGCGTTCCAATAATCATTTGTTCGGCGACACACTCGTTCGACAACCTCTCCAGAATCGGAGGCACCGGTACGCCAGTGCGTGCCGCAAACTCGCGCGATTCGATCTCCGATAGAAAATGCTCTCGGCTCGATCCAGATTTCAAATGGCAGTAAACGATGCCGTTTGCCGCATTGACAAAGCGTATCTTATGTGTTCCGGGGATCATTAGCCACTGAGTCGCATCGGGGAACACAGGCTCAATACTGACAAAGGCATGCGCGACCATCCTAGGCATCCCTATTGTTGCCAGCCAAAAATAGAAACGTTGTAACGGGCGCTTCCATGGAATTACGGAAGTCGCAAACTCCCTTTCTATATTCTCAAGTGCTCGCCGGCTAACTCCAGGGTAAAATATGGAGTTAATGTGCAGATTCACAATCCACAACTGACCGCCCAGCTTCAATGACGCCCGCGTCCAGACCACCTTCCAGTTACCGCCAAAACGCAGCGTCAAAAACTTTTTGACGGTTAAAGTAAAAAGTTCAGAAAAAGGCTCCTTTCCAATCAGTTCCGCAGCCTTCACCGAACTACCTCAGAGCGGTCTCCTACTTGGATTCCGCTCCCAAGCAAAAGTGAGTCAATTACCGCTGAAATCTCGGAGACGCTCTCCCGAGCGTCAACTACACAATAATCAGTTTGCAACTTCAGCGACTCGTAGAAATCTGCGCGAAGACGGCGCTTCTCCCTAGAATCCGGAAATGGCTCATTTTTGAGAATTGATCGCCTAAGTGACTCTTCAAAAGGTAAATCGAGAAAAATTCTAACATCCGGTCTTACGCCAATAGCTTTGACAATCTTCCATGTTCTTAGTTGTGCGGCGTAGCCGCCAAAATTCATGGTCAAATCGATCTCGCTCTCCTCGATATAGCGGTCGCACAAAACTCTATAACCGAGAAGTCTCAAAACTCGAATGACCACAGCTGTTTGAAATGCCATATCGGCGAACGCAGCATAAAACCAAAAACTGCGCTTCCATTTAGAACTCATGAAACGCTGCCTTTCAGGCGTCAACCCACTTGGCAGCCTTTGCCGACCCAAAAGCCGTCTCGCGGCCGCCTTCAATGCACAAAACATCGGCGTGTAGCCAACTCGAAGCCAAAGATAAAACGGCTTCTCACCACGAACGCGCATCCTGTCCATCAAAGCGGAAATCTGTGTGGACTTACCGCTGCAATCAACGCCCGAGAAGGAAACAATGCGAACAGTATCTACGCATTTTTTGGAGTGATGAATCACGGTTCTCAATTCTGAACAATTACCTAAAATGCTCGCTTTGCGAAATATAAACTGGGGTTGTATTGCCCAAATGGCAGTCAAAAAGATCGAGTAATTACATTTATTATGCCGTTCATTCTAATATCTTACGCAGCCCCGTAGGTCAAAGAGCCAGTAGCACGCGCCAACGTCTCATCTTTAAGCGCCGCCCTTATCACAACAATTGGTATTACCGCATTTGCAACACTATATACAAGTGTCGCCACAGCGGCACCCAACAAGCCTATCATCGGAATCAGGACCAATGCAGCTAATAGCGCCAAAATCGGAACGCTCAGGTAAAGAAGCGTGTAAGTCCAAAACCGCCGAACAACGGCAACTCCCCCACCGAGAATCGAGCCAACATACAAAAAGGATGCGGAAAACATCAGAAGAACAAAAACTCCTAAATGAGAAGCATATTCAGCATTGTAGCAAACTGTTAATAGCTGCCTTCCGGCCACCATGGCAAGAATAGTCCCTGCAAGTCCAATCGCGAAAGCAAAAGCCGAGCACTTGAGGAGCAGCTTTCTGAAAGCCGGCAGGGAAGTTTGCCAAGCTCTAGCCAACGGCGCTTGAACCGAGTAGCCGACTGCGGCGATTACCGTGTGAATTGCGACGATAAAATATGCCATCGCCGCATACTTGCCGAGCATCGCGGTCCCAATGTCGTGATCAAGCACATATCGAGGCACATTCACTGCTAAGCTCGCAAGCATCGTCTGCACCCCCATTGGAAACGCCAATAGTGATAGTTTTATTAGCGTTTTTCGATCGAAATGCGGTAACCACTTGTTAAGATGAAACGGTTCGAGTCTTACAAGACGTACGGCCCATCGAACGTCGACGCAGATAAATAGTAACAACCACCAGGCAGTCATCGCGCAAGTAGCGAAAAAAAGGCTACGTGTCAGCCTCAGAACAAAAATCAAAGCTACTACTGAACCGACGCCTTTAATGCAAAGGCTGATTGAGATAAACTTCATTCGCTCATGTTTTTGGCAAAGTCCATATATTGCATCGCTCAAAGATTCTATACATTTGGCCGCAGCGATGGCTCCTACGATCAGCTTTGTCTCTAATTGCCCTCCATTGAACTCACTAAGTAGAAGGATAAAGGCGAAACCGACCACGCTTGCTACAACACGAAGTCCAAAATAGTCCGGAAATGAAAAACTCCCTTTTGCGTCCGTAGCCTGTATTGTTCTTAACTGCATATTGGTAAACATGTACACGGGGGCGGAAACCGCTAACCCAAGCGCAAACTGCCCAACCATAAATGGCGTGCCAAGTTTACTGATAGAGGCCAGCATTGCCCACTGCGCAATAGAATAGACAGACGTTCCCCCGAAGGTCCAAAAGACGTTCCTGCGCAGAGACATCGGTCTCTTTGTCATTGACTTTGTAAATTCTTCCAGCACTTTCCTCAATGGCGGATTCCCATAACATCAGTGTCAAATATGACTAACATCAATCACCGGGTCCGACTCTCGTTTGAATTGCAATCTTACTTTCTGCCAATCTATCTGGCCTGAGTGCGATCATATAGGTAACGCTGGGTTTCCCTCTCGCTATGAAAGGCAAGATTGGGGCGAGTAATTTCCGAAATGGCGGCGAATCTATTGCCTTCCGATTAGGTGGTTTGAAAAAGCTCGCATTATCTTCAAGTTGACCTCTGGCTCCCATCTATTTTAGTCCATTATGCCTTTGCATCTTTCTAATTACAGCGCCCCGCCCCATCAGTAGAAACTGTGCGCAACTGTCGCGCATTCGATTGAGCTCCGTAGCTTTTTGTCCCCCGTTAAGCTGCGCATTTAGATCATCAGGAATCGTCCCGGCCTGCTGAGCCTGCACGACCTTAAGGCACAGATACCGAAGCTGCAGATATGCGTGAAGATCCGACGCTGAAACCGGCACTTCGACTATAGCTTTTTTCTCTTGGGATTTCAATTCGTCCGATTCATGGCCAATTGTCTTGTTTCTCTCGTTTTCCAGCGCGCTCCATTTAACATGGCCCACTTCCTCTCCAGACGCAGAGCCAGCGTTACTACCTCCTCTTCCTGGTGAAAATGAATAGGCTGCGACTCCGGTACTGGGAGTCAGCGCGCTTGAATCGGAAGCACCTGGAATTAATTCAGGCGAGGCCATTGAAAATACCATGTCTCCAGTTTGCGAGATCGAAGGCATAATCGACAGAGAAGTTAGATTCGTCTCATCGGAAAAGGAGAATAAGCTTTCCCCCGAGCTTGACTGCAGCAACAAAGACGCTGTTCCCATTTCGGACTTGGAATCGCTGGTGGCAGATGTGGCAGTCGGCGACACAGAGTGTGAATTAAATGTCCCAAGGGGTTTTGACGAAGCATTCGAAATGGAGATCGCCCCATCGCAATCATTACTATTGGCATGCCTGCTTGACTGCTGCGCGTGAGAAGTAATGGTCTCTAATAAAGCTGGAGCTGCTTGAATAGTATTCTCGACAAAGTTGTTCGGCAAAGAACGTTGCCAACCAACGCCCGACTGAAAGCAGAGGAAAACAAATGACGATTGTCTGCTTAATACGGATCCGTGGCTAACCTTTTGCCTGAGTGATTTGTTCTTGGCCCGCAATGTGGATGAAATGCCAGCGGAAATCTGTCCGCTTCCGTTTGCAATCGAAGAGTCCTGCAATAGCGGAAAACGGCTGAATGCAGAGCCTGTGGGGACACTTTGCATCTGATTCTGTACAAGGCTGGTCGCGGCTAGAGTCGTGGTCTGAGCGCAGGCAGCTGGAACGAGTCCGCATGACAGGATCCCAACAGTGACGACAACCCAGAATCGCAAGACCATAGGCACCCCGCGTGATTTAATAAAGCTTTTGGTTCTATGACTCATCAAATGCTCGGTCCCCGTTTCAGAATAGGTAATCGCGGCTCAGTAAATACAGGATTGTCTTCTCACCTTTATTCCTCTTTTGACTCGTAATACGTGTAATACTTGCGGTAACTACCATACCCATAGCCGTAGTACTGTTTTGCGAGATCCATGTCATTCACGATAACCCCAAGCAGCTTTTGAGATACAAGACTGAGTCTCGAATAGCTTTCCTTCAAAGCCAGACGGCTTGTCTTATTCATCCTGGCGATCAACAAGACGGCATCCATCAAGGGCGACAGGACAACTCCGTCAGTTACAATTGCAACAGGCGGCGTATCAAATAAAATAAAATCGAACTCGTTGCGCCATTCTTTTACCAGCGCCTCCATCGTAGTCGACCCCAGTAACTCGGCCGGGTTTGGAGGCCGTATACCTGACGGAAGAATCATTAGCGATCCACTATCTAAAGGAACCGACTGCGCTTCGTTCCGCCATGACGTCGCCCCCGAGAGGCATCCTGTCAAGCCAGACATCTGGCGCCCCGGCCCTCTTGTTACCAATGCTCCGCGGCGAAGGTCAGCATCTACAAGCAAGACTCGTCTATTAGCCAAAGCTAGACTCGCAGCAAAGTTAACGGATGTCAGGCTCTTTCCCTCGGCTGGAAGCGAACTCGTGAGCATAATCACCTTTGGTGGAGCTCCTGCCGATGCCAGAAGCAGAGCCGACCGCAACGCACTGATCGCCTCCGCATATTCCGATTGCGGTCGTTGAATTGCGACCTGCAATAGCGGGACACCGCTGCTCTCCGAATTCGGTGTGAATCGAAGATTCTCAGGCGACACATGGGGAAGCATTCCCATAATCGGAAGATTTACTACCTGAGTGACATCTTCGATTGTGCCGATACTTCGGTTAAGATTTTCTAGAATAACCACGCCAAGAATCCCAAAGATTAAGCCGCCAGCGGTTCCGACCGCGAGAAATACAGGAACATTTGGCAAAGCGGGCTTGACAGGAACATCCGCAGAGGCAATGACATCGACGTTTGTGGATTTCAGACCGGCGGAAACACCAGCCTCATTTAACTTTTTTAAAAGATCGTCATATAACTGCTCCTTAGCATCAGCCTCATTCTTGAGCAATACATATTTATTAAACTTTGCAGACTGAGAAAACGCATTCTCTTTCAAGCGATCCATCGATTTTTGCAGGTCGGATTCAGTATGAAGTGCGGCATCGTACTCCGATTTAAACCTGGCCTGAATATTAGCAGTTTCTTCCGTTAGAGATTTATGAACTTGATCGAGTTGCGACTGTAACTGAACTACCTTTGGATACCGCGCGCCATACTCGGCTTTTGCTTGTGCAAGCGACGTATTCAACTGAGCTTCTTGGCTTCGCAGTGTAGGAAGAACACTGTCCGGGACAATTGTGCCAATTAGTTCTGGATTGCCTGTCATTGCTAGGCGATATTTCGCCTCTTTCAAAATTCGATCTGCCTCCGCGTCTGTTACTTGTTTGCCCATGTCGGACAATTGATTAACTGCAAGGTTATCAGTCTCATCCGTGCCTATAATATTGGCCGTTCTCTGGTAGTCCGCCAATTGCGTTCCGGCATCTTCGACGTCTTGCTTCATTACAGTGAGCCTATCCTGCAGCCAGCCAGATGCCTGCATGGTAGCCTGGTACCGCGTTACAAAATTATACTGAAGGTAAGAGATAGCCAAGCGATTTACAACATTTGCTGCCAGCTTTGGATCTTTGCTTCTAAATCGTATTTCTACGACTTGTGACTTAGGGAGGTTTTCAACGTCGAGCGTCTTGGAGAATTTTTGAAGTATCTTGTAACGCAGGCAGGGTGAAACGCTATCGATTGGCTTATTCGCGGGTGTAACCCTCAGCTTACAATTGCTAAAAACATCCAGTACGCTTGGTTCCATGAATGTTTTGTCCTGATCCAGGCGAAGTTGGCTAATAACGTCCCACGCGCGCGGAGCACTAGAAATGATCAAGACCTCAGTCTGAACCTTTGCGTCCCAGTCAAGGCCTCCCGCGCCAGAAGCAACTTCCGCCAGGTCTCCCAAATCCAGCGCGCCAGAGGACTCCGGATGTATATTCAAATCCGTTACGGCGTCGAATCTCGGAGTCATAAATACGCAAGTTACGAGCGCTACAGTAAAACCGATTGCCACGGATAGAATTAGGAGCAGCTTGCGTTTTTGAAACGACTCGATGACTTTGTGCAAATCGAGTCCAGTATCGATATTCTGGGTGCGACTTTGGGAGACGCTGTCTCTTGCGGTGGACTTCCTAAACTCCATGTCGATTCTCTCCGTTAACCACACGTGTTGAAAGTAATAGCAAAATAACGATACCGACGGCAATTACGTCGCAATCGCCATCCAATCATAAAATGTCAGTTATGTTCTGCGACGAGAACACCGGCCGCCGCAGCGCCAACGCTCGCCTTTTGCAAAATGTCCGCCGCAGTCCGCACCCCGCTGTTTGGGACATAAAGAATATCGTCTGGCAGCAGCTGAATATCTTCCTCGCGACCTCTCATCATTTGCTTGAGATCGATCTTGGTAATTTCAACCATACCGTCTTTATGGCGCACAATACTCACGTTCTTCATCCTTGCATGATTGGTTTGCCCTTGCGCTAGTGCTATCGCCTTTACGACTGTTAAGCGCGAATTATTACCCAAAAGAAACCCGCCAGGGCGGTTCACCTCGCCTACCACATAGACAATGCCCGCCTTGCTGACAGTAATCATATCGCCGGGCCGGATTCCTTCGGGCGGACTTAGGAAACCTCCGTTGTTGGCTATTGTTATCCGTGCCGGGGCATCGGAATTTCCCTTATGAGTGATCAGGATCGTATTGCCCGCATTAGATGTAAGCCCTCCTGCGGCGCTGATGGCATCAAATAGCGTGTGCGGACCCGGTAGCGGATAAATACCTGGCTGATTGACCTCTCCGCCTACAGATACACTTTGCGTCGCAAACTCGCTGATTAGAATTGAAACCTCCGGGACTTTTACATAATCGTCCTGAACAAGCTTAGCAACAAGCAGATTCTGCGCCTCGCTAACCGACATCCCTCCACAATGTATTTCGCCGATCAAGGGAAGATTAATAGAGCCATCTTCGTCAACGCGGACTCTAAGGGTCAATTCCGGAACATCATACACGGTGATATCCAGCATATCTCCAGGTCCGATGGATAAATTGGAAACTGTTTTAGAATTTCGCATCAATTCAGTCCCCACATCCTGGGCACGGAGATGAACTATCAGAAACGCTATTGCGATTAACGATAAAAGGGTCAGCCGCTTTCTTGTCACATACCCCATTTGACGGACTCCATTCTCCAATTTGGCGCTGTTTTAGCGTGTTGCCTTTGCAATTATTTTGTGAGCGGTCTCAATCATATATCCAGTGTCTTCATCACTAAGCGTCGGATGGACTTGAAACATCAGGCTTGTTAAACCAAGACTTCGCGCAGTTGGAAGAGGTTCAAATACATCATCCAAATCACTGAACGCCTTCTCCATATATATCTCACTGCAACTGCCAACCGAGCAAGGCACGCCTTCATTATTAATTTCTTGCATAATCCGATCTCTGGACCATTCGACACGGAGCTCAGTTGGAATAACAAATAAATAATATTTATAATAAGAATGGTATATATGTGCGGGGGGGATTGTCAGGCGAACCGATCTCAGATCACTCAGGACCTTGTTCCAACTTTCAGCATTCCGTCTTCGCTGAAATACCCATTCATCCAAATGTCGAAGACCAACGCGGCCAACCGCAGCCTGAACTTCAGTCATTCGCCAGTTTGTGCCGAAGCTCTCATGGAGCCACCGAAAACCCGGAGAGTGCCGCTTATTGTGGACCGCTTCATAACTTTTGCCGTGGTCTTTATATGCCCACGCCTTTTCCCAAAGTTTTCGATCGTTGGTAGCAACCAGTCCGCCTTCGCCCGCCGTAGTAAAGATTTTGTCCTGACAGAACGAGAATGCGTTAATGTCGCCCATGGAACCTACTGGCCTGTTCTTATATTTTGCGCCGTGAGCCTGAGCACAATCCTCAATCACAACCAGATTGTTTGCTTTCGCCAGCTCAAGAATGGGATCCATTTCGCACGGCCATCCGGCAAGGTGAACGGCAATAATGGCTTTGCTCCGCGGAGTTAGTTTAGTACGAATGCTCTCTGCAGTGATACTCTGGCTGAACGCATCCACATCCGCGAAAACAGGTGTCGCGCCTACAGCAACAACACAGCTTGCGGATGCAATAAACGTTCGACTCGTCGTAATCACTTCGTCGCCAGGCCCAATTCCTAACGACCGCAGCGCTAACTCTAAAGCGACGGTTCCATTGGCAACTGCGATTGCGTACTTGGTTCCTAGATAGGCCGCATACTCACTCTCAAACATGCGTCCCTGTGTGCCTGTCCAGTAATTCACCTCTCCCGATCGCAGTACTGTTACTGCGGCCTCGATCTGTTCCTCTGTAAGATGCGGCCAGTTGCCGAGTGGAGTGTGAGGCTGAGAATTCGGGCATCTACTCATGCGGGCAGCAACCTTGCTTTGTTAGAATTTCCAGTCTCGGTGAGCCATGTCATTAGCGCGGAACGCATTTCAATAATACTTCGGCATTCAGTACTGGGTGCATATTCTAGGCCAATAGGTTCAACATTTGCATGCAATTGCCGAGGCAGCCGAATGCGAATCGTCTTCCACCCCAGTTTACGAGGAGCAATAAAATCCTTTACCGGATTATCACCGACATAAACGCACGCATCAGGATCGCAACCGACAGTCTCCGATATCCTCCGAAACGCATCTGGATGCGGTTTGCGATATTCGATGCCTTGGTCATCGGTAACAATCAGTAAATCCATTCGCTTTGGAAGTTTAAGCGCCTCGGCCTTTCGATGCTGAGACGCGCTTGCACCATCCGTGATGACGGAGAGATAAGCCCCCGCTCGTCGCAGTTCGGATAACATTGGAGCCACCCCGCGAAATAAAGAAATGCGCGGAATATGACTGCGATACTCGTCGATCAACCGGCTAATGCTCCAGGCAATTCCGATCCTAGGATAAACCTCAAGAAGAGCATCGAGAACACGCCCCCGGAGTTCAGTTCTTTTTGTTAACTTCGTCAGAAATGCGAATATCTCTTCAGGAGTTCTACAGGCATCCTGTGCAACCAGCCCGGCTATATGACGAAATCCGCTAAGAACGTATTGGTATTCGAGAAAGAGCGTGTCATCCATATCGAAAACTACGGCCTTCCGCAATCGCAACACACTCTCTGCCTGTGGCGCATTCACCGTTGAATAGTCTCCCAAAGTGGGGAGGTAAAGAAGTACTCGCGGTGGTATCGAGACATATATACGCCGGACGAGTAGTTGCCTAGCTGCGGCTGCACCGTCCGCTCTTCAACCAATTGGAGAATCCACTCTGGATAGTGAGCACCCGCTGCATGACCAAGAGGAAAGCCTCCGCCGAATCGCGGATTGATCTCGGTCAGAACCGGTCCGTTGGCGGTCAGAAAGGCTTGAAGCGTGATCGGTCCCCGCGCGCCCATCTGTGCTGATACGTTCATACAGTTGATAATCCACTCTCTTAACCCTAGATCGCTGATGGTCTGGCCTTGAATTGACTCTCCCGCCAAAGTGCGAATCCTTACGCGAGGCACATAATGAATTGGCGTGCCTTTGAAGTCGATCAACGCATCTATCGTAATCTCTTCTCCAATTAATTCCTCTTGAATAATCGCGTTTGGCACCAATCGAAGAATCCCATCCAGATTCTCACGATCCGTTCCATAAACATTCGCGCTTGCACTGCCATCCCGCGGCTTCACAAACACCCTTTTCGGAAGATCGGCAATTGTCACAACCGGAGGAAGCCAACTATCCGGCGTCACAATGCCACGCTTAGAAAAACACGCAGCGGTTGCCCACTTATCCCCGCACATTTCAACAAAATCAAGAGATGAAATCAGCACACGGCAGTTGAGATTCGAAAAAAGATCTGCATTAGCGGCCAGAACAATTAATTCCGTATCGATTGTTGGAACAATAAGCCGAATCGCATGCTCTTCAACTATGCCGAGCAGTTCCGGAATATAGCCTTCCGATGTAATGCGAGGCAGACGGACTGCCTTGTCCGCCAAATAGACCGATGGCGCAAGCGCATTACAATCACCCGCAATTACGCTCCATCCCCTGCTGTGCGCTGCGACCTGAAGGAGCCCCAATAAAGAAACCCTGCGGCCTGCACTCGATACCAGAATTGAATTCATCAATTTGCTCAGCAATTACCTTTCAGGTAACAATAACTCAATCGCTGGAAAGAAGCCGCATTGCGCGTTGAAAGATCATGCGATCAATCATCTTCTAGCCCTAATTAATTTGAGTCGCCTGCACGAGGTTGACGGAAAGAACACTCTCGGACTGTCTTGCGGAACTCTGAATCTTGGCTCTTTCAGAGTGGCTAAGTTGAGTTGACAATGCAGCCTGCAAGAGCTGAGAGTCTGGATTATATTCGGGAATTAACTCTTTTAAAACAAGAAGAAGGCGCCCGACATCCTGCGTGTCGTTAATTCTTTGCAGATCATGTACGTATCCCCGCATCTGCTTTGCATTGATATGGAAGGTTGACTCAAAACTCTTGATTTGAGCATGCGAGGTCGGTGCCAGACACTCGTGTTGCAGATTCAATTCCTCAAATAATTTCTCTCCTGGCCGCAATCCTGTGAACTGAATCTTGATATCCCGGTTGGGCTGAAGTCCAGAGAGGAGAATCAAGTTTGTGGCAAGATCGACAATTTTCACGGGCTTCCCCATATCGAGAACAAAAACCTCACCGCCTCTGCCAATGGAAAATGCCTGTAAGACAAGCTGTGCGGCCTCCGGAATTGTCATGAAATAACGGCACATATCCGGATGCGTGACTGTCACCGGACCACCATCGGCAATCTGTTCTTTAAAGATTGGAATGACACTGCCATTGCTTCCCAGCACATTGCCGAATCGAACCGCAACAAACTTGGTTCCACTTTCCTTCTGAAGCGCGCGAATCATAAGTTCCGCAACGCGCTTTGTTGCTCCCATCATGCTGGTTGGGCGAACGGCCTTGTCGGTAGATATTAAAACAAAATCGTCAACGCCGTGATTGATTGCCGCCAATGCGACTTGCCACGTGCCAAAAATATTGTTTTCAACCGCCGCGAAGACATGCTTCTCCATCATCGGAACATGTTTGTAGGCGGCCGCGTGATACAAAATTGATGGCTGATAACGGTGCATGACACGACGCAGCGTGTCAGGATGGGTGATACTACCGATTTCCGCATGAAACACCAAATTCGGAAAATCTTTGCACAGTTCCCTCTCGATGTGGAAGAGCGGAGTCTCAGCCTCATCGAATCCGACCAATGCAAGAGGATTGAAGCGAGCTATCTGCCGACAAATCTCCGACCCGATTGAGCCACCGGCGCCGGTCACCATGACCACCTTCCCTTGTATGCGCCCGTGTATTATTTTCTGATCAAGATGCACGGGTTTCCTGCCTAAGAGGTCTTCTACCGCGACATCGCGAAGTTGTTTGCCAAGCCCAGCATCCTCAATAAGACTCCCCAGACCGGGAACCATCTTGTGTTCAACTTCAGCATCCAGGGCGTATTGAAGAATCTTCATCATCTGTGGTCCGGTTGCCGAAGGAATTGCGATCAGCACTCGCTTGATGTCATACTTCCGCGCCAGGCGCGCCAGATCCGCGCCTGTTCCTAACACCCGCTTTCCTTGCAATCTCAAGTAGGCCTTGGATGAGTCGTCGTCAATCAATCCGATTACATCGCACTGGAGAGAATCATTTTGTTGAAGCTCCCAGAGTAGGGCCAAACCCGCAGAGCCCGCGCCGTAAATGAGCGTTCTTGTCCAGTCGCCGCTCGCTCCTCGCGGCATTCTCCGCGTTGTGACAAAGACCCGGACGACCAGTCTCCCCCCCAGCACCAGCAGACACGACAGAAGCCAATCCAGAATATATACTGACCGTGGAATACCCCACGGCCCAAGAAGAAAGAAGATAACCAGGGCGCCAATTACCGATCCGGCCGTGTCCGCCAGGATAATCCGAATGGCATCATGCGCCGACGTGTAGCGCCAATTTCCGCGGTCCAGTCTGGCCCCGGCAAAGGCCACTGACTGCGCCACTATCCATACCAACACGGCCATCTTCATCGAGTGGATGTAGTTAGCTGGTGCCACGAAATCGAACCGCAGCTCGAATGCAAGAACTCCAGACACAGCAAAGGCTATCGCGTCGAAAATATAGCCAACCGCCCTGTTCCGGCTGCGCTTCCAGTTGAATCGCTGTGCGAAAAGTGATACGGAGAACATATACTTTTCCTCAGTCTGAATCCTATGGTTGATGATGCCGGGCTCTAACTCTGGGGAAGTGCTCGGAAGTCCTGTGCAGGTGAACACCAATTACCCTTGCAATAGCTACGCGGCAAATTGATACTATTATTCGGCCTCGAACCAGTTGATCGGCCTTCATTGACAGCGTCGAAACTCTTCACTTGCACCAGCTTTCTATATGAAAATGACCGAAAATTCATCCGTCCAAAAATTTCATGCCTATTTAAATCGTCCACATACTACCCCTTCGATTCCTGGATGGCTTCTTTTCGTCCTCCGCGATGCCGGTGTATTGAGATTCTGCCGCACTCCCGGCACTTCCAAGGAAAGCACCCGAAGAGCGGAAAGATGTGCAAACTTAAAAACCCCTCTCGCCGAATGCGGTGCATATTGCGCGCCTTGCACCTTGAACACTGTATGCCGGTCATCGCAACTACCTCCGGAAGCGGCTGCGCCAATTTCTGGTTTTTCACGCCCGATCCGCCATCCAGTCGTCCACGGCAACGAGTCTATCAAGATGCGCTTGTGTTTGCACAGTGTGTCCGATGCCGCTACGCTCAATTGCTATAGAGACCGGCGCATGCCTCAAACATCCGTTCAGGGTCTAACCCCTCGCTCACGAATACGCGCTGGATCGCACCGTAACTGGCGACGATCGCAACCAGAGTGAAGATCAGCGCCTTTCCGCTCGCGCAGCGCAACTCTCCTTTTTCAATCCATGGCTCTAGATAGCGCGCTGTCACTTCAACAAACTCACTGAGATGAAGTCGGACCAATGGATCAAAGTCCGCGCTAAGCTCAAGGGCGCTGTATTGCAACAACCGAAGAACTTCGGGCTTTTCCAGCAATGTCTGCGAGATAAGGTCGAAAGTTCGCGCGAGTGCGGTCTGACCGTCGCGCGCCTCGGCAATGCTCGTCAGCAATTCGCCGCGCAGGTGCAATTGTCGTAGCCCCGACTTCATGACTGCCAAAAAAAGATCGTGCTTGCGCGGATAATGCCTGAAGATCGTCACTTCATTCACTTGAGCTGCTGAAGCAATATCGCGCGTACTAACGCCATTGTAACCGTGCAAGGCAAAAAGACTGGTCGCGGTCGTTAGTATGCGCTCACTTGCGCCCGGCCCTTTTGTTTCTGGCATAGTGTTCCCCCGCCGTACCGCCCTTGGACATTTTTCCTGCCGCGCCCAGAGCACTCAATTATCCACAGCCTCCAATTCCTCCCCATCGACATCTAAGGCGATGCTTTGCATAATGAGGTCGACAGTTAGGACGGCACGTAGACTGTTCTTCTTGCGCACTACAATACCCTCAAGTCCTGCGAATGCGCACACACTGGCCTACAGTCAAAAGGGTATGAGGCTCGACCTTACATAGATGCAGCCCCTGCGGCAACGCCTCGAATTCCCCCTTGGACAGATGGGTCATCTCACCCGCCTGGCATCAACAATCGCCAGCACTTCGGTCGCCTGATATGTAGAAAAATGCAGCCGGGAAAAGCGGTAACTCCAAACCAACCTTCTGACCATTGCGCCACTTTCGCGGTGAGCGGTATACCGACAGAAAGTACTCCGCATCACGCAGTGCAGATGCTTCACCACCCGCTTCTCATGCCGCGGCGAGGTAAATACGGCGAACCAATTCGAGGTTGACTAACGATCAGGCGGTTAATGGCCAATGCCGGTCCAGGAAAGCAGCGTTAAACAAACCGTATTTTGGACATGGCTTCGCCATTCTCACTTAGAAATGCACCGCCGCCAATCTCCCCACGACTCTATATAAATCGAATTGACTCAATCGCGAAGAATACCACTTTGAAGGCAAGTGCCTTCATACATTGACGCGCATTCAGTGGATGCTGGGACGCCCACTCAAACAATAACACACCCATCTACAGAACTGTCATCAGAAATTCACATTCAAGAATCGATCACGAAAGATCCCTGAACGTAATGCCTCCAGACCGGAAATTCACAGAGTATCCCTCAGCAAAATCGCCGATTCATAAACTATCCGCGCCCAGTTCCTTGCAGCGTATGCATCCATCATAAACCAATGAATTCCGGCTTCTTCTGAGCATTTTCCTGACCTCCCTCCTGCCTCGGTGCGCGTTGTCGTTAGGCGATGGATAATGGAAACTATCTGGCTCGTCAATCGGTAGCTGGATTCTCGGTTTGGTTCAGTTTGCCGCAGGCACTATACTCATCTTTTGTAGGTTGCCCCGCGATCCGTCCGCAGAAGGCGGCTTCGATCCATCCGGCTGGGAGAAAGAGCTCATGACTGCGACCGCCCTCATTCAGGATCTGGATCTGGAATTCAATAACGGTGCGTTCGATGCAGCGGCATTCTCCGCCTGTGCCCTGGCAAGCGTGACGTCACTGGCCGCCGTCATCGATCACACGCTGCTGAAGCCGGACGCATCCCGTGAGCAGATCGAGAAGCTCTGCAACGAGGCGCTCCGCTATCGTTTTGCCTGCGCCATGGTGAACCCCGTTTGGGCTTCGAGGGCTGTCAGTATGCTTTCCAGTTCTGGAATTGCCGTTGGCGCGGTCATCGGATTTCCCCTAGGAGCTTCCTTGCTTTCCACTCTCTGCCAGGAGGCAACCGCGCTGATCCGCCTCGGTGTCCGCGAACTCGACATGGTTCTGCCTATCGGCCTGCTCAAAAGCGACAGCCATGACCTTGCCGAAAATACCATCCGCACCATTACCGGGATCGTGCACTCGCACGGTGTTGTGCTCAAAGTAATTCTTGAAACTTCGCTTCTAACCATGGCGGAGAAACTGCGCGCCTCAGAGATTGCCATTCAGGCTGGAGCGGATTTCATCAAGACCTCTACCGGCTTTGCCGCAACCGGCGCTACTCCAGCCGATGTAGCCCTGATGCGTGGCGTGGCAGGCAGCCGCTGCGGCATCAAGGCTGCGGGAGGCATCCGCACCCTCGCCTGTGTCAAAGCGCTTCTCGATGCCGGAGCCAATCGTATCGGCGCTTCCGCCTCGGTGGAGATTTTGCGCGAGCTCGATCCTGGAGCATCTTGACCTATCCTACCTGAATATATTTTACGTCTCTAAAGTCTTTCCGCCACGCTCTTGGCCTGAGTAAACAGGAGGAGGTAATCCGGCCCTCCAGCTTTGGAGTCGGTCCCGCTCATATTGAAACCGCCAAAGGGATGCGCTCCAACCATCGCTCCAGTACACTTGCGATTGAAATAAAGATTGCCAACATGAAAATCGCGCCGTGCCCGGTCAAGCTTCTCGCGGTCTGGCGAATAGACGGCGCCAGTCAGGCCGTACTCGGTGTTATTGGCCACGCGCAGACCTTCCTCGAAGTTCGCCACCTTGATCAACGCCAGCACCGGCCCAAAGATCTCCTGCTGCGCCAGAACCGCAGCCGGCGCAATGTCCGCAAAGATTGTCGGTTCCAGAAAGAAGCCGCCTTCTCCTATGGCCGGAGCATGACCGCCCGCAATCAGCCGCCCTTCCTTCTTCCCAGTCTCAATGTAGCCCACCATCGATTGCAAAGCGCCGTGGTTGATCACCGGGCCAAGGTTAGGATTCGCCACCGGATCGCCCAGCGTCAACTTGGCCACGCGCTCCAATAGCCGCTTGGTGAACTTCTCGTAAACCGGAGCCTCAATAATCGCTCGCGAACAGGCCGAGCACTTCTGCCCGCTGAAGCCAAAGGCCGAAGCCGCAACTCCGTCGGCAGCAGCGTCGAGATCGGCGTCGGCCGACACCAGAATCGAGTCTTTGCCACCCATTTCCAGAATGGTCCGTTTGATCCAGAATTGATTTGGTTGAGCCTTCGCTGCACACTCGTGAATGTGGAGACCTACGGTCTTTGAACCCGTGAAGGCGATGAAGCGTGTCTTCGGGTGCTCGACAATCGCATTGCCAAAACTCGCGCCGGAGCCCGGGCAAAAGTTGACCACGCCGACGGGCATTCCCGCTTCTTCCAGCACTTCAATGAACTTCGCCGCAATCGTCGGCGCGTCGCTTGACGGCTTGAGAATCACCGTGTTCCCGGTGACGATCGAAGCCGCTGTCATACCGGCCATAATGGCTAAAGGAAAGTTCCACGGCGGAATTACCGCGCCAACGCCCAGCGGAATGTAAAGTAGTTCGTTGCGCTCGCCAGGATACTGTATAGGCGTTTGTGCCTTGGCCAGCCGCAGCGCCTCGCGCGCATAGAATTCCAGGAAATCAATGGTTTCGCCCACGTCCGCGTCGGCTTCCGCCCAATTCTTTCCCACCTCGAACGTGAGCCACGCACAGAATTCAAAGTGCCGACCGCGAATAATTTCCGCAGCATTTAACAGCAGAGAAACCCTGGATTCAACGTCGGTTCTGCTCCAGCTTTCGAAGGCGTGAAGCGCGGCCGCCATTGCTTTTTCAGCCTCTTCAACGGCGGCTTTCTGGTGAATGCCTACGATCTGAGCGGGCCGAGCTGGGTTCAAAGATTTGATCTTCCCTTCGGTCTTGAGACGCTGGCCTCCGATAATAAGGTCGTACTCGCAGCCTAGTTGCGCGCCCACCTGCTGCAAGGCTGCCCTCATCTTGTCCGCATTTTCCAGAAGCTTGAAATCGATAAAAGGCTCGTTCGCAAAACCGCCCTTAGGCGAGCGCAAATTGATTTCGGCAGTAAGAGACTCAAGAGTCATAACGCTATGATTGTAGTCCAAAGCCAGTCCAGAACGAGATTGGATGGAGCGCCTTCAAGGTTCTGGAAGAGGGTTTGAGTACAAGCGGGATTGATAGAAGCTGCTTCAAAAACCGGCTAAAAAGCGAGTTTTCCAGACCTAAACGGCACTGTTTCGGGCTGAAAAGGGGGCAAAATGGGCGGTTTTCAGTTACTGATTAGTAAATACTCTTAAAATGCAAGTAATTGATATTAAGCGTATTACTGGAATTCTTGATGCAAAAAATGGGCTCCATAGGGTAGGGGGGGTGGGGGGTAGCGGATTTGTTGGAGAAGGAACAGCGAAACTGGATAGAGAAAATGGATGTGGTTGGAAGGTTAGGATGAGCCAGACGGCGGGTTGAATGCGAGTTTTTGGTCATGGCGGGTTCTCCCTTCCCTATTTACATGATCTACCAAGAGACGGTAATTATCCGCAAAAATCCGGCAGAAAAATATGGGGCGTGTTTAAAGAGGCCGCGGAAAAGATCTTGATTTCAGGCGAAATTCTTGAAAGCAAGCCTCGGGGGCTAAAGCCCACCGATGATAAAGAAGGGTTTTGTACGGGCTAAAGCCCGTACCCTTCACCGAATCTAGTTTTTAGCAGCCTGTAAATTATGCCGCAGCCTGTTAAAGAGATGCAGCAATTGGCTCGGCTGCGCGGGTTGGCTATTGAGCGAGTTAGCTAGTCAGCGGGTTAGCTGATTGGCTTAGTACTACAGTTGTGCTTGACGAAATCTAAAGGAATATGACAAAGACCCGGGCCCTAATGCCCTTCAAATTCGCTGGGGTGACCCCCCTGCTCCCTCCGTTTTCCCGATCTACAACGGAAGTATTTGGTTACCGCTCTACTTGGCAGAGTGGGGCGGAGTTTTTCAGGCACTCGATTTTCAATGCGATTGTCCTACCTCCGGCGCGGTATGCCCGTGTCAGACGAGAGAAGCCAATGATTGAAGATTGCCCTATTTTTCAGTCCTCGCGGCAGCGGTAACAGTAATGTCCTTGGAGACCAGAGCCGCCGGGCCATAGGACGCATTGCCTGCTTGGGTGGCATGAATTACGCAGGCGCCAGCGGAGAGCATGGTCGCCGTCGAGCCATTGACCGTGCAGACCGGGGTAGTAACCGACGTATAAGCCACAGTTAGTCCCGAACTGGCCGTTGCGCCCAGCGTTACGTTTGCTCCCACCACCTGCGCCGCTATCGCTGGGAAGGTGATGGTTTGCGTGGCAAGGTGCACCGCTACATTCTGCTGCACCATGGGCGCGGCGGCATAATCCGCGTTGCCGGCTTGCGTGGCTTGCAGAATGCAGGTGCCGGAGGTGAGCAGGCTGGCTGTTATGCCGCTGACAGTGCAAACCGCCGGCGTGGTGGAGGCAAAGGCGACCGTCAGGCCTGAACTGGCAGTTGCGGTTAGGGGCAGAGTGGAAGCCGCGGTCAGCGTTGCGGTGATAGCCGGGAAGGTGATGGTCTGCGGATTCACGTGGACGATGAAGCTCTGCGAGACGAGCGGCGCGACTGAGTAAACTGTCGCGTTACCGGCTTGCGTGGCGTGAATGACGCAGTCGCCGGTGGTGAGCAGGCTGGCCGTTGTGCCGCTGACGGTGCAGACGGCCGGGGTTACCGACGCGAAGGCGACTGTAAGTCCCGAGCTGGCTGTGGCCGAAAGAGTGAGGCTCGACAGGACATACTCCGTTGCGGTGATGGCCGGGAAGGTGATGGTTTGCGGCGCCAGGTGCACGACGAAGTTCTGCCCGACGAGCGGCGCAACCGAGTAGGTATTGTTGCCGGCCTGCGTAGCGTGCAGGTAGCAGATGCCTTGCTCAAGCAGCGAGGCGGTTGAGCCGGAGACGGTGCAAACGGCCGGCGTGATGGACGAGTAGGTGATGGGCAGGGCGGAGCTGGCGGTTGCCGTGAGCTGCAACTGAGTCAAAGCAAACTGCTCGGTGGCTGGCGCGGGGAAGGTAATGGTCTGCGCGGCCAGATGCACGGGAATATTCTGCTGCACCAGTGGGGCTGCCGCATAGGTGACGTTGCCGGCCTGCGTTGCCTGGACGATGCAAGTGCCTTGAGTGAGCAGCGCCGCGGTGCTTGCGGAGATGGTGCAAACGGTGGGCGTGGCGGAAGTGAAAGTGACGGCGAGTCCGCTGCTGGCGGTGGCGGAAAGGGTGAGCGTAGAAGCCGCAAACTGCTCGGCGGCGATGGTTGGGAAGGTGATGGTCTGCGCGGCCTTGGCGACGGAGATGTCGATGGAGACGGTGGGCGCCGAGGAGTAATCGACGTTGCCGGCTTGCGAAACGTGAACAACGCAGACGCCCGAGGTGAGCAGCGAGGCCGTTGATCCGGAGACAGAGCAGACTGTGGGAGTGGCGGAGGTGAAAGTAACGGCGAGTCCGCTGCTGGCCATGGCTGAAAGCCCGACGCTGGTCAGCGCGGTTTGCGTGCCGGAGACCGGCGTAACAGTGATGGTCTGCGTGGCCTTGGTGACGGTAATCTGGACTGTTGCCGTCGCGGATGTGAAGGCATTCAGATTGGAGGGCGTAAAGGTTACCGAGAGCGTATTCAATCCAACGGGCAGCACGGTCCCAGGAGGTGGATTATAAACAAACACACCAGCCGGAGACGTACTGGCATCCAACTGCGTCCCACTCAGCGCGGTGCCCCAGGGAATTGCCGCCGGCGTCGGCCAGGTAATCGCCGGAACGGTCAATATTGAAATATTCTCCGTGTCGGTGAGCGCAATGTCCTCTGTGTCCACGGTAACTGCCGAGTCCATCCCGGCCACATTATCGGTGAGTGTGATCGACTCATTGTCCACAACGACGGCTGCATCGAGGCCCAAAACGTTATCTGTCAGAGTAATGATTTCGGCGTCGGATATCACAATCGGAAAGAAGACATTCTCCGCATCGTTGAATGTTATGGTCTCTGTGTCTGTAATTTTAGGAGAAATAATTTGCGACATACGCAGTGCGGTCTGCGGATAAACCTGAATGGTGTAATCGCCCTGGAGCGCCGCGCCGTTGGCGTCTCGCACATTGATCTGAAACGCAAATTGGCCGTCTTCGGATGGAACACCAAAGAGGACAACCGAGTTGGCGCCAGTATCAACAATCACGCCCGGAGGCAGATCGCCCGTGACGTTTATGGCCAGAAGCCCCGATCCGCCGGTAGCCTGAATGGATGAAGCGTAGAGTACACCCACCGTCGCATCCGGAAAGGTGGTTTCAACAAAGGCCAAGGGCAGAGGATCGGATTGGGCCGCCTTCGAGGACGCGGTGGGAAGGCTCTTGCGGGAATTTGAGACCTGTCCAAATGACGGCATCGCCGCCGCACCCACAAGAGACAGCGCAATCGCGAAAAGGCCTATGCCACCGCCCACTCTCACCGGATTCCCCATCGCGTCCCCCTTTCCTCGCCGGAGTTTACAGCGCATGTTCGCTCCTGAATGGCTTTAGGAAAAGGTGAGGGTTACGGTGACCTGAATGATCTGGCCGTTGTTGACGGAGATCGGCGTGATGTTTGTATCCGTAAGCGGGCCATACCAAGGCGTTGGCGAAGTCTGGGTCACGCAGGAGGCCGGGCTGGATGTCTCGATTGAACTGGGGTTGGCGGTGTTGCTGAAAGCAATATTCGCGCAGGTGTTGATGAGTGAGTAAACCGATCCGATGGTTCCAGTCTGGTTGGCGGTGATGGAGCCAGCCAGCACAATCGAATACGGACCGCCAAAGTCTGTTCCGAAGTTGTACGTATAGGTCAGCCCTGTGGCGCAATCATAGGAAGCGCAGTAACCAATCGCCGGATACGTCGAAAGTGAGCGCACGATGCCGCAGTATTGGAAGGTCGCCAAACATGCGCCATTGCCGCTCTGCGGACCCATCACAATCATCCAATCGCCGGGAACGAGAAAGCCTGACATCAAACCAACCAGGAAGCCCGAACCGTCGGCCTCAAGCGCATTCTCAAATTCACGGTGATTGGCCAGGCTCCCGTCGGAATTCTTGACATCGATCACCCAATGGCCGTGCACCTTGACGCCCTGATTGATTGAGCTGTCGCCAGCCTTTGCGCTCATCAATCCAGCCCATGCCGGCGAAGCAAGCACGGCGGGATTGTCCAACACCGGCGGAGCCTTGACTACCTTGAATGCGGGAGCGCCCGTGGCCGTTAGCCCGCGTTGCGGCTCCGCAGGAACCGCCGATTGCCCGCTGGCGGCAAGGCTCAAGCCAAGTCCGACTGCCGCAATCAAGACTGTGGCCATGAAACGGCGCGCACAAGAAACGTAAGCCGAATCCGAAATCATTGCTGACTCCTTTTCAATCGAAAATCTACTGTACTGCAAC
This sequence comes from Occallatibacter sp., assembly GCA_050014335.1. Lineage (GTDB taxonomy): Bacteria > Acidobacteriota > Terriglobia > Terriglobales > Acidobacteriaceae > Telmatobacter. The sequence goes on along the minus strand of JBEKDN010000005.1, from coordinate 6,664 downwards.
TCAGGAAAAACGCTAGGAGAGGCTTAGCGTTACCGACACTTGGATGATCTGGCCGCTGGCCACGGAGATTGGCGCCGCAAGGGTGGTTGAGGTGGCCGTACCACTGAAACTCGTAGTGGTGGATGTATAGCAGGCCGCCGGAGTGACAGTGGAGATGGTAGTCGGATACCCGTTCGAGCCCGCGGCGCCGCCGCAGGCGCTCATTCCGGTTCCCACAAATCCGATCGAGCCGGTCTGCGTGGCTACGATGGAACCAGCCAGATTGAGAGTTGGACCTACACCAAAAGTAGGCGTGATGGTCAACCCGCCCGCGCAGGTATAAAGTCCATTGCAGACAAACGATCCTGGCTGCGAGGTGGTCGAATAAACGATGGCGCAATAAGGGTACTGCGCGGAATTGCAGGGCGAAGTGCCGGCGACGGCGCCGGTGCTGGAAAAGTAAATCTCCCATGGTCCGGCGGCGCCGTAACCAGACATCAGGCCAATCAGATAGTTCTGGCCGTCATACTGAATGGAATTCTCAAACTCATGGTGCTGCGCGAGGCTACCGTCCGGATTTTTGATGTCGATAACCCAGTGGCCATGCATCTTGATGCCTTGATTCAAGCCGCCTGTGCCCTTAGACGCGCTTCCCTGGTGGTCTTCAGCCAATGAACCCAGCGCAGCGGTCATTCGGGCCGGCGCGGAAGCCGAACTGGCTCCGGCTATATGTACGCTCCCAGCACTCCATGCCAACATTCCCGGCGGACCGCCAGCCGAAGCCGCTGACTGGCCCAAGGCAGTCAAGCTTAAAGCAACTCCAGACACCGCAACCAGGACGGAGGTGATGATGCGGTGCTTGCAAGAGAAGAAAACAGTCTTCGAGATCATCGCTGACTCCTGTTGAAATGGAATTCCACAGCCGTTGTGATGGAAGGAAAAGCCAATAGAGCGCTCTTCGAGGTTGCCGAAAACAATTGAGGGTTGCCTGCATGCGCCACGGAGAAGTGCCGGGCTATCAGAGAAGTGGACGTACCGGCGAACTGAAATTAGGCCTAGGGGAAGCTAAAAACGAGCCTAGGGGAAACCGACTTGAAGGGATGCTACACGATCTCCAATTCTGGTTGCAAGAGTTATTTTGGATAAAACTTGTATATTTTCACAAACTTCCGTTTGAGAATTAGTAATAGTGAGTTTCGGTTACGTTCTCGAAACTTAATTGCTACTTCTGTTCATCGCCCAGTGACCACTACCCCTATTCGCGCACGCTGATTCCCAGCGTCTTCATCTTGCGGTAGAGGTGGCTGCGCTCGAGGCCCAGCAGTTCGGCGGCGCGGCTGACGTTGTTGCGGGCCTCTTCGATTTTTTTCAGAATGAACTCGCGTTCATAGGCGTCGCGAGCCTGTTGGAGCGTTGAAAATTCTTCGGTGGACCGCGTACCGGCCTTGTGGGTGAGCGGCGGCAGATGCTTGCGCTCAATGCGCAGTGTGCGCGGATTCAGGATCAGAACGCGCTCGACCACATTCTTCAATTCCCGAACATTGCCAGGCCAATGGTACTGGGCCAGCGCATCGAGCGCCTCCTCGGCAATCTCCATGCGCGGTCTACCATACTGACGGCCAAACTCGCCAAGAAACTCGCGCGTAAGCGGCGGAATGTCCTGCTTGCGCTCACGAAGCGGAGGCACCGCGAAGGGCACCACGTTAAGCCGGTAGAAGAGATCTTCGCGAAAATTCCCTTTGGCAATCTCCTCTTCAAGATCCTTGTTTGTCGAGGCAATCAGCCGGACATCCACGCGGAGCGGCTGCGTGCCACCCACCGGAGTGAACTGCTGGTCGTCAAGCGCGCTGAGCATCTTCGATTGCGTCTTCAGGCTCATGTCGCCGACTTCGTCCAGAAACAGCGTGCCCCCGTCGGCTCGCTCCAGCGTGCCTCTCTGCTCGGGCCGTCCACCGGGCTGCGTACCGTGCCGATAGCCAAAGAGTTCAGACTCGATATGCGCCTCGGGAATCGCCGCGCAATTCAGTTCCACAAAAATCTGGTCGCGGCGCAAACTCTCGGCGTGAATCGCGCGGGCTATCAGCTCCTTGCCTGTGCCCGATTCGCCGTAGATTAGCACGCGGCCATTGGTCGGCGCCATCAGCCGAATCTGTTGCCGCAGCGCCTTCACCGGCACACTTTCCCCGGTCAGCACCGATCCCACGCTGAATTGCCGCTTGAATTCCAGGTTCTCAGTCCGCAACCGCCGAGCCTCCACAGCATTCTTCAGCACAATCAGCGTCCGCTCCAGCGAGAGCGGCTTCTCCAGAAAATCGTATGCTCCCAGCTTGGTAGCCTTCACGGCTGTTTCTATCGAGCCATGGCCGCTAATAATCACCACTTCCGGCCGCGTGCCTGTGGCCAGGCCGTGAATGTCGGCCAGTACGTCCAGGCCGTCGCGATCCGGCAGCCAGATGTCCAGCAGAACCACATCGTACGACGCGTCCTCAAGGAGCACTAACGCCTCAGCCGCTGTGGCGGCACTGGCCACGCCGTATCCCTCTTCGCGCAGAATCTCTTCAAGCGATGCGCGAATCTCGGCCTCATCATCCACCACTAGAATGTGATTCATTGCAATGATCCTCCAGTAGCGCGGTTGGAAGCGGGTTCAGCTGCGGTCGCATGTTCCGCCGCCGGCGTTAGAATGGGCGTTTGAAGCATTTCCATGAGCGGCAGGCGCATCAGAAAACGCGCTCCTTTGGGGCTATTAGCCTCGGCGCGCAGGCTGCCGCCATGCTCCTGCACAATCTTCGCCGCAATCGACAATCCCAGCCCTGTGCCGCGCTGCTTGGTCGAGTAGAACGGCAAAAACAACCGCTCGCGAATCTCGTCGGTAAGCCCGTGGCCGGTATCTGAGACCTGCACTTCGACTGACGCGCCATCCTCGCAGAGAGTGGTGCTGACCCCAAGCACACGCAGCAGACTGCCCTGCATCGCCTCAGCGGCGTTATCAATCAAGTTGGCCAGAGCGCGGCGAACAGCCTCTGGATCCGCGAGTACCGGCGGTAGATTCGGCTCCAATTTAAGCTCGACAGTTATGCCTTCCAGCCTTCCGCCAAAAAGCGCCAGCGCTTCTTCAGCCACTTGATTCATCTCGCAGGCGCGCGGTTGCGGCGCGGGGAACTGTGCCAGCGCCGAGAACTGATCCACCAGCGTCCGCAATGTTCCCACGCAACCCAGAATCACCTCGCTGCACTTGCGAATAATCGCCGGCGAATCCGTCTGCCTGCGATCCAGGTGGCGCGCAATGCGCTCAGCCGAAAGCGCGATCGGGGTAAGCGGATTCTTGATCTCGTGCGCCACCCGCTGCGCCACCTCCTTCCATGCCAACTGCCGTTGTGCGCGCAGCAAATCCGAGGTATCTTCCACCACGAGCACCGTCCCTGGCTGCCCGCGCGTCAGTTCCAGCCGCGCACTGGTAATTGCCAGATGCATCGTGCGCGCCATCGCATGGAACTCAATCTCAGTGAACGCCGAACCCATGCGCCGACCGCGCCGAATCACGCCTTGCAAATCGCTTGTGCACTCGGCTGGAAACAGCGCTTCAATCTTCTCGCCACCAAGCCCCAGGTCTACGCGCCGCCCCAGCAGCGCGGCAAAAGCCCTGTTCGATTGCAAGATTGTCCCGCTCCCATCCAGCGTCACCACGCCTGAGGGAATCGTCTCGACGATTGTCTCCAGTTCCCGCCGTCTTTCTTCAATCGCCAGATTGGCCGCAGTCAATTGCGCGGAAGAGCTCTCCGCCAACTGCCGGCTCGTATCGAGATCGGCGGCCATCCGGTTGAAGGCGCGCACCAACTCTCCCATCTCACCTGTTGCAGCCAGCTCGGCGCGATAGTCATATTTTCCGGCTGCGATCTCGGCCATCGCCACGGCCAATGCCTCGACCGGTCGCGTCACCTGGTTTGAAAGAAACCGCGCCACCCACACGCTCAAAAAGAGCGCCAGCACCGTAACAACCATCAAAATCAAAAAGAACCATGTACGAATCTGATTGCGCCTGTGAAAGAGTGCCCAATACGTAGCTGAGCCCGAGCGGATGCGCATCGCGGCCTGGTTCAGCCCCTGCGGCATGGGCAGCGCTGTCACCACCACCTTCCCTGAAGGAGCATCCGCGATGCCCAACGCGTATTCACGGTCGGCTATCTTAACCATCGGCTCATCGCTGCGCCGCGCCGCTGTAAGTAGGCTGATTGAAAGCGGGCCTGTCAGCGTCACGGTTCTTCCCTGTTCCCCCTCCTCCAACCACGGAATCAAGCTGGCGTGGCTTGACTCCGAAGGAGCCTCAAAATCTGCCATCTTGTGCAAATCCTTGTCGTAGACAATGGCAAAGCCGCCATCCAGAGTGATGCGGTGCGAACTCAACACACTCAGGAGAATCGGCATCGGGCCGTCCGCCGCACCCGAGGCCGCAATCGACTCCGCCTCTCCCCGCGCATTGCTCGTCACATACTCTGCCAGTTCCACCACTACTCTGGTCGAGTCCTCTCGCAGCTCGGAAATATTCGGAGAGAACCAGCGGTCCAGCGAGCGGTTCATCAGCAGGAAACTGAAGAGAAACATGAAAACCGCCGGAGCCAGCGCGATGAGAACAGCGCCCAGCACCATGCGTGAGCGCAGCCGCGCGCCCAGCCCGCTGCTTCCCTGCCCCGCGTAGACCTTCAGCGTGTCTCTCAGCAGCAGCACCAGCAGCAGCAATAGCAAGAGAAAGAATAAAACTGTGAGGCTTACGGAGAGCAGCGTTTCGCCCGCCGTCTCCGGATTCAGAAAGGGAATTCTTGTGGTGTTGAAAGCTTGCAGGCCGCCTAGCGCCACAAAGATCAGCAGCACTCCGCACCCGTACAAAACAACAGAACGCCACCGCGGATCGCCACTGAACTTCATGCGCCGATTATAGTGCGGCGAGCGCCTTCCCTATCAGTCGTCATCGCGTCTTCCCTCCAGAAGGCTAGTTCCGAATCCCGGCAAGCAGCCCTTCAATCTCCGCCTTCTCCGCCGCAGCCATCGCAAGCAGCGGGGCGCGCGTCCGGCCTCCATAATAGCCGTTGAAGTCGCAGCCGTACTTCAATCCCGCAATCCCCAACTCACCCACAATCCGCCGATTCGCCAGCGTGATCCGCTCCTGCTTCTCCGCTGCCAGCCGCGGATCGTGATCCTTCCAAGCCTGATAAACCTCCTGACAAGCCTGAGGAGCGCATGCGGCCAGGGCCAAAATCCCTCCGCTTGCCCCAGCTTCCAGAGAACCCAGCAGCGCGCCGGCCGAGCCACACAGCACCTGGAAGCCAATCTCTTTCGTCCGTGTTTTGATCGCGGCAACCGGCGATGTTACTGGCTGTTCGGCCCGTTTGATCTCGCCGTTCTTGTCGCCGGATCTGGATTGATTCATGTTCTGTTTGTCCGCCGAATCAAGAACGCCGCCGATCGAAACCAGCGCGTCTTCTCTACCAGCTTTCGGCGTCAGCATTCGTGAAGTGACTGCCTCAAAGATCGGCGTCACTGTCACCGTCCGCCGGGCCGCACTCCGAGTCGCCTTTACCAGCGCGTCGATTCTCTCTACGCTTCCACTAGAATCCTTGATCCCCAGAATATTCGGATGCTGCGCCAACTCCGCAGCCACCTCAATGGGAATCTCATACGGCACGCATTGCGGAACGCTATACAGCAGAACCGGCAGCGGCGACCGATCAGCCACGCTGCGGAAGTAATGCAGCACAACTGGCGCATTCATCTGCTTCGCATAGTAAGTCGGCGTTCGCACCAGCACGGCGTCGTATCCAAACCGCGCCGCAGCCTCCGCCAATTCCACCGTTCCCTTGACGCTCTCGCGGCCCACGCCGGCAATCAGCACCTTCTCCGCAGCGGCTGCCTCAGCGGCCACGCGCAGCACCTCGCGGCTCTCCGCGTCGTCGAGCATCGCCGCCTCGCCTGTCGACCCGAGCAGCAGCATTCCCGCCAGTAAACTGCGCGAGTAGTGCGCTATATTAGCCTCAAGTTTACGAAAGTAAATTCGCTCATCCGGATAGAACGGCGTAGGAACCGCTGCAAAAATGCCTTCAATCAGCATGGATCGATTGTAGAGTCTCAGGCACGGATTCTAAAACCCGCGTGAGTGCAGGCAATGCTCTTAGACGGAAGTGAGCACACAACATTTTCCGAACGCATTTGTGCGGTTTCTTCCGAGCCAACTGCTGCGCCATCTCAGCGTCATCGGTCTTGCCAAAAGCAAAATCATCTCCGATCGTATCTCAGGTTTCATGAGCGAAATCGTTGTCTCATCAACCGCGAGCAATTGGGCCGAACCGCGATCCACAGAGATGTTTTTTGGGATTAAATCGACGTTTTTTCCGAGTTAAATGGCACTTTTGGGGTCAAAAAGTGGGCAAAAAATGAGGTCCGTGTTTACCTTTTAGTAACTATGTAATAATTACAAACATCTGATTACATGTTAGTTATAAACGATAAGAGGGTCATAAATGGGGTGCGGAGGTGTAGGGGGGGTGGGGTCAGCGGATTATTTAGGCGAATAAAAGGAGAACATAGGACGGAAAACTGGAACCAAGAAAGAAGGACTGGGGCTGAAAAATGGGCGGATTGGAGGTTGAGCGATGGTCATTTGGCCTCGTGTTTGCGACTGCATTTATTATGC
>JBEKDN010000004.1:0-56779 GCA_050014335.1 Occallatibacter sp. | reverse complement strand
TGCGCCACATATCCCCGCGTCATTCACAGCATAGGCGACATTCGGGAGACGGCTCTTACACTCTCGTGTCCTGAGGCTGCGCGTCTTGTGCTCCTCAATCCAGACCTGCCCGCGCTCGACAGCCAGCAAGGCGCTGAGGCACAACCTCTCGTGCTCCGCAACGGCGCTGAGCCGATCGACGGCTATCTCTCATCGCAATTCTTCTGGTTCTGGCCCATCCGCCAGGTTGTCCTGCTGCTCATTCGCAACCGCGTCTATCCGCTCTGGCAAAGGCTTTTTCTCCTTGGCGTATTTTGCCGCCGCCTCGACGCCATTGCCAGTGGTGAATTGAAGAGAAGCGTTCCCGACTTCCTCAAAGATTTTGCCGCCTCGGTAGCCTCCGGAGCGCTCATCGGCGCAATGGAAACCCTGCCGCTCGACCGCGAGGCGCAACTGGATGTCGTGCTGCGTCTGGCCGGGATGCTCTTGCGCCGTTCCAATCTGCGCCCGCGCTTCCTGGAGTGTGTGCAGGCCTTTACCTCCGGCATCGGCAATCGTCCTGGCGCAACTATTCAGAGCCTTGCCGCGGATTATGCCCTGGCGCACGACCGCTACTACGCCCCGTTCTTTGACCGCCATCCCTACATTCTGGAGAACTTTCTCACCAACACCATTCTCCGTTGCCGCTTTCCCTTCGGGCAGGTAAGCGAGCAAACTCCACTCTCAATGACACGGGAGTTTGCCCTGCTTACGGCTCAATTCGCACTAATGAAAGGATTGCTGATCGGAGTCGCCGGCTTCCATCGCGAGGCTTTCTCCGCCGAGCACGTCGTTCATACCGTGCAGGCGGCCAGCAAGCACTTTGAGCATCATCCTGAGTTTCTCAACCTGGCGCATGAGCTGCTGGTCGAGAGCCACATGGACGGCGCTCACGGCTTGGCAATCCTGCTCAGAAACACTGAGCCAAAACCATCCAGGCCAGCCCCGCAGCAGCCTCCCATTCCGCCTCCGCAGCCTGAACTTGCAGCGCCGATCCCTGTTTCTTAACTCCTGTTTTTCTTCGCTAGCCGCGCCACCACGGCCATCTCGCGCAGAACCTGCTTCAACGGACGAGCTGGCGTCCCCCACAGAACCGTTCCCGGTTTGAGGCCCTCATTGGTCACTGTCTTGCCGCTCAACACGCCTGCCTGGCCGCCTAGAATCACTCCAGGACCAATGCGCGCATGATCGCCAATGCCAACCTGCCCGGCGATCACTGCGCCGTTGCCCACCGTGCAGGAGCCGGAAATGCCAACGCCAGCCACCAGAATCACATCCTCGCCGATCTCGCAGTTATGGCCCACGTGAACCAGGTTGTCTATCTTCGTTCCCCGGCCAATCTTCGTCTCCTTCAGAGCGCCACGGTCGACCGTCGAGTTGGCTCCAATCTCAACGTCGTCCTCAATCACGAGCGTCCCCTGCTGCGGAAACTGAATGTAGGCGCCCGTCGCAGAGTCGCGTGCGTAACCAAACCCATCCGCGCCCAGCACCGCGCCGGCGTGCACCACGACCCTATCCCTCAACGTCGTTCCCGGATAGAGCACAGCCCGGGGATATATGTGGCACTCATCGCCAATGCGCACGCCAGCCCCAATCACCGCGCCCGCCTCAATGAACGTTCCAGCACCGATTTCCGCCGCTTCTCCCACCACAGCGCAAGGCCCCACAGTCACTCCCTCGCCCAGTACCGCGGTTGCCGCCACTACGGCCGCCGCGTCAACTCCGCTGCCTGGCAATGCGGGGCTAATCAGTTTGGCCGCGCGCGCAAACCATAGACGAGGCTGCTCGGCCTCGACAATTCCCTTGCCTGCGGGGTACGGGTCCATTACGCCAGCGGGCAGCACAACCGCCCCGGCTCCGCTCGTGAATGCCTGGCAAGCCCCGGCCGCGTTCTCGGCAAAAACCAGATGGCAGCTCCCGGCCTGACTGATCCCGCGCACCCCCTCGATTGCAAATTCCGGCGACCCCTGAACCAGCAGTCCGCCCAGCCTTTCAATCAATTCTCCAAGCGTCATGCATCCTCTCCCAGGTGCCGTTTGCAAATTCACAGCCAGCCATTCCAGCGGAACTTCAATCCAGTAGTTTTTTCCACAACGGCTTTAACCCGTACAATTCCTTTGTGGGGGTTTTCCGCCGTTTACTACGCCAAGCATGTTCTTTCTTGTACTGGAAAGCCTCATGCGTTAACTCTCCCGTTGATTCTACCCGTTTGCTCCCAGGCCTTTCACGCCGGGGGTAAACCTTTACTGTTGCCTTCTGGTTTCGGACGGGCTAATTTGTCTCGTCTTTTTATGCGGTTTTCTTTTCGACCCTTGCGCCGCGCACTTTGATATTGGCGAAGAGATTTCGTAAGATGGTGCAAACAATCCATTGTTCGTTTAAACCTATCTGGGCTCGCAAAGGCTCTGCCGGAACAGGATAAGAATGTCAATTCAGAGCGACCGTTGGATCAAGGAACAAGCCATTGAACACCAGATGATAGAGCCCTTCAGCGAGACACAAGTCTCTGCCGGGGCCATCTCTTATGGCCTCTCCTCCTACGGCTATGACCTGCGCGTCTCCCGTGAATTCAAGATCTTCACCAATGTGAACAGCGCCATTATCGATCCCAAGGCCTTTGACGAGCGGTCCTTCGTCAGCGTGCATGCGGATTCTGTGATCGTGCCGCCCAATTCCTTCGCATTGGCCCGTTCTGTCGAGTATTTTCGTATTCCCAGGGATGTACTTACGATCTGCGTTGGTAAATCAACCTATGCGCGTTGCGGGATCATTGTGAACGTGACGCCTTTCGAGCCGGAGTGGGAGGGATTCGCTACTCTCGAAATCTCCAACACAACACCGCTACCAGCCAAGGTCTACGCCAACGAGGGGCTGTGCCAGATTCTCTTTTTCCGCTCCGATGAACCGTGCCTGGTTAGCTATGCCGACCGCAAAGGCAAATACCAAAATCAACAAGGGATCGTTCTTCCAAGATTGTGAAAGGGAAGAAACCGGTTGGAAGGGTTTTGGACGGGTTTTAGGAGTGGAGTGTTTTGTCAGGGGATGCGGAAAAGGGTTTTCTTCCGCACGCTTGGGGCCCAGTCTTCCTGCAAAAGGCCGGGAGGGAAAGGATGTCCGCAATCAACACCGCTGAACCGATCCGCGTAGGTGTGCTTACCGATGAACCTCTGCGTCAGGCGGGAATTGCCAGCATCTTTGAACATGGCCCGGAAGAAGGCTATGCGCCGCTCACTCCTGTCATCGGCAGCATTGAGGAGCTTCTTGACGACTCGACACTGGAGTTTCTCGTGGTTGACCTGCATTCGGCCACCGCTGGCATGGAAGCAGTTCAGATCATTCGCCACAACCGTCCCGGCATGAAGCTGATCGTCATTGGCCCGGAAGGCAATGACAAGCTCATTATGGATCTCATCGTTGCCGGCGCCCGCGCCTACCTGGATCTGAAGGCCAGCCCGCGCATCGTCCGCCAGGCTGTTGAAGTAGTCACCAGCGGCTCCATTTGGGCTCCGCGCAGGCTCCTCTCGCAGTTGATTGACAGATTGATCGGCTTCTCCGATACCAGCCTTGTCAACGAACCGCCTCGCCTGACAGACCGCGAGCGTCAAGTCTTGGAACTGATTCTGACGGCATCTTCGAATCGCGAAATTGCCCACAAATTGGGCATTGAGGAACGTACCGTCCAAGCCCATGTCGGACGCTTGATGCGCAAAACTGGCGCTGATAACCGCATAGAACTCCTTATGCGCGCTTCGGATCCGTCCCTCGTGCAGATCGCAGGTAGCAACGAGCGCCGCCAGGAGGACCGCCGCCAGGCAGACCGCCGCCAGGGGATTCGCAGAGGCATTACCTAGTTACTTATCAGTAAATAGACATGGTTACTTATATCCACACTGCTTCCGTAATCTTGTGCAATTTTGAACACACCCAGAGAATGGGTTACAGAAACAACGCAGATCTGGGGAAAGGAGTTCCCAGGCAGCATGTAACACATGAAGCCCGGGAACTCCTCTTTTTTCATTCTTTGCAATGAGCCAGCATTCCGCGCATCGACGTTTCAGTCCTCTCCATCCTCAAATCTAAATGCCTTCTCCAACGATCCGCGCTCACGCGGATTGTGGCACTCCTCAAGTAAACTGGACCAATGGAGCTGGAAATGCGGAGCTTGTGGGCCAGGACACGGACGACGCTGGAGATGATCAAGTGGGAGCATTCCATCTTTGCGCTGCCGTTTGCGTTGACCGCAGTGCTGCTGGCGGCGGGCGGAATGGCCGATTGGCGTGCATCGCTGCCGTGGAAATTGGTCTGGATTCTCGTGGCAATGGTTTCGGCTCGGTCGGCCGCGATGGCATTTAACCGCTGGGCCGACGCTGAGTTGGACGCCGCGAATCCCCGCACCAAGACGCGCGCGATTCCCGCGGGGCTGCTGACGCCGAGTTTTGTGCTGGGCTTTTCCGTTCTAGCGGCGGCGGTTTTTATTGGGGCATCCGCGGAACTGAACCGGCTGACGCTCTTGCTCTCGCCCCTGGTCCTTATTGTGCTGTTTGGCTATAGCTACTTGAAGCGCCTGACGCGGTGGTCGCATCTGGGGCTGGGGTTGGCGCTGGGGTTGGCGCCGTCGGCCGCATGGATTGCCGTGCGCGGCTCCTTGGACGAGAGGATTTTGGTGCTGACCGCGGCGGTGACATTGTGGGCGGGCGGCTTTGACGTGCTCTACTCATGCCAGGACTGCGAACACGACCGCGCCGTCGGGTTGCATAGCCTCCCGCAGGCTGTGGGGATTCCCGCAGCCTTCTGGACAGCGCGGGCGATGCATCTCTCGATGCTGTGCCTGCTAATGTGGTTTGGGGATTTGTTTCACTTTGGCTGGGTCGGGTGGATGGGAGTTGGGGCCGTGGGCTTGTTGCTGGCTTATGAGCACTCGCTCGTTTCACCCAGGGATTTGCGGCGGCTGAATGCGGCTTTCTTTACGATGAACGGCGTGATTGCCATGGTCTTTCTGGGTTTTGTGGCCGGGGATTTATGGATGAAATAGGCAGGGATGGGTCCTGGATGACCATGTGGTAATTTGAGGAGAAACAGGAAGACGATGAAGATTGCTATTCAGGGTGCGCCTGGGTCGTTCAGCCACGAAGCCGCGTTGAAGATAATTCCAGAAGGGGAGATCGTTCCATGCTCCCTGTCGGCGGAGGTCTTCGCGTCCTTGAGCGGGGGCGCGGTGGATGTCGCGGTGATTCCCATCGAAAACAGCTTGGCGGGGTCGGTTCTGGAGCACTTTGACCTGTTGCTGACGCACGATGTGCGAGTCGAGCGAGAGACGCTGCTGCGCATCCGGCATAACCTGATTGCATTGCCCGGTGGCTCGATGCACGAGATCGACCGCGTCTTTTCGCATCCGGTGGCGCTGGCGCAGTGCAGACGGTTTTTAGCGTCGCATCCGGCAATGACCGCGCTGGCCGCATACGACACGGCGGGAAGCGTGAAGCAATTGGTGGAGAGCAGCGACCGCCGGGCGGCGGCGATTGCCAGCGAGGCGGCAGCCCGCTACTACGGTGCGGAAATTCTAGCCGCGGACATTGAAGATAATCCCGAGAATTTTACGCGCTTCTTTCTGGTGCGGCGGACGCCTGACGTGGTGACCGACGCGGCGGCTAATAAAATTAGCCTGGCATTCTCCGTGGAGCATCGTTCGGGGTCGCTGGTGGCGGCGCTGAATGCCCTGGCTGCGATTGGGACAAACCTGACCAAGATCGAGTCGCGGCCAGTACACGGCAAGCCGTGGGAGTATGTTTTTTATGTGGATTTATTAATTGAAGTGGGCGAGAAAAGCGCGCGCGCCATTGAGGCGCTAAAGCCGCATTGCGACCTGGTAAAGGAGTTGGGGCGGTACGCGGAGGCGGGGAGTTAGATTATCTGCAGGTGACCCCAGTCCACCCTCGTCACAAAGGAGCGGACGCAAATTCTTCGGATACTCTGCGCTCGCTCAACACGCCAGCAACGAGGGTGGGGCGCGTCCGACCCAATGAGCAGTCAAATGGGAAAGAGTTCTGTCGTTTTCAGATTCTTGGGGAAAGATACAAAGGGAAAAAACGAACGGCCGGGAGCAAATCGATCTTTCTGGATTTGCCCCGGCCGTTCGAGGAGACCACACATCTTCTGCTTCTCAGAAGCTTGTAACTTCACTTTGGCATAGAACCAGATAATTCCCTGCAAAAGTTTCTGAATTATTTTTGTTTCGGTCCGCGGCTATTTGGCTGGTTCATTCCGGTAGCGGGGGCAAGTGCTGCTGCAAGGCCTGATCGAGGCGAGGGCTGCCTGCGTCTTCAACGATTTTTTGCAGACGGGCGCGCATCTCGGCAGAGGGAGAGCTGCGGCCGATTGCCTCGATCGCCGCTGGCGCTTCGCGGCTCTCGTTCTGGATCAGGGTGAGTAAGAATTCCCCAGCCTCAGGCAAACGTGTGAGGGCAATGGCGCTAAGGAGTACCGAAGCAAACCAGCTATCGGCGCTTGCGCGGAAGCGCAAGGTGAGCGCCGAGAGAGCTTCAGGGACGCGCATCTCAGCGAGCGCGAAGGCGGCCTCCGCCGAAGGATCGTCGCCGGGCTCCAGGGCCGAGGCAACCACTGGGATGGCGCGCGCGCCTTCCACCGCAAGCAGGGCGGAGTAAACGGCGCCGAGTACCTCCGGTTCGGGTTCATGTTTGCCGAGAAGCGCTGCCAGGCGAAGTAGAAGCGCGGCGCTTGGTCCCCCGACCTGACCAATGGCGCGCGCCGCCTCCATCCGCACAGTCTTGTCGGTGTCGGTGAGCGGCTCCAGAAGAATGGTCAGAAGGTCGGAGTCGGAAATGCCGGGGCAATCGACCAGCGCCTGGGCGCTGGCGCAGCGCAAGGCTCCCGAGCTATCGGACGGAGGTCCCCACGCTCCCTCCATTTGATGGTGACGCAGGCCGCGGAGGTAGGCGTCCCTCTGGCGATGTTCGAGCTTGACCAGCGTCTTGACCAGCGCATTTTTGGCCCAGCATTGTGGGTCGGTTTTGGCTGCGTCGATAAAGAAGCGGTCGTAGGCGGCAAGCACATCGGGCAGGAGCGCAAAGAGTTCCGCATCGGCAACCATGCGGGCGGCTTTGGCAACCAGAAAACTGCTGCGATGCCTCAACGCTTTACGGAGGCGCTCCGCATCAGGGGCTGCGCCGGCCTTCATGGCTTCGCTCAGAGCTTCCATTTCCGCAAGCTCTTTGTCAAAGCCGCGCGCTGCGGGTTTGGCGGTCTGTTTGGCGCTCATTGGTCGTTCCAGTTTCAGAATATTGCAAAAACACTGGGCGGTATCTTCTCCATGCATCGCGGCACTACAATCCATCCACGGGGGGTCGGAATGAAAACGGTTCGAGACAGCATGCTCGGCGGCGCGGCGATGGCGTTTTTTGCGCTAGTTTGTGTAGTAGGATCAAGCGCGCAGGAACTCTCAGCCAAGTTGCGGAACGCGGTTGGGCATTGGCAAATTGTCAACAGCGACGGCTCGCAAGGCGGGCAGGTCGAGACCTATCTGCGGAACGGAATGCTCTTTGGACGCGTGACCAAGGTGCGTCCAGGCCGAACTCCGCAAGATCTTTGCGACAAGTGTTCCGGCGAATTCAAGAACCAGCCGATTCTGGGAATGGTCTTCCTGCAAAACTTCCATCCCGAAGGCGACGATTGGATAGGCGGCGCCGTCGTGGACCCGGACAATGGCAAAACCTACAACGGCAAGATCTGGGCTGAGGGGACGTCCGGCCTCCACCTGCGCGGATTCATAGGCATTTCGCTGCTGGGCCGGACCGAGAATTGGGTCAGGATTCCTTAACCGCCATCATCTGGCCTGAGCGTCCTACTGCACTAGCAAAAGGCTTCAGGGCCCACCCTTCCGCGGACTTTGCGGCAGGACAGGCCCTCAAGCGTTGTAGTGTTCCTGCTTCCCTGTGGGTTAAGAATGTGGCGTGGTTGCCGGCTGTGTCATGTGTTTGGTGGGAGCGATAATCTGGGTCGGCATAGCGCGGCGAGAATGAGTGTTGAATGCCGTATGCAGTGGCGACTTCGCCAAAGCGACTGGCGAGCGATGCATACCCGAATTCATAGCCAGCGCGCCCGCTCTTTCTTCCGCGTTGAAGCGTTCGGTTACATCGACCAGCCGCTGCGCCTCAAAGCCGCGGCGCTTGGCGACGATCCGGTAATCGAAGCTTAGCGACGACTTTCCGCCGCCAGATTCGCGCACCTCGAAAGTGGTTGCGGTCTTGGCAGTGACGTAGAGCCCTTTAGAATCGCCGTTGGGGGTCAGAAAGACATGGTAGCTGGCGTCGCCGGTCACCGTTTCGGAAAAGGCCGGGTCAAGCGTAATCACCGCAGTTCCCCCGTGCAACTCCCCAGAGCCAAAATCCTCCATCCAGTTTTCCGGCGACTGCACAGAGTAGGTTTCCACTGTGCGCGCCCCTCCGCCTGCGCTGACCAAAGACTTGATCTGGCCTGTGCAGCTCAGGCTGCCGCCGCTGCCGATACCGCAGGTGCCGTCGGAACTGCTTGCCATAAGGGTCTTGAAGAGGCCCACAGACTGGCCTGTGCCGCCAGTGCTGGCATTCGACACATAGAGTGTGGACCACCCCGAGCTGTTGTTCAAGAAGACGCCAGCATGGCCGTCGTCCGCTGTGCCCAGCACGCCGATGGCCCAGGCAGGCGAGATGGTTGTGCTGCTCGTGCCCGTGTCACCCCACACCCCGGCGTAAATATTGAAGGCCCCATAGGTGCTGCTGGCCAGGTTTGCAACGCCAAGGACACCGGCGTCTTGCGACACGGTGGTTGAATCGATACCTTCAACACCATCTCCGCCGCCGTTGGTTGATCCGTAAAGACCGGTTCCGCTGTTTGTCGATGCGGACACGCCATACCCTGTTGACGATTCAAACTCCGCCGCCGTTCCACCATTGTTATCGGCGAAAATACTTGGAAAATCCGCGCCATTGGTGACCACTGCGGCGCCGTATGCATCATCTCCGGAGGCAAATAGAGCTACGGGGACACCGGTGCCTGCGGCGGAAGTATCGGCCCATACGCCCGCATCGGCAATCCCGGCTTCAGTGCTGTAGCTGCCGCTGAAAGCTGTGCCAGTGAAGCCCAAGACCCCCGCAGAGCCAGCGGCCGGGGTGGTTACCTGTGAATAGACGCCGAACCCCGACGTGCTTTCTCCTTGTATGCCGTAGCCGGTGTCCGAGTCACCAAACGTGCCGGCAGAACCACTGGAACCCCAGCCGAGAAGAGCGGCAGCGCCCCCGTATTCAACCCCAGCGCCACCGAGCCGGAGGTCCCGCCGCCGATCAGCGGGCTGGTGGTGGTAATCCCGGTGATGGTGCCGCCGCCGGTGCCGGTGATGGGAAAAGTCTGGCTGGGGCTGAAGTTGATGGCTCCGTTGGAGGCGATGGAAAGCCCTGTGGCCGCGGGAGCGCTCGCGCCTGAGCCGTACAGCAGCGCCAGGTTGGCTGAGGGGGAAGCGGTGTTGTTGCCGGTGGCCACCGATTGCCAGGCAAAGTTCTGCGGCACGGCGGCCGCGGCGGTGCTGGAGTAGGCGCTGGCTTGCACTTCCAGCAGCGGCGAGCTCACGGCTCCCGTCGTAGTGGCCGTGGTCTTGGGCGCCGCCGTGATGGCGCCGTTTGACAGCAGGCCCCCGCCGGCCGTGGTAAGCAGCGAGGCGCTGAGGCTGCCCGTGATCGCCTGCGTTCCAACAAAGTTGTTGCCCGAGTTCACGCGCGCAAAATATGTGTTGAGCAGCGGTTCAAGCGCGGTGACATTGAGCCCGATGCTGACCGGTCCGCTGGTGCCTCCGCCGGTCAACGGGCTCGTCGGAGTCACAACCGTGATGGTGCCCGCGCCGGGATAGGTCTGCCCGGAGGCAAAGTTGACGCGGCCATTGCTGGAGATGGAAAAGCCGGTGGCCAGCAGCGGGTTGGTTCCAGAGCCAAATTGCAGATCGAGCACGCCGGCGGGCGAGGCGGTGTTGTTGCCGGTAGCCGCCGCCAGCCAGGCAAAGTTCTGCTGCACCGGCGCGGCCGCGGTCGACGACCAGGAGCTTGCGCTCAGCTCCATCTGGTGGGAGTTGGAGCCTACGGTTGTGGTGGCTACGCTGGCCGGTGGAATGGCGACGGTTCCGCGCAGCGTGGTGGTGCCGGTGACGTCGAGCGTGGCGGCCGGCGCGGCGTTATTGATGCCGATCTTTGTGCCCACCTGCACAATCTCCGAGTTGCCCAGCGTAGTCGAGCTGGTCCAAAGCGGCACCGTGCCCGTGGTGCCTGAACCGGTGGGCGTGGCCTCAAGGAGCTGCGGCGTGGCTGCCGGCGCCGAGGATGCCGCGGACGTTTCCGCCAGCGCGCCCAGTTGAGCCTGCGTCACAAATTCGGCGGCCGTGTGGCCGGCCAGCGTATCGGCGTCGGCCGACTTCATGGCGTAAGGAACGCTGGAAAGCGGCGCGCGCGGCAACTCGGCGGCCTGCTCCACGCTCACGCCCAGCCAGCGCGCCAGCCCCCCGGCAAAGATCGATTGCGGCAACCCCTGCGCGCTATTGCTGCCCAGCAGAACGGTATAGCCGCCATCGCCGCCAACGGCGACGCGCTGCGTCTCGGACCACAGCGGCTCACCGCCTTCAGCCGCGGCATAGACGCGAAAGACCGCCTCAACCGTTTCACCGGCGCGGCTGGCAAGTTGGCCCGCAAAACGCACCTGCTGCGGGATGGCCGCCTCAGCCGTCCCCGAGGCATCTGGCGTGGGCGATTGCGCGCCCGCGCCCGCGGTGGTCAGCAAGGCAGCGGCGGCAAGCAAGCCCGCGCCTTGCCAGACGGCGGCAATTGCAGCCCGGAGCCGGGACGTCCAAGAAGAAGCGATGGACCGGGAAGCGACGGACGGGGAAGTGAGGGAAAGGGAAGCGAGGGAAGGGGAAGTGAGGGAAGGGGAAGCGAGGGACAGGGAAGGGAGATACAGGGAAAAGATACCTCTAGTCTGCATAAATGTCTCTTAGGCGGCGGCGCGCCTGAGTGCGGGGGGTGGGTTGAGAGATCTTCGCGAAGGGAAGTTTCGCGCCGCGGATTGGAGCGTGATCCTGCCTGCGGCTCCTCCGTCTGTGTGCCGGGGAGATGCGGCCTTGCATCTCCAGCTATGAATCAATATAGAGCTAAAGGGTCCACTTTCAATAGCATTTTTCTTGAAAGAAACGAAAGACATGAAAGGATCATGAATTTGAAGTCGAAATAGCTGACTCAATCGCACCGATCTAGGAAGCATAAAAATGCAAACGGCCACCGCTTACGACGACCGTCTGCCGGGTGTAATTCGATTAGTGAAGCTGAACAGAGGGTTTGTCGATGCGCAGCAACAGCACGTCGTGGCTGGTGATTTCGATCGGCATATTGTCGGTCAGTTGGACGGTCTTTCCCGTCCATAGATCCTTGGCTGTCTGCGTTGCGGTCAGGTTAAGCTTGCTCAATTTCAAATGAAACGGATGCGTGGAGTAGCGGCTGTCGCCAACGTCGAAGATGCCCAGCACCAGCGCTCCGGTAGAAAGTGGGCGCGCCCAGACCTCGACCTCGCCGTCGCTGTAAGCGCGGATGCCCTGCCTTCCCAGCGAATCCTGGTCGATGGCGATCACATCGCGGTTGGTGAGGATGTCATGGATCTCAGGCTTCATGTTGGGCAAGTCGTTACCGGCCAGCAGCGGAGCGGCCAGCATGGCCCACCAACTGAAGTGGCTGCGGTTCTCAGCCAGCGTCAGCTTACCATTGCCCACTTCCAGCATGTCGGGGTCGTTCCAGTGGCCGGGACCCGAATAGGCAGCCAGACCGGCTTGCTGGCTCACAATCGAATAGATGCGGTCCCACTCCGGCGTCACATCGCCCGTGGTGCGCCATAGGTTGGCGCCCGCCGCTGGGCCCCACTCCCAAACCGCGTCCCATCCATACTGGCAGAATGAGTAAACGATAGGCCGCCCAGTCGCCTTCAGAGCTTTATCCATCTTGGCATAGGCGCCGATAATCAGCTTCATCTGCAAGGCGGGATCGTTGGGCGCCTGTTTGTCCAGAACATCCTCGCGGAAGCTGCACAGATCGTACTTGAGATAATCGATTCCCCAGGCGGCATACATCTTTGCGTCCTGCTCCTCATGGCCCAGCGAGCCGGCAAAGCCGCCGCAGGTCTTGGAGCCCGGCGAGGAGTAGATGCCGATCTTCAGCCCTTTGGAGTGCACGTAATCGGCCAGCGCCTTCATGTCTGGGAACTTCGAATTCGCGTGCAGCTCCCCGTGCGAATCGCGCTCGCCCTCCCATGTGTCGTCGATATTCACATAGATGTAGCCAGCGTCTTTCATGCCGGTTGCAATCAGCTGATCGGCGGCGACGCGGATGTCTTTATCGGTGACATTGCCGGCAAAGTGGTTCCAACTATTCCAGCCCATGGGCGGCGTAAATGCCACCTGCCTTTCGGCCCATTGCTCCTTGCGAGCAGCGATGGCCTGCGTTCTTGCTTGCGCTTCAGCTTTCTGGGCCGCGGCCTGATTCTGCGCGTACGACTGGTCTTGCGATAAGCCTTGAATCTGAGCGGCGGATTGTGTTTCGTGCTCGGCGCGCACGGTGTTTGCGGCGGATTGGGCATCGCCGCCTGGTGTGCCTCCGGAGATCGTCTGGGACTGAACTATCGGACTTTGGGAGTGCGCCGAGAGCGTGGCGTTAGAAACAGCCAGGGCAAAGACAGTCAAGGATAGCGAAGCGAAAGCGCGCATGATTCCAATCCTCTTTGTGTAAGGTATTCCAACGGAATTCTATGCTCATGAAATGCTTTCGGCAATTGACGGGAATAGTCTACTCAATAGAAAGCTGCAAAAGGAGTTTTTTCAATGACAGAATCGAACGCGGATGTTACCCAACTCTTTCTTGACTTCTCGCGCCGCAAGCTCGTGGAGCAATACTGTCCGCGGCTGCGCGCGTGCGTGGAATCGCTGAGCGACGAGCAGCTTTGGTGGCGTCCCAACCAGGCCAGCAACAGCATCGGCAACCTGATTCTGCATCTCAATGGCAATGTGCGGCAGTGGCTAGTGGCTTCCTTCAACCGCCAGCAGGATGGCCGCAATCGGCCTGAGGAGTTTGCCGCGGAAGGCGGAATGAAGGCCTCCGCGCTGCTGGGAAAACTCGGCGCAACCGTGCAAGAAGCGTCAGAAGTGCTGATGCGGCTCACTGAGGCTGACCTGCTAGCGTCCTACCAGATTCAGGGCTATCACGTGCGCGGCCTGGATGCTGTCTGTCAGGTGGTCGAGCATTTTGGAATGCACTATGGGCAGATTCTCTACATCGTCAAGCAAGTGCGCGGCGCGGATTTGGGTTTCTATAGCGAGCTGAGCAAAACGGGCCGGACTGGATAAAGGCCCATCCCTTCTCCAGCGCCTTAAAGCCAGCCTTGTACGCTGAGTAGGAGGCTGTGAAAAATGATAAGAAATCGAGGGTTTTGAGGCCCAAACGGGCAGTTTTTGGGCGGAAAACGGGGCAAAAACGAGGGGTTTCAGTTACTACTTAATTAACAGGGTGAAATCTTATGTTGTTGATTGCTCGATGGTTAGGTGATTTGGAGGGGTTGGAAATGGGGCTTTATGGGGTAGGGGGGGTGGGGGGTGGCGGATTTTTTGGCGAAGAAACGGGGAAGATGGGGCGAAAAACTGGGACTAAGGGACTAGGGACTAAGGGACTGGGAATTGAGACTGCGCGGGTTGGCGATTGGACGGTGGTTATTTTTGGGCCTCCTGTTTGCGACTACTTCTATTGTGGGCGTGGGAATGAATTAATCTGCAAACGACGAGCGAAATACTGTTGAGGAACAAATGCGGCGAGTTGGCCTCCGCTGCGCGGAGTTAGCGAGTTAGCAAGTTGGCGGGATGGAGGAGATGGCTCAAGTTTCATCCCTTCAAGGGGGTGGTTCGTGCTATCCCACCCATTCCGCGGTAAAGCAGCATAATGGATGGGCACCGAGCATTTGTGGCAGGTTCATTTCAGCCATGACTGGTCACCGCGATTCAAGTTGCTCAGGATGGCGGCGGTTTCAGGGCCGTGGGTTAGTACTACAGTTGTACTTGACTAAATCTAAAGAAATAGGCCATAGACCCAGGCCCTTCAAATTGTGCTTTTTCAGGGGCCTGAAGGCCCCGCTCCCTCCGTTTTCCCGATCTGCCACTGAAGTATTAGAAGTGGAAGCGGTAGCGGAGTTCGGCTTGGATGATTCTGGGGTCGTTGTAGTGGAAGCCGCCTACGGTGAGGGAGGTATCTTGTAAAACTCGGTGGTTGGTGGCGTTGAGGATGCTGGCGGAGAGCTTCCAGTTCTTGCCGATGTTATGTCCGCCTGAGAGATCGAATGTGGTGTGGACGGGCAGATAGGGGCCTTGGTAGGGGCTCTGCGCCGCGCCCTGGAGTCCATTGGAGAAGCCGGAGCCGTAGTAGACGTTCGAGGAGAACCAGGCGCGCAGCGGGAGGTTGGCGGTGAAGCCGGTGTTGAGGGTCTGGCGCTGATCGTGGTCAACGGGGGTGTAGTTGGGGCCGAGATCGCAGGCGGGGTCATTGGGAACACTGCATGTAAAGCCGCCGACGATGTTGCCGCGCTGCTCGGCGATCTGGTTGGAATAGGTCACATGCAACTGGCCGAAACGCGCGAGCTGGGGGGAGCGGAGGGTGAGTTCCCAGGCGCGGACGAGAGCGCCATTGACGGCGATGGGGAAGTACATACTGGATTCGCCAAGGTTGGCGTGGTCAAGAAAATTGTTGACGCGATTCTTGACGTTGGCGATATCGAGGAGCCAGCCCTTGTAAGGGATCTGAATGCCGAATTGATGTTCTTCATCGCGCTCGGAGGGAATGGGGGTGAAGTCGTTGGGGCCGGAGGCTTGCTGGCTGGCGTAGTTGAGGACGGAACTGGAGACGGTGAGGATGGGGGCGGGCTGGAAGAAATGGCCGTAGTAGCCGCGCAGAACCCAGTGGAGGCGGGGAATCAGCAGGGTTGCGCCGAGGCGGGGATAGATGGCGGATTCATTGAGCCAGGCGCGATAGATGGAGAAGCGTTCACCGCCGATCAGGGTGACGAACTGGCCCAGTTGAAGGTGATCGGCGAGATAGAACTCGACGAGACCGGCATCTGTGCCGGCGGCCTGATTACAGGGGTTGGTGTTGGTGACGCACGTACCGGCTGACGCTACGCCGAAGAGGTCGTTCTCAGCCTGGAAGAAGGAATAGAAACCGGCGGAGAAGCTGTTGGGGCCGGCTTCCAGGTGAAAGTCGGCCTGCGCGCCGCCGTAGTTGGAGTCTTGATGCCAGGTGGTGGAGACGGGTGTGTCGTTAGGGAGCGAATCGTAGTCGGCTAGATTGTGGTGATAAAAGGGCGCGGCGGAGAGGAGCGCTTTGGGCGAGAAGGTGTGCACCCAGTTGACGATGAGGAAGCTGTCGCGCTCGGTTTGGGCGTCGCGGAGGCCTGCGGAGACGTAGCCGTCCGGGGGCGCCTGCTCCCAGTCGTTGGGGTTGGGATCGTAAGGGATGTCGAAATAATCCTGGCGGTACTGCGCGTTGATGCGGAGTTGATCTTTGGGCGATTGGTTGCGAATGAGCGAGAGGAAGCCACTCTGCGAATTGGTGGAATCGTGATAGGTCTGCGCGATGGGCGGGGCGAGTCCGTAGTTGGAGCGGGAACCGGCAAGGCTCAAATACCAGGCGTTCTGCTGGGAGTGGTTGCCAAGGGAGAGTTGGGCTTCAGCCGTGCCGAGATTGCCGCCTGAGAAGAGAGCTTCGCCTTCGCGGTCGCGCTCAAAACCATTGCGGGGCAGGACGTTGAAGACACCGTAGGTGCGATCGCCGAGGTCGGCTTCATAACTTCCGCGCTGAGTTTCAAGCGAGTCGATGTCTTTGGGGTCGATCTGAGGGCCGACGTTGGAGGCGATTTTGGTGTTGGGGATAGCTATGCCATCAATCAGCCAACTGGTTTGATGGCCGCCGCGCATGTGCAGCATGTCATGAGTCATGTAAGCGCCGGGGACGTAGTCTGTGATCATGGTCATGCCGATGGTGCGGCTGGCGCCGGGGGTTTGCTCGATCTGGGCGCGGGTGATGAGAGTTGTGGTAGTTGCCGAATCGGAGGAGATGTCGCTTGCCAGGCCATCGACTTTGACGGAGTCGGTGGCAGACGCGATGGGAAGCGGAACGTGAAGAACGGGGCTGGTGTCCGAGGCAAGGTTGAGCGGCAGGGTGACGGTGGCGAAGCCGGGGGCTGAGACCTGGAGGCGATAGACGCCGATGGGGGCCTGTGGTAAGGCGAAGTCGCCGTCGGGGCCGGAGACGGCGGTGAGTTTGAAGTCCGAGGCGGCGGCCTGAAGTGTGATGGATGCGCCTGAGATGGGGCGATGCTGGGGATCGTGAACGACGCCGCGAACGGTGGCGAAGACGTTGGCAAACACGGGGATGGAAGCGGCAAACAGAGCCGCGGAAAGGGCTAAATGAAGACGCATGAGCGGACCTCCGAAGACCAAATTGCCAATCAACGGCTGACTGCCGCGCGGCGCAAGGGGAGCGGCGCGAAGGATTGCAAGCAGAGAATTGCTAGATTGGGATTTCAGTCGAGGTAGTTGGGAGGGGCGCGGCCGGCGCGGTGGGCGATGGGGCTCATGCGTGGCGCGGCGCGGCGTGCGGAGGGTAAAAGGGCCTGTGTGCGCGGAACGGAAAAGCTGACGGATGCGACGGTGAGCCCATGGGTGGATGCTGTTGACGCCGCGAACTCACTGGGGAAAAATGGGCAGGTCAAGGGCGCGGTGATGCTGACGTTGCCGGATGCGGCTTGCATTTTCATCAGCGCGACCATGGCGCAGTGATGCTTGCCGTTGCGGCGGCAACAGGCAGGCTGACGCGGGTCGCCGCCGGCCGCCAACGCTGTTGCCAGCGGGCCGAAGCAGAAGCCGAGAATCAGGAAGATGGAAAGGGCTCGCCGCATCTGACACCGATGTTACATGAGGGTTATGCTGGTTCAAACAGCCTGAGGATGGAGGTGGCGTCTTATCCCTCCGATCCTCAAGATGACTGGGTGGAGGACAGGGATGCGGCGGGCGGCGATCTTTCGGGGATGTGTTGCCGCCCGCGCATCGTGTACGACCTCGGGTCAGTCAGGCGAGGCCGACAGCGTAACTGGCGCGGTTATTGCATTCCCATTATTTCTGCAAGGCCGGCATCCAGCGGTCCCACCCTAGCCGCAAAAGCAAATCCGCGGCGAGGGTGGGGCACCCAGACCTTGCATAATCAAAGAAAATGCTCTATTGCCCGCCGCCGTGTTGTTTGGTTGCAACTTCAGCCGGCATGGGCATGAGCATGGAGCTTGCAGCGGGCTGTTTGGCCGGAGCCGGGACCGCGTTCCGAGCTATTGCCGGCGTTACGGTTTGGGGGGTATTGGCAGCCGACGGCGGTGGCACCACCTGGATGATGTTCATCATGCCGAGGTCTTCATGGCCGAGAATGTGGCAATGGAAGACGAAGCTGCCAACGTCAGGTCCGCGGAAGTCAACCAGGAGCGAGACGCTCGGGTAGGGG
Source organism: Occallatibacter sp. (assembly GCA_050014335.1). Lineage (GTDB taxonomy): Bacteria > Acidobacteriota > Terriglobia > Terriglobales > Acidobacteriaceae > Telmatobacter. The sequence continues at coordinate 39,164 of JBEKDN010000004.1, read as the reverse complement.
TGTGCTGGATTTCCATCCCATCCGGGCACTTCAACCATATCCAGATATTGGCCTGTGTCAGCCGGGGCCTGTGGCGCGCCGTTGATGGCGAAATTGTTTTGCGATTGAACCAGGAAGTGCACCTGATGAAGGTGAAACTCATGGTTCTCCTGTGCCCGGTTCTGCACAGTCCACTGCTCGACGGTTCCTTGTATGGCCGTGATTGCCGGCGGAGCATTGGGGTTAAAGATTGCCGGCGTTTGCGGGTAGACGGTCATGTAGAACTGGGTCTGGTCTGAATTCTCAGAGAAATACAGCAGGCGAGTTTGCGCAACGGGCGCGGTTGCCAGGCCCGCGAAGCGCTGCACCGTCGCGGCCTTTACGGTCGCCGATGCCTTTGCAACATCCGCAATCGGGTCCGAGGATGGAGCGTCGCCGCCCAGTGCGATGTTGAAGATGGGGCGGGTGGGATCGCAATCGCCATTGACGCCGGTGGCAATGGAGGTGGTGATAAACTGCGCTGTTTTGATGCTGGAGGTGGGTGTAGTTACGATGAACTCGACGCGCGAAGCCGGCGGCAGGCGGAAGTGAGTTACAGGAATCAGGCTGGGTGTTGTAGCGCCGTCCTGGGAGTTAACGGGAACACCGTCGATACCCACCAATTCCAGGGTCTGCGCCACTCCGTTGTATTGCACCTGCAGATCCATGATGGTATCGGCGGATGAGTTAGTCACGCGCCAGAACTGCTTTTCGTGTGGGTTCACGTTGAGAACGGCAGGCGTGAATGTGACCGGGCCATTGGGCGGATTGGCCTGGAACGAATTGATTGGCACATTGTTGACGGTGATGTCCTGGAAGGGAACGCCGTTGACGCATCCGCCTGGTCCCTCGGTCAATCCGTTTAACTGCGGCTGGTCGCGAAGCACGATGATCTGTTGGGGAAGGTTGGCCACGGCAGGCTGCACATTCTGAATTCCGTCGACAACGATTGCGCCGGAAGCGCCGCCGAGCACCGCGGCCTCAGCGATGCCGTGAACGTGGGGGTGGTACCAGTAAAGTCCCGGCGGCTCATTGCTGGGGAAAGCAACGTTGTACTGGAAGGTCTGGCCGTAGTTGACGATGGTCTTGATGACCTCATCCTGCCCGCATGTGGGAGACGTATTGGTGCCGTGGTAGTGAATGTTGACCGATGTGGAGTCCATGAAATTAGCGCCGCAGTTGGGGGCATTCAACTCCATGGGACTGGTTCCCGCCGAAGTGTTGTTCGTGACGGTGATGATGAGGCGGTCGCCGGGCAGCACATGCAAGGTTGGATTCTCAAGTCCGCTGGGCGTCATAAAGCAATATAGTGTGCGGCCCTGGCCATCGGTTGTGGTTTGATAAGAGAAATTGACGGCCAGGACTCCCTTGGAACTGAAGAGCGCGGCGGGATTCAAGACCGGACTGCCGGCTGAGAATCGCGGACAAGGGTTGGCGACCGGAGCGACAGCGGGTGGTGTGAAAGTGGTTTGTGCGGCAGCGCAGATGGGGATCAGCGCAAAGAAGGCAAGGGCCATCAGCGCCTTGCCACGAGAGTTCGAGACCAATGAAGGGGACATTGTTTCTCCTTTTGCGGGTTTGCTTCCCCTGGACGCCACTGCGCGACTCGACAGGGAGTCATCGTTGGCGTCTCATTGGGGGAATGCGGTGTTTTCGGGAGTTTTCCGCCGGCCTTTGAGCGAGGAGGCGAGGCGACGAAAAAGATTAAGGAGATTTTGAACGGAAAAAGCAAGGCTGTCTATTAGCATTACTCGCTATTTTTCGGTACTTTGGTACTAAATTATATTGAACTGCAAGGCAACCATTCCGGCTGGCACGGGATCATCCTTCGCCCGATTTATTGCGGTTCCGTAGGTTGCGCAAGGAATTCTATTGACTGCGCATCTATTGAAATCGGGGCGGATTTTGGTTCGGCAATTCGGGTAACGCCGGGGTGATGGCTCAGGTATGATCGTTAGTTATGAACTCCAAACCAGTCTTGAAAGGAACCTCCCGTGCCTGAACCAATTGGAAGTGCGTTGCCGCAAACAATCTCCGCGCAGGAAGCCCGTGTAAAGCGGCCGCTGCGCATTGCTCTTTTTGGCTTTGGGACGGTGGCGAGTTCGGTGGCGCGGATCCTGGTGGAGTCGCGGCCCGAGGGGATTGAGCTGACGCATATCTACGCGCGCAGCTTGGCCAAGCGCAAGGCGGAGTGGGTTCCGTCGAGCGTGGTATGGAGCGAAGATGCAGAGGCGGTTTTGGGCTCGGATATCGATGTGGTGGTGGAGTTGGCCGGCGGGCTGGAGCCCGCGGGAACGTGGGTGCGGCGCGCGCTTGGGGCCGGCAAGAGCGTGGTGACGGCGAACAAGAAGCTGATTGCCTTTCACGGCGTGGAACTGGAGCGGCTGGCTGCCTCTACGGGCGGACACCTGAAGTATGGCGCTGCGGTTGCCGGGGGAGTTCCGGTGATTCCGGGTCTGGAGCAGGGGCTGGCCGGGGACCATATCGAGCGCATTGAAGGGATTTTAAATGGCACCTGCAACTTCATTCTGAGCAAGATGCAGGAGGGCGCGGAGTACGCTCCGGTGCTGGCGGATGCGCAGGCCAAGGGCTATGCGGAGGCCGATCCGACGGAGGACGTGGGCGGTTTCGATGCGCGGGCCAAGCTATCGATTTTAATGCGGCTGGCGCTGCGTGTTGCGGTGGACCCGGAGGAGATCGTTCCGCAGGCGATCACGTCGATTGCCGCCGTGGACTTCAGCTATGCGCGCGAGCTGGGGTGCACGATCCGGCAGATTGCGCGGGCCGATCATGCTTCAGGGAAACTGGCGGCGACGGTGGGGCCGATGCTGGTGGATTTGCACTCGCCACTGTCTTGGTCCCGGGGCACGGAGAACATGGTGATTTTCAGCGGCCACTACGGCGGAGATGTGGTTTTGAGCGGCCACGGCGCGGGTGGGCACCCGACAGCGGTTGCGGTGGTGAGCGACCTGCTGGCGCTGGCGCACGGATCGCGGAGGGTAAAGGTTCCGGCCACGGCGTCGCGGCTGAGCGCGGAGTTTGAAGTTCCGCACTATATCCGCTTCATGGTGAACGACAAGCCGGGAATTATCGCGGATATTACCGTGGCGCTGGCCAGCGAGGGCATCAACATACGCGCGATTGTGCAGAAGCCGGGCTTTTCTCCGCACGCGCTGCCCTTTGTGATGACGGTGGAACCATGCACCTCACCGGCGCTGAAGCGGGCGCTGGAATGCTTGCGCGGGAAAGATTATCTGCTGGAAGAGCCGCTGGATTTGCAGATGCTGGAGTAGGGGATAGTTGTCTGTCGTCGATGATGATTTGTCAGTTTCTGCGCGAGGCTGAAGCAGCCTACTTCGGCCTGATGGTAGATGGCCTCGGGAGCGGGAGTATGCAGATCAGCACGGAACGCGAATTCCAGGAGAATGCCGCAGGGATACTACGCGCTTCGAGCCCGATCCTTGTCACGCGCCGTGGGCGCCTTTCCGGTATCTTCTTTCCTCGGCCAGAATCGACGTTGCCCGTCGAGTTGAAGCGCGAACTGTTTGCCGGGCTGAGCGCGGATGTGGCACAACAAATTTCCAAGCGCGGAATCAGCGAAGAGGAGATTATCGCCGACTTCCAATCCTGGCGAAAGAAACGCCGTGAAGATCGCCGCGGACACTAATGCGTTGCTCTCCGCAGTGATTGGCGGGTGTGCCCGGCTAGTTTTCAATCATCCCGAAATTGAAGAAGTGGTCACTACGGAAGCGACTTTTGCGGAGGTTAGGGAATACGCGCTTCTGCTTGGCCGCAAGAAAAAACTCACTCCAGACTCAATCCTGCTTACCGTGGCCGCGCTTCCAGTCTCGATTGTATCCGCTGAAATATACGCAGACACGATAGATGAGGCGGGGATGCTGATTGGATGGCGCGATCCCGATGGCATTGAGATATTAGCGTTAACGCCGCATTTCAATATCCCTCTTTGGACAAACGATAACGATTTCGAGGGCTGCGGAGTCGAGCGTTTCACAACGGCTGAAATTCTAAGCAGGTTGGGAATCGTCGGTGCGCAATGAGAGACCTTTACGGGTTACGATTTCTCGGACTGACTCTCCATTGAGTGTTCAGACTCCCAATACCATCCACTTGAAGATGTTCGCGCACATAGATGACGTTTGTCATCTGTCGGCTAAAGAGGAAAAGGCCCAATCAATTTGTGTTTGTCATGATCGGACAAAATGCCGCGAAAAATGTGGCATAATGTCATTATGAGCCAGGCTGCGGCCATTCCGATTGTTCCTTCTCCGGCATTTCAATTCGATTGGAGAGAGATTGAGCGCGGGCTTCCGCTCTCGATTCTGGAAGAGTTTTCCGCCTATTCCGGCATTGCCGTCAAGGATTTGCTGGAGGTGGTGATTCCGGCGCGTACGCTGAAGCATCGGCGGCAGCGGCAAGAGCCTTTGAGTCTGGATGAGTCTGACCGGCTGGCGCGGGTGGCGAAGATGTATGAACTGGCCGTAAAGGTGTATGGCGACCGTGAGGACGGCCGAAGGTGGCTGTGTGGCGGCAAGCGCCGTTTTGACGGCAGGACCGCGCTGGCCATGTTGCATACCGAGGTTGGAGAACATGCGGTTGCGGAGGCCCTGATCCAGCTCGACGAGGGAATGTTTATATAGATGAGGGGCAGCGAGCATGACACTTCATGACAACTCTTTGGCGCATAAGCAATCACATTGATTTGAGTGGTAAAGGGGGTCGCGGATTCTCCGCGCGTTGGCATACCGCGGGAAGGCCGGTTGTCTATTTGGCGGATAGTCCGGCCAGCGCGATGCTGGAACGGGTTGTCCACTTGACGGATATGTGCGAGGATGCGAATCTTCCGCGTTTTTATCAATTGCTCCAGATTGCAGTTCCCGAAGAATTGCCAATCAAGTCCTTGAATGCGATTGCGCCAACCGATTGGAAGGAACGCCAGGAATCTACGCGCGCAATTGGGGATGCCTGGCTGGCGTCGAGTGAGACATCGCTGGCGCGTGTTCCTTCCGTCCTGGCCCCGCAGACCTGGAACTACCTTTTAAACCCCGAGCACCCCGACGCCAAGCAGGTGCAGGTTGCTGAGGTGATTCGGGAGCGCTTCGACAACCGGCTCTTCCGGTTTGGGGCGCGGTGAGGCTGGCGGGAATGCATTTGCTTGCGAGTTGGGACGATTGGGACGGCGGCATGACGGACGGCGGTTATTCATGGTAATCTCACAGTAGACACTCAAGAGTGGACTGAGAAGACAAGAGGAGTAACACACGCCGTGCTGGCGACCGCAAAGAAAACAACCCTGATTGAAAGCTTCCGCACCCATGATACGGACACCGGCTCGCCGGAGGTCCAGATCGCGATTCTGAGTGCGCGCATCAGCGAACTGACCGAACATTTCAAGACGCACAAGAAGGACCATGCTTCCCGGCGCGGTCTTTTGCAACTGGTCAGCAAGCGCCGCCGCCTACTCGATTACCTGAAGACGCACGATACCGATCGCTACCGCGACGTGATCGGCAAACTCGGTATTCGCAAGTAGCCAGAAAGCAAACCTTGACTCCAACATTGACCCGGAAGCGTTCAGACCGGACGTTGGTCACGGCCCCCGTTGCATGCATGACCAGGGGCCATGGCGCACCTGGCGAAGCGAAGCCGCAGCCAGGGACGACGCTGAAGCATGGTCGTTTTGGCCGTTGCCGCAGCATGAGGATCGTGGTTTTTCGGGTCTCAAAATTGAGACCTGGGACACCCGTAGGTAATGTGGTTTCCCGCCCTAGCCGCGAAAACATAAGCGCGGCGAGGCTGGGGCATCCAGCCGTGGAGAAAATGGGCATTCGAGTCGAAAGCCACGAAAGGCATGCCTCAGGGGCTAAAGCCCAAGTTCGATTTGCTTCCTTTGCGGCACGACTGAAGTCGTGCCCTTTCAAAGCAAGATTTTCTTCCGCCTCCTGTTCAGCTCAGTCTTTCGCCAGCTTTTCCGCAGTCTCCGGTGTAATCCCCCCACAAGTTTCCCAAGCGAACAAAATGAAACGAGGACTCTATGTCTAAGCAAGAAGTATCCGTCGAGCTTGCCGGTGGCAAGCGGCTGGTCTTTGAGACCGGGCGCATGGCCAAGCAGGCCTCAGGCGCCGCGCTGGTGACCACGGGCGAAACCGTTGTCCTGGCGACTGCAGTAGCCTCTTCCGAACCCAGGGAAGGCATCGATTTTTTCCCCCTCACGGTGGATTACCGCGAGTACACATACGCCGGCGGACGCATTCCCGGCGGCTTTATCAAGCGCGAAGGCCGGCCGAGCGAAAAAGAAATTCTGACCTGCCGGCAGATCGATCGCCCGCTGCGCCCGTTGTTCCCCGATGGATTTCGCAATGAGACGCAGTTGATTGCGCTTGTCTTCAGCGCGGACAAGGAGAACGACCCGGACGTGGTGGGCATCAATGCCGCGGCGGCCGCGCTGGCGCTGTCTGACATTCCCTTTGGCGCGACGGTGGGCGCGGTGCGCGTGGGACGCGTGAATGGCGAGTTCGTAATCAATCCGACGTACAGCGAGCGCGCGGCGACGACGTTGAATATCATGGTTGTCGGCCACAAGGACGGCATTGTGATGATCGAGTCGGGCGCCAAGGAAGAGTCGGAAGAGACGATTCTGGCGGCAATCGAATTCGGCCACACGGAGATCAAGAAGATTTGCGCGGCCATCGACCAACTGGTGGCTTTGGCGGGCAAGGCGAAGCGGGTTTTTGTTGCGCCGGAGTTCGATCAGGCGTACTTTGACGAGTTGAGCGCGAAGGCCAGTGACCGCCTGAAGGATGCGCTGGACACCAAGGTTCACGAGAAGCTGGAGAGCCAGAATCTTGTCAAGGCGATCAAGGATGAGCTGGCGGCGGCGTTGCCCGCGGACGATCCGGGCGCCAAGAAAAAGCTGGGACATTACTACGAGAAGCTGCGCGAGAAGATCTTCCGCGAGCAGGTGACAAAGGAGCGCATCCGGCCGGACCGCCGCGCCTTTGACGAGATTCGCGCGATCACGATCGAGACCAGTGTTCTGCCGCGCACACACGGTTCGGCACTGTTCACACGCGGCGAGACGCAGGCGCTGGTTACGGCCACGCTGGGCACGGCCGACGAGGGACAGCGCTTGGAGAGCTACGAAGGCGAAAAGAAAAAGCCTTTCATGCTGCACTACAACTTTCCACCCTTCTGCGTGGGCGAGACGGGCCGCATGGGCGGCACGGGACGCCGCGAAGTAGGCCACGGAGCATTGGCGGAGCGCGCTATTACGGCGGTTCTGCCCAGCGCCGAAGAGTCTCCTTACACTGTCCGCATTGTCAGCGACATTCTGGAGTCGAACGGCTCGTCGTCGATGGCGACGGTTTGCGGCTCGAGCTTGGCGCTCTTTGATGCGGGTATTGCGCTGAAAGGCGCGGTGGCCGGCGTGGCAATGGGCCTGGTGAAGGAAGGCGACGACTACGCGATTCTGACCGATATTGCCGGGGCGGAAGATCACTACGGCGATATGGACTTCAAGGTGGCCGGCACGCGCAAGGGCATTACGGCGCTGCAGATGGACATCAAGATTGGCGGTCTGACCAGGCAGATTCTTCAGGAGGCGATGGAACAGGCGCGCCGCGGAAGGCTCTTCCTGCTGGACAAGATGGACGCGGCGCTGGATGGTCCGCGCGTCGAGCGGTCCGCTTATGCGCCGCGCATTGAAACCGTGATGATTCCCACCGACAAGATTCGCGATTTGATTGGCAAGGGCGGGGCAACGATCCGCGGCATTGTCGAATCGACCGGCGCAAAGATCGATGTGGACGACACGGGCAAGGTCAACGTCTCCTCTTGCGACGCGGAAGGCTTGAAGAAGGCGCTGGAAATTATCGGCAACCTTACAGCCGTGCCGGAGATTGGCAAGATTTATCTGGGCAAGGTGGTTCGGCTGGCGGAGTTTGGCGCGTTTGTCGAGCTCTTCCCCGGAACCGATGGGCTGCTGCATATCTCCGAGATTGCCGAGCATCGCGTGAAGGAAGTGAAGGACGAGCTGAGCGAGGGCGATCAGATCATGGTCAAGGTTCTGGCCATTGAAGGCAATCGCATCAAGCTCAGCCGCAAGGCACTGATCAAGGAGCAGAAGGCCAAGCTGGCGCAATCGGCTCCGGTGGTTGTGTCAGAAGATGTGGATTTGGAAGCATCGGCGGCCGCGGTTGGACAGGTGGTTGCGCCTGCGGCTCCGGCCAAGCCGCGCAATGAATTCGACGAGCGTCAGCCGAAGTCGAACCAGAGCACGATCCTGATTGAAGGCGGAGACGACTTTGACGAGGAGGGCGGCGAGGAGTTTGACGAAGAGACCGAGCCGAACTTCAACCGGGTGGATGGAGCGCCGGTGGTAGCCGGAGCGCCGGTAGCCGCTGCTGGCGCAGGGCGGCCCAGGCCAAACGACAACAATCGCCGGCGTCGCCGCCGCAGACCGGGTGGACCGGGCGGTGGGCGCGGACCGGGCGGGCAGTAAAGGCGGCTGACAGCTAACAGCTAAAAACATTTCCTCAATGGGTTGTTTTGGAAAAGAATAAACAGAAAGGCCTGGAGGCTCTCCGGGCCTTTCTGTTTGTGCCTTGATCATGTCATCTTTCAAATGACCAGAACATGCGCCTTGTACCCAAATTGGGAACATGGTATCGTGGTGATGTGCGCATCATTGCCCGAAGCACGTTGACTCGGTTTCTCGACAAGTTGGAGGGAAGCAAAGATCATCGAACCCTGAAAGCCGCGCTCGACGCCTGGTATCAGGAGGCGCGGCAGGCAGAATGGCGAAATTCCGCCGGCGTGAAGGCCAGCTATGCCCACGCCAGCATCGTTGGGGCGGATCGAGTTGTTTTTAATATCAAGGGAAATGCCTATCTCCTGGTGGTAGCCGTGGATTATCGGCGAGCCGCAGTTTTTGTGAAATGGCTTGGAACGCACAAGCAGCACGATGCAATCGACGTGAGGACGGTTCAATATGCAACTGAAGCCCATCAAGACTGAAGCCGACCACGAGGCCGCTTTGCTGGAGATCGAGCGGCTATGGGGCGCGGCGGAAGGCAGCGCAGCGGGAGACCGTCTGGAGATTCTCATCACACTGACGGAGGCTTACGAAGAGGCCCATTTCCCGATGGATCTTCCGGACCCGATTGAAGCCATCAAGTTCCGCCTGGAGCAGCAGGGCGAGGACAAAAGAGCCCTGATAGGAATCCTCGGCAATCGCAGCCGGGTTTATGAGGTTTTGCGCAGAGACCGCGCCTTGTCCCTGAACATGATCCAAAAACTCAATCAAAAGCTCAAGATTCCGGCGGAGGTTTTGATTCGCCCTATTCGCGTGAGGAAGAAGAAACTGGCTGCTTGAGAATGATCTGTCGCTCCGAGCACAAAATCAATCTAAGAATGCATCCATTTTTTTACAATTTACCCGCTTCCAGCTTGCGCGAATAATCTCTCGCTGCTTAGTGGACCGCGATTGCGGCTTTGACGGAGCCGTCCCTGTGCTTGTTATCGTACATACGCAGGTCGGCGGCAATGCAGAGCGATTCCATATCCTGCGCGTCGTCAGGGAAGATGGCGATGCCGATGCTGGCGCCGATGCGGACCGTGTGCGGTCCCAGTTGAATGGGCTCGTTGAGCAACTGAATCAGCGAACGAGCAACATTCTCGGCGTCGGTTTGGCGGGCGGGCTCTTCAAGGATCACGGAGAATTCGTCTCCGCCAGTTCGCGCGACGGTGTCGGAACGGCGGACGCGGCCGGAGCATATCTCGGCAACGCGTTTGAGAAGCTGGTCGCCGATGTGATGGCCTAGCGTGTCATTGACTTGCTTGAAGTGGTCCAGATCGACAAGTAGCAGGGCGGCCTGGGCTCCGGTGCGGCGGGCGCGCTCAACTGCGCTGGCCAGACGGTCTTGAAAGAGACGGCGATTGGGCAGGCCGGTCAACTCATCATGCAGCGCCAGATGCTTGTTGAACTCGATCTGATCTTCAAGCAGCAGCAGAATCATGCCGATGGCGACAATATATTTTGGCAGATTCCAAACTTCATTTTCAACCTGAAGATGCGGAACAAATGCCTGCATGATTGGCGCGCTGAGAAAGACCAGAGACCAAATGAAGAATCCGGAGAGGGTGATAAACGCACCGACGGTGGCGCGGCGGTACATGTAAAAAAAGTTGATGCAGCAGCCGAAGTAGACGGTGAAGAGCAGAGCATTCAAGGCCAGATCGGCGCCATTGCCGGGGCGGTGCTGAAAGGCCAAAAGGAAGATTGACAGCGCGCCGTACAGCAGGACCGTGACCCAGCGGAGCGGCTGGCTGAAGTTGCGCAGGTTGATGAGCGTGAGAGCCAGCGGAAGCAATCCGAAGAGCGTGGCGGCTGGAGTGAGCGCCCAGGCGGCAGCCGGGCCTAGGACGGTCAACGCAATGTAAAGTGTGCTTGTTCCCATCAGCGCGGCAACCATCCACAGGCTGGAGCGCTGGATAGTGCGGAAGGGAACCGCCGCCCAGCGGAAGAGTTCGCCGGCCCAGACAAGAGCGGCCAGCGTAATGAAGAGCGCCAATTCGCCCCATATACCCGGCATGGGCAGAAAGATGCTTGCGGTAAAGTGGAGCGCGATCATGATCCAGGCGGTAAGCCAGAGCCTGGTGGCGGAGGTGTGGTTGTTCCTGGCTACCGACGCAAAGGCGCACGTCAGCAAAGTGACGGCGACCAGGTCTGGTGATTTACTCCAATCAACCATTTCGCTCCGGGAAGGAAGAATCGTCCGATAAGACAATAGACGACCGCATCCATTTTATGACTTTTGTGCAAGCTTGTGGTAGTGAAAACGGCTTTCGGTAGCACACGAAGGTTACTTTAGAGCGCGCGAGGTGGGGTAATTGATTGGGGGCGCGTGGCGGATTTGTTGTTCAATCAGAGGCGATCCGCACTAGACTCAAGTGGATGGCCGCGAGTTTATTTATTGTCGTCGAGGGCGAAGATCCGGGGTTTGACATCTTTGTGCACGGCCACGCGCTGGCCCGGAACGAAGATGCCCTGGAACGGATAGCGGCGCGGCTGCACGTGCATCCGCTGCTGGAGTTTTTTTCTGCCGATGAGAATTCAATGGCGCTGCTGTTGGAGCAGGGCGTGGCGGACCCGGATTGGGAGCGGCCGCAACTGGAGCCGCAATGGTTCAACGCCTACGATGGATTGATGACCGTGCGGGCGCTGATCGCATGCCTGGTTGCCGCGCCGGCGACATTGGGCTCGGAGACGCACCCGGTGCTGATTGAGCTGCGCGAGTATGATCGGGTGCTAGGGAAGACGGCCGCGCACGGGCTGAGGTGGCATATCGCGGCTAGCTGGCGGTGACCACCTGCGGTGGGGCCAGCGGCTCGGTGTTCGCTCGCAGAAGATTTGTGGTTTAAGACGGTTACAAGATTCAGATTTTTTCAGGCCTCGTCAATTCACTTCAGCTTCATCGCTTCTGGCAGCAAAAACATTTCCCATGCGGCGAATCTGCGCGCCTACGCTGGCTAACTTTTCTTCAATGCGCTCATAGCCGCGATCCATGTGGTAAACACGATCCAGAATCGATTCGCCGTCGGCGACCAGGGCGGCCAGTACGAGCGAGGCCGAGGCTCGCAAGTCCGAGCACATGACGGCGGCGGCGGAGAGGCGGGCGGGGCCGCGAACAGTGGCAGTGCGCCCTTCGACTTTGATGTTCGCGCCCATGCGGGCCAGTTCTTGCACGTGCATGAAGCGGTTCTCGAAGATGTTTTCCTGGACGATGCTGACGCCTTGAGCCTGCGTGGCTAGAGCCATATATTGCGCCTGCATGTCGGTGGGGAAGCCGGGATATTCTTCTGTCGAAATATCGGCGGCGCACAAGGTTCCATTGCCGCGGACGCGGACGGTGCTGGGGTCGAGAATGTCGATGCGCGCACCGGCGTCTTGCAGCTTGGCGATCACCGCGCCGAGGTGCAAGGCGTTGCAGTGGGTGATGGTGATGTCTCCTCCGGTGATGGCTCCGGCGACGAGAAATGTTCCCGCTTCGATGCGGTCGGGCTCGATGCGATGGCGCGCGCCATGCAGACTGGTGACGCCTTGCACACGCATGGTCGCCGTGCCCGCGCCTTCGATTTTTGCGCCCATAGCGGTGAGCAGCGCGGCCAGGTCGGCGACTTCGGGTTCGCGGGCACAGTTTTCCATCAGCGTTTCGCCTTCGGCAAGGACGGCGGCCATCAGCAAATCTTCTGTCCCGGTGACGGTGATTTTGTCAAAGACCAGATGCGCGCCTCGCAAACGATCGGCGCGGGCTTCAAGGTAGCCGTGCTGCTGCGTGATGGTTGCGCCCATTTTTTCAAGGCCGCCGATGTGCAGATCGATGGGACGGCCGCCGATGGCGCAGCCGCCGGGCATGGCGACGCGGGCCATTCCGGCGCGGGCGACAAGCGGGCCGAGGACAAGCGAACTGGCGCGCATGGTCTTTACGATTTCGTATTTGGCGACGGGATCCGAGAGGGTGCAACAGGATATTTTGACTCGATCCGGTTTGGAGTCGTCGACCCAGATTTCAGCGCCCATGGAGGAGAGGAGCTTTCGCTCGGTGTTGATGTCGCGAACCTGGGGTAGGTTTTCGAGAGTGACGTCGCCCTCGGTGAGAATGGCTGCGGCCATGCAGGGCAGCGCCGAATTTTTTGCGCCCGAGATGCGCAGTGTTCCGACCAGCGGATTGCCGCCGCGAATGACAAATTTATCCATGAAGGGCGAGAGGCTCCTAACCTTCCAGTGTAAATCCGATGGCTTGTTCGTTCCTGAGGCAAAGAATTTATACTTGCAGCTATTGTTCAGAAGAGCGCCCGCGGGCGATTGGAAAGAAGGTAGGATGAAGCGATTGGCGGCCGGTTGCGGCGCGATTAAGTGGGTGAGGCTTGTTTCAGCGGTTTGTGCGGCGCTTGCTGTGCTGCCCTTGTTGGTGGCTCAGGCGCAGCCGAAATCGGGCACAGGAGCGGCGATCCCGATGCCGGCGATTGTGGAGAAGGAGGGGCGGTTTGCACTGATGGTGGATGGCGAACCTTACCTTATGCTGGGCGTGCAGGCAAATAACTCAAGCGCGTGGCCCGAATATCTGGACAAGGTTTGGCCGGCGGCCAAGACACTGAATGCGAATACCGTGGAACTGCCCATCTACTGGGAGCAGATGGAGCCGACGCAGGGGAAGTTCGATTTCAGCTCCGTTGATTTGATTGTGCGGCAGGCGCGGGAAAATCATCTGCGGCTGGTGCTGCTGTGGTTTGGCACATGGAAGAACGGCAGCTCGCACTACACGCCGGAGTGGATCAAGCAGGACCAGGTAAAGTATCCCTTCTTGCTCGACAAGAACGGAGAGACGGTGGATTCGCCGTCGCCGTTTTCAGCGGCGCGGCTGGAGGCGGATAAGACGGCCTTCAGCGCGCTGATGCGGCACTTGAAAGAGATCGATGCGCAGCACACTGTGATGATGGTGCAGGTGGAGAACGAGGCGGGCGTCTGGAACGGCGTGCGCGATTACGGAGTGGCGGCGGAAAAGGCCTTTGCGGGGCAGGTTCCGGAAAAGCTGGTCAAAGGCCTGGGCAAGCAGCCGGGAACGTGGCGCGCGGTCTTTGGCAACGATGCCGACGAGACTTTCGAGGCCTGGTATACAGCCGACTACATTGAACAAGTGGCGGCGGCGGGCAAGCGGGAGTATGCGCTGCCGCTGTATGTGAACGCTGCGCTGCGCGATCCTTTTCATCCAGGCAAAGCGCCCAGCTATGAATCTGGCGCGCCTACCGACAATAACATCGAGCTTTGGAAGATAGCCTCGCCGTCAATCAGCGTGGTGGCTCCGGATATTTATATGCCGGAGTATGCCACCTATATGAAGTTGATGGAGCTATACGAACGCAAGGACAATGCGCTGCTGATTCCGGAGACGGGTAACCCCGCAGTTTATGCGCATTATGTGTACGCGGCGATTGGGCAGGGCGCCATCGGTTGGGCGCCTTTTGGGCTGGACCTTACGCGCTACAGCAATCAGACCGAGGGGCCGGAGGAAATGAAGCCCGACGCGCTGAAGCCCTTTGCGCAGCAGTTTTCTCTGCTAGCGCCGATTGCGCGGCAGCTAGCCAAAGGCAACCTGGCAGGCAAGGTGCGCGGCGCAAGCGAGGAGCCGGAGCAGCACGCGCAGAAGCTCGACTTTGAGCGCTGGACTGCGCTTCTGCAATACGGAATGCCGTCGTTTGGCAACTGGATGCAGCCCAAGGGCAACTCGCCGGCCGATGGCGGCGTGGTGATTTTGCAGCTTGGCCCGGATGAGTTTCTGGTTGCCGGGCATCATGTGCGGGTGGACTTTACGCCAACCTTTGCGCCGGGGAAGAAACGCCTCTGGCTTGCGGTGGAAGAGGGCGGCTACGACGCGGCAGGGAAGTGGAAGATGTCGCGCATCTGGAATGGCGACCAGACCGACTATGGGCTGAATCTGAAGTCGGATGAGAATTCGCTGCTGCGGGTGCGGGTGACTACGTATTAGGGGCTGGGGATCGGGGAATAGGGGGGCGGGTTGCCCCAGGTCTGGAGATTCGGACCTGGGCACCGGCAATATTCATCGCTTCCCCGCTCACCATCAGCAGAAATCGTTTTGATTTGGGCGATGGAGAGCATGGGTCCGCCCTTCAATTTCAGGCTCTCGGAGAATTTTTCCATCGAACCTGTTTGTGTCGCCGTTCTTATCAGCAGCCGACCATCCTGCCGCTTGTCGTCACCGATTTTCTGGCCGGGTGCGACATTCAGAGAGCGAAGCAGTTTCTGCTTCACAGGATGTGGTCCCTGGCGGTATTCGTAGGAGTGGTCAAATTAGACCTGTTTTACTGACGCGGTTGCGCCGGCGAATCGATAAGCGGATTGACGACCTGGATTGCGCCGAAGCGCTGCCCGGTGGCCAGGTGCTCGGAGTAGATGACCGAGGCATCGATGCGCTCGGCGGCCTCCAGGATCAAGGCGTCCCAGAAGTGGATCTTGTGGCGCATGACGAGCTCCAGCGCCTCCAGTACCGCGGTAGGCGTCATGGGTACGACCTCCCAGGTGGAGTAGTCGCGCAAGAGCAGCGAGACCTCTTCAACCGGCGGAGGGTTGCCTGAGTTGCGGCAGAGATGGATGCAAAGTTCCTGCAGGACCTGGGTGCTGATGACTCCCCAGCCGGAGTCCCAGAGTTGCTCAAGGAGCATCTGGGCGCGGAGATGCTTGACGCCGGCGGAACGGTCATGCGCATAGACAAGAATGTCGGTATCGACGAAACACTTACCGCTCATGCATTTCTCCCCGTGAGCGACTCGGAGTCCAGCGAAGATCGAAGCCGGAGCGGAGCCGGGCGATGGCATTGCGGCGGGCGTGGTCAAACCCGCTGCGTTCGCGGATGGCTTGTTCCAGGCGGGCGGCAAGCATGGCGCTGATCGAGGAGCCTTCTTCGGCTGCCAGCACGCGGGCTTCGCGCAACAAGTCAGACTCGATCTTCAAAGTAATGTTAGATTTCATGATTTGATTGCCTTGTATTGAAGTAGCACAATTCTACGTGCTTTATTCCAGAAAAATCAAGTGAAGACTCTGGTTCGATACGGGGTGACCGGCTTTTTACCCGGCGGACCTTGGCCGAGGTCAGTCTACGAGTCGGTTTTTTTCTGTCGTATGCGCTTGATTTTGCATTGTTGTAACCTTCTGTTCATCTTGACCCGGTAGCCTGAAACTGGTGATAGCTCAAGTGCCAGAGATTCGCATCTCCCAAGTTCAGCTTCCGCCCGAGACTGCCTCTCCCGCGCCTCCCGCGGACGCGGCTCCCAAAGAAGCATCGGCGATCCGCCGCTTTTTATTGGCGCGCGGCAATTCGGCAGTGGCTGATCGGGGCTTCCATTGGCTGATGGTGCTATGCGCTCTGACTATCTTTGGCATCGTGGTGCTGATTGCCGCCGAATTGGTGGTGCGCTCCAAGCTGGCGTGGGGTCAATTCGGGCTGGACTTCTTCTATAAAGCCTTCATCGACACCTACACCAACCAGCCAATGTACTGGGATCCGGTGAATGGACATTTCAGCGCGCTGCCGTTTTTGTATGGCACGCTGGTCTCATCGTTTTTGGCGCTCCTGATGGCGGTTCCTTTAGCCATCGGCGTGGCGGTTTTTCTCACCGAGATGTGCCCGGGCTGGCTGCGCGCGCCGCTGGCGTTCATCACGGAGCTGCTGGCGGCAATTCCCAGCGTGATCTATGGGCTGTGGGCGGTCTTTGTGCTGGTGCCGCTTATGCGCGAGTTTATCAATCCCTGGCTGATTAAAGCGCTGGGTTGGACGGGCTTCTTCTCTGACGACAACCCAACCGGGCTGGGCTTTCTAACCGCGGGCGTGATTCTGGCCATCATGATTCTGCCCATCGTTTCGTCGCTGACGCGCGAGGTGATGACGGCGGTTCCGCACTCACAGCGCGAGGCCGTGCTGGCCTTGGGCGCAACCCGCTGGGAGATGATCCGCATGGGCGTGCTGCGCAACGCTCGTATCGGCATTGTGGGCGCGGTCATTCTGGGGCTGGGCCGAGCGCTGGGTGAGACCATGGCCGTGACCATGGTGATTGGCAATAGCCTCGACATCAATCGCTCGCTGCTCTCGAATGGAAACACCATGGCTTCGGCGATTGCCAATCAGTTTGCCGAGGCGTCGAGCGACCTGCATTTAAGTGCGCTCATGGAGTTGGGGCTGGCGCTGTTTATCGTAACGATTATTGTGAATGCTCTGGCGCAGTTGCTGGTATGGGCAGTGACGCGGGGCGCGCCTTCATCGGCGCATTGAAATGCAGCTTTTAGCTAAGAGCTAGAAGCTAGAGGGTAGAAGCTGTCTTTAGGAGAACGACGCTGAAGAACGAATACAAGCTGCGGGCGAGGATGCGGACGCTGACGGATGGCGCGGCCACCGGTTTGGCGGTGCTCTCGACGCTGCTGGTGGTGGCGCCTTTGGTGGCTATCTTCGTCTATCTCGTCTACCGTGGCGCGAGTTCGCTGAGTTTGGATTTTTTCACCAAGGCTCCCAAGCCCGTGGGCGAGGCTGGCGGCGGCATGGCCAACGCCATTGTCGGATCGGGAATTCTGCTCGGCGTGGGCAGCTTGATCGGCATACCGATCGGCATTGCGGGCGGAATTTTTCTGGCCGAGTTTGGGCGCGGCACCAAGCTGGCCAACGCGGTTCGCTTTACCGCCGATGTGCTGAACGGCGTGCCGTCGATCGTGATGGGCATCGCGATCTACTCGCTGATTGTGGTGCCGCAGGGGCATTTCTCCGCTTTCTCAGGCGGCGTGGCGCTGGGCATCATGATGATTCCCACGGTATGCCGGACCACGGAAGAGATGCTGCTGATGGTGCCGAATGCGGTGCGCGAGGCGGCTCTGGCGCTGGGCGTTCCCAACTGGCGCTCGGTGCTGTCGATTACCGTAAAGACGGCATCTCCGGGAATCATCACCGGATGCATGCTGGCGTTTGCGCGCGTGGCCGGCGAGACAGCGCCCTTGATCTTTACCGCCTTTGGCAATGCATTCTGGAGCGAGAATCTCAATGAGCCGATTGCCGCGCTGCCGCTGCAGATTTATGTATATGCCATCTCTCCCTATGACGAGTGGCACCGTCTGGCGTGGGCCGGAGCGCTGGTGCTGATTGTGCTGATTGTGCTAGCGGTTTCGCTGGTGCGCTATGTGACCAGCCGCGGCGTGATGAAAGGGGCAAGCTAAGTGGGCGTCGGTATCGAGGTAAGCAATCTGAATGCGTGGTACGGCACCAATCACACGCTTCAGGATATCAATCTGCATATTCCGGCCAACCATGCGACGGCGCTGATCGGCCCCTCGGGCTGCGGCAAAAGCACCTTTGTGCGCTGCCTCAATCGCATGCATGAGACCAATCCCATTGCGCGCGTGACCGGTACGGTGCTGATCGGCGGGCTGGATATTTATGTCGAGGCCAAGCCGGTCGAGATTCGCCGCCGCGTGGGCATGGTCTTTCAGCGCCCCAATCCTTTTCCCACCATGTCGATTTACGACAACGTGGCCGCGGGACTCAAGCTGAATGGCTATACGAATCGGACTGCGCTGGATGAGATTGTAGAGAAGTCCCTGAAGAACTCGGCACTGTGGGACGAGGTCAAGGACGATCTGAAAAAGAAATCCGGCGCGAGCTTATCGGGCGGGCAGCAGCAGCGGCTTTGCATTGCGCGAGCGCTCGCAGTCGATCCAGAGGTGCTGCTGATGGATGAGCCGGCCTCGGCCTTGGACCCGGTTTCCACCTCGAAGATCGAGGATCTGATCTTTCAGTTGAAGTCGCAGTATACAATCGTCATCGTAACCCATAACATGCAGCAGGCAGCGCGCGTGGCGGAGAAGACCGGCTTCTTCCTGAACGGGCGCATGGTGGAGTTCGACTCGACCCACAAGATCTTCACCAACCCGAGCGACAAGCGTACAGAGGATTACATCACAGGCAGGTTCGGATGACGCGCATACGCTTTCAGCAAAGCCTGGACGAATTGAAGGAACAACTGCTGGTGATGGCGGGTCTGGCCGAGCAGGCCATTCAGCGCGCCATTGAAGCCTATCGCGTGCGCGATTTGTCGATCTGCGATCTGGTGAACCGCAGCGAGATTGCCATCAACCGCATGGAGCGCGAGATCGATCAGGCGGCGCTGGATCTGCTGGCGATGGAGCAGCCGATGGCCATCGATCTGCGTTTCATCTTGAGTGTCATCAAGATCAATGCGGACCTGGAGCGGGTGGGCGACTCGGCCAAGGCGATCAGCGACCGGGTGCGCAGCATGGAGCAGATGGCGCAGACCGAACTGCCTGTGGACATTCCGCGCATGGCCACGCTGGCCGCCGAAATGGTGCGCAAGAGCCTGCAAGCCTTCATCGAAGCGGACGCCGAGCTGGCGCGCACGGTGCTTACCATGGACGATGCCGTGGACACCATGAACCGCGCGGCCTATAAAACGCTGACCAAGGTCATGGCCGAGCAGAGCCACCTGGCTCCGCAGGCGCTGAACGCACTGATGATTGCGCGAGCCTTGGAGCGCGTAGCCGACCATGCGACGAACATCGCGGAGGATGTGATCTTCTGGGTGCAAGGCGCGGACGTTCGGCACTATAAGAGCCTGAAAACGGCGCCGGACCCGCACGCGATGGAGTAGGCGTAGGCGCCTGCGGTGGGGGCTGGTCGTCCAGTCGGATCGCCTCTTATTGCCCCAGCGCCAGCACCGCCAGCAGCAGCAGCCAGGCCAGGCTCATGGTGTGCCAGTACCATGCGGTGGCGTCGATGGCGATCTGGCGGTAATCCACGCGGCGCAACCAGCGCAGAGTGGTCAGGCAGAAGACCAGCGCCATAATGCCGATCAGCAGATGGGCGGCGTGAAATCCCGTGATGAGATAAAAGAAGTAACTGGCGGGTGTGGCGAATTTGTTGAAGGCAAATCCCTGCGCGGTCAACTGCCTCCACGCCGTCCACTGGCCGACAAGAAAAAGCGCGCCGAGCGCGAGTGTTGCTCCGAGCCAGGGCAGAGCGCGATGCAACGCGGGGCGGCCCATTCCGAGCCACTCTTCCAGCGCGTCAATCTCGCGAAATATATTGCGCCGGGCCAGCTCCATGGTGAGTCCGCTGAGCAGCAGAATGGCGGTGTTGAGATACAGGATGGGCGGCAGCATCACCGGATGCCAGTCACCGATCTGTTCATGAGTGCGCGGGTCCATGTGCGTGCCCGCCTGGCGCGCAAAGAAGATAGCCACGAGTACCGCAAAGAAGAGCATGTCGGCCGCCAGCGCTGAGAAAACAAATGCCCGAATGCGCAGCAGCATCTCACGCGGCCCGCCTCGCTCCTCTTTCCAATCGTCGCCTCCGCCGTCGCCCCCTCCGCCGTCCCCGCCTCGCGGACGACGATCAAGCGGCGGCTGGCCTCCAAGTCCGGGAGACCTCCGTTTCTTTTTCGCCGGTCTGCGCGTGATAGTTGCGGGCATGCAAACTCCCTGTGAGCTTGAGATTACTCTCACTCTGGTTTGGATGCATCCAGAATCGACGAGTTTTTTATAGCTCACACAGATAATTCCCAACCTTGGCTCAACCATGCGTTGAGTGCTGGTTTGGTATCCGATTTTGACAGGCGGCGGACGGCTTACAGCGTGGCGGCAACGACGCTGTCTACAAAGAGCTTGTGGACGCGGCGGTCGCGCGAAAGCTCTGGGTGAAACGTCGCGGCGAGGATTTTTCCTTGGCGGATAAGCGTCGGGAAGCCGTCACGGCGGGCGAGCAGTTCAACGCTAGGTCCAGTCGAGACGATACGCGGGGCGCGGATGAAAACCATCTCCAACGGTCCGCCGGGCAAGCAGGTTTCGGCGGTCACAATGGCGGAATCGATCTGGCGGCCGTAGGCGTTGCGTTCGACGGTCGCATCAAGAAGGCCTAGCGAGCGCTGCGGCGGATTGAGGACTTCCCGCGCCAGCAGGATTGCCCCGGCGCAGGTGCCGAAGACGGGCTTTGCGCCGCAGAACCGCTGCAACTCCTCAAAGAAGCGGTGCTTCTCAAGAAAGAGAAGCATGGTGGTTGATTCGCCACCGGGCAGCACCAATGCGTCCAAAGCGGCTAGTTCTCCAGCCTTGCGAACCTCAACCGGTTCCGCACCGGCTTCCGCAAGCGCCTGCGCGTGGCTGGCGTAGTTACCCTGTATGGCCAGGACGCCGATGCGCGGGCGGCCTGAAGTCCCCTTAAGGCCGTCGAGTGGGTGGTGCCGATTTTCCGCTTCCGTCAACTAGCTGCTCCGCCCTGGGCAAAGAAATTTGTTGCGTAATCACCGGCCAGTAAAGCCGCTAACGGCATTTTATCTGTTCCTGCTCCCCGCTTCCTTTTGGCCGTCATTTTCATCAAATGGCGGAGTTTTGGGTCGTCGCTTGAAATTCGGACGGAAAGGGTCGTATACTGAATACGGACTAAACAAGTCGGATATTACGATGCTGAAGCTTACCAAAAAAGCCGATTACGGATTGATGGCGCTTAAGTACTTGGCTGAGCATCCTGAGACCGTTGCGTTGAGCGCGAAAGACGTAGCCGACGCGTATGGCATTCCGGCGCAGTTGCTGGCGAAAATCTTGCAGCAGTTGACCAAATCCGGGCTGCTGCGTTCGCACGCCGGCATGAACGGCGGTTATGCGCTGGCGCGAGAAGCGCGGTCGATCTCGGCCTACGAAGTGATTCTGGCGATTGACGGGCCGTTTTTTATCACTTCCTGCACCAAGGGTGCAAAGGGATGCGATTTGACGCCGAGTTGCACCATCAAGGAGCCGCTGGCCCGAGTGAATGAAACGATAGCCGGCGTGCTGAAAAGCATCAGCATTCAGGATTTGGCGGAGCACGAGCAGCCGGTGGGAGTGAAGAGTTTTGCGAGGGAACTGGTTGAATTGAAGGTAGGATGAGAGCCTGTTTTTTCCGCGACGAGCAAGCGAGCAATGAAGATGGAGATGAAAATGAGCACAGTTGCCAGTCAAGTTGAAGCGCCGCAGGGAGTGACCCTGCCGATCTATATGGACAACCACGCCACCAGCCCGCTGGACCCCCGCGTATTGGCGGCGATGATGCCATATTTCACCAACAAATTTGGCAATGCGGCCAGCCGCAACCACTCCTTTGGATGGGAGGCCGAGCAGGCCGTTGAGACGGCGCGCGAGCAGATTGCGCTACTGATCGGCGCGACGGCCAAAGAGATTATCTTCACCAGCGGCGCCACGGAGAGCAACAACCTGGCCATCAAGGGCATTGCGGAAATGTATCGTGAGCGCGGCAACCACATCATCACGCAAGTGACCGAGCACAAGGCGATTCTGGATACCTGCAAGCGGCTGGAGAAGCATGGCTATCGCGTCACTTATCTGCCGGTCAAAGACGACGGGCTGATCGATCTGGACGATCTGCGGCGCGCCATCGACGAGAAGACGATTCTGGTATCGATCATGGCGGCCAATAACGAAATAGGCGTCTTGCAGCCTATTCGCGAGATCGGCAAAATCTGCCATGAAAAGGGCGTGCTCTTCCACACCGATGCGGTACAAGCGGTGGGCAAGGTTCCGGTCAACGTCATAGCCGATAACATCGATGTGCTCTCGCTCTCCGGGCACAAGATTTACGGACCCAAGGGCGTGGGCGCTTTGTATGTTCGCCGGCGCAATCCGCGGGTACAGATAGGCGCGCAGATTGACGGCGGCGGCCATGAGCGCGGCATGAGATCGGGCACGCTGAATGTGCCGGGGATCGTGGGCTTGGGCAAGGCTTGCGAGATTGCTTATGAAGAGATGGACACTGAGGCGATTTATCTGCGCGGATTGCGTGATCGGCTCAAGGAGAAGCTTGAATCGGAGCTCGATTACATTCACGTCAACGGGTCAATGGAGCATCGGCTTCCGGGCAATCTGAATGTGAGCTTTGTTTACGTCGAGGGTGAGTCGCTGCTGATGGGAATCAACGACGTAGCGGTTTCAAGCGGCTCGGCCTGCACCTCGGCGACGCTGGAGCCGTCGTATGTATTGAAGGCTTTGGGACTGGGTGACGATGTGGCTCATAGCTCCATCAGATTCGGCCTGGGCCGTTTCAACACGCAAGCCGAAGTGGATTATGTCGCGGCCAAAGTCATCGATGTAGTCAAGCATTTGCGCAAACTTTCGCCGCTCTACGAGATGGTGCAAGAGGGCATCGACCTGACCAAGATTCAGTGGGCGGCACATTAAAAGCGAGTTCTCAGTTGTCAGTTTTCAGCGGTCAGCACCGATAGACCAGAAACCGACAACAGATGACTGACAACTGTTTCCGCGGCTTCCCCCGCGGAAGAAGGAGCAACAACATGGCATACAGCGACAAGGTTATCGATCACTACAACAACCCGCGTAACGTGGGTCAACTGGACAAGAGTTCAACCGAGGTCGGCACGGGCCTGGTGGGTGCTCCGGAGTGCGGCGACGTAATGCGCTTGCAGATTCGCGTGAATCCGGCGACGCAGGTCATTGAAGAGGCCAAGTTCAAGACCTTTGGCTGCGGCTCGGCGATTGCGAGTTCTTCGCTGGCCACTGAGTGGATCAAGGGCCGGACCGTGGACGACGCGCTGGCGATCAAGAACACTGACATCGTGAAAGAACTCTCGCTGCCGCCGGTGAAAATTCATTGCTCGGTGCTGGCCGAGGATGCGATTCGCGCGGCCATTGGCGACTGGAAGAAGAAGAACGGCGCTGCCGAGACGGTTGAGGCCGCGGCCACTTCAGTAACGCAGTAAGAGGGCGATTATGTCGAACATGGTGATGATTGAATCAAAGCCCGCTGAGGGTGCCTTTGCTGCGCCGGTGGAACCCGTCGCAAAGCAGGCACCTGCGGCACAAGGTTTGCAGTTGACCGAGAAGGCCATCAAGCGCGTCCGCGCGGCGATGGCCAAGGAAGGCGTCTCCGCGGAAGAAGGCGGGCTGCGGCTGGGCGTGATGGGCGGCGGCTGCTCCGGGCTTTCATACTCGATCAAGTTCGATACGCAACCGCGTGAGCGCGACCGCATTTATAACTTCGATGGCGTGCGGGTTTTCGTCGATCCCAAATCGTTTTTGTATCTGCACGGCATGACGCTGGACTATGAAGAAACCTTGATGCGCCAGGGATTCAATTTCATCAATCCGAACTCCAAGCACTCCTGCGGCTGCGGTTCGTCTTTTTCTTAACAGAATTCGGTTTCGTAAGAGTGAAACTATGTTGAAGGTTCTCGATTCCGCGGTACCGGTTGCTTGTTGGTCTTGCTCGATCGGCCACAATGACTCGACGTTATTCTGCCCTCATTGCAGCAAGATTCAGCCGCCTCCGGGCGGCGATTATTTTTCCGTCTTCGGATTGGAGCCAAAACTCAATCTCAATCTCGCCGCGCTGGAGCACGAGTTTCATCGCCTCAGCCGCCGCCTGCATCCCGACCGTTTTGCGCGCGCCTTGGAGAATGAAAAGCAGTGGAGCCTGGCGGACACGGCGCTGCTCAACGACGCTTATCGCACACTGAAAGATCCGCTGCGCCGCACCGAATATCTGCTCAAGCTGCAAGGCGCGGAGATTGGTGAGGAGCATAGCGGCCGCCCAGACACCAAGAGAGACAAGAAGGATCCATCGCGCGCTCCCGCCGATCTGCTGGAAGAAGTCTTCGACCTGAATATGCAACTGGAAGAACTGCGCGATGCGCGCGCCATCGGCGATGCCGGCGAAGAGCTTGAGACAGCTCTGCAACAAGCCAAGAGACGATTCGATCTGTTGCTGGAAGAGTCGGACGAGAAGCTGCGCGGAGAGTGGAATCTTTGGGACGCGGGCGATGCGGGCGCGCGCGCTGCGGCGCAGAAAAGAATGGTGGCTCTGCTCGATCGGCGGCGTTACCTCAGCAATTTGGTCCGCGACGTGACTGAAACATTGGGAGCCTGATAAGTATGGCGGAAGGACGCGTAGTAGGAATCGATCTGGGTACCACCAACTCCTTGGCCGCTTATATGGAAGGCGAAGCGCCGGTGGTGATTCCCGGCGTGGACGGCTCCAATCTGGTGCCGTCGGTGGTGGCGCTCGATCTCATTCCAGAAGGCGGCGGACGGCCTACCGTGACCGTGGGCAACAGCGCGCGCAAGGCACTGATTGAGCGGCCAGAGCGGGTTATCTATTCCGTGAAGCGCCTGATGGGCCGCAGTGTTGAAGAGATTGCAAACGAGCTGAAGTTGTTTCCATTTCATCTTGCTAAGGATGCGCAAGCCGGCGCGCCCGACCCTAATGAACTGCCGCGCGTTCAGCTTGGCGAGTTGCGCTTTACGGCGCCGGAAATATCGGCCTACATTCTGCGCCAGCTCAAGCGCAATGCCGAGCGCTTCTTTGGTTCACCGGTTACGCAGGCCGTCATTACCGTGCCTGCTTACTTTAACGATGCGCAGCGTCAGGCCACCAAAGACGCGGGGCGCATGGCGGGGCTTGATGTGCTGCGGCTTGTGAATGAGCCCACCGCGGCAGCGCTGGCCTATGGGCTGGACCGCGCCAAAGAAGGCACGATTGCCGTCTACGATCTGGGCGGCGGGACATTCGACATCTCCATCCTCAAGTTGCGCGATGGAATCTTCGAAGTGCAATCGACCAACGGCGATACGCACCTGGGCGGCGACGACATTGACAATCTGCTGCTTGCAATTGCGCTTGATGAAATTTATGCCGAGCACGGCGTGGATCTGCGCCAGCATCCGAGCGCGGTGCAGGCGGTGCGCAAGGCCGCGATTGAAGCCAAGATTCAGCTCTCTACCGAGGACGAAGCGCGCTTCGACATCGAACTGCCGAATGGCGATCGCTATCAGAGAGAGATTCCGCGCGGAGTCTTCGAGATACTAATTGAATCTGTGCTGAAGCGCACGGCGGGGCCTTGCAAGCAAGCGCTGACCGATGCCGGCATCACGCCTGAGCAGATTGATGAAGTGGTGCTGGTGGGCGGCTCCACGCGCATCCCCGCAGTGCGGCAACTGGTGGATGAACTTTTCCATCTCACCGCGCGCGGCAAGAAGCCCCACATTGAACTGAACCCCGATGAAGTGGTTGCGCTGGGTGCTGCCGTGCAAGCGGATATTCTGGCCGGCGCATCCAAATCGACTGAAGAAATGTTGCTGCTCGATGTCACTCCGCTCTCGCTCGGCATCGAGGCTTTGGGTGGCGCTGTGGCGCGCATTATTCAACGCAACTCGACGATACCAGCCTCGGCGACCGAGCACTTTACAACAGGCGTCGACGGGCAGACGAATGTTGCCATTCACGTGGTGCAGGGTGAGCGCGAGCTGGCCGCCGATTGCCGGTCCTTGGCTCGCTTTGACCTCAAAGGCATTCCGCCAATGAGTGCCGGACTGCCGCGCATCGAAGTGAAGTTTCTTATCGATGCTGACGGAATTTTGAAAGTCACAGCGCGCGAGCAGCGCAGCGGACAGGCGGCAAAGATTGAAGTGAAGCCGACGTATGGGCTAACGGATGAACAGGTCGAAAGCATGATTCTGGATTCGTTTGACAATGCCGAGGCGGACTTTGCCAAGCGCCTTTTGATTGAGGCGCGCAATGAAGCGGAGACGATTCTTGCGGCTGTCGAGCGTGCGCCGCGAAGTCCGGCCTGGGCGCTGCTGCGCGGCGAAGAGCAGTCCGCGATCAATGTCGCGCGCGACAGGCTTGTTGCGCTTAAGAATGGCGAAGACGCTTCAGGGATTCGCGAGGCGACACTAGCGCTCGATCAAGCTACGCGGCGCTTTGCCGAGCTGATGATGGATGCGGCGGTGTCAAGCGCGCTGCGCGGCAAGACGATGAATGTTGCCGGCGAAGAGTTGGCCGACAGCGTGACCGCGCCTCATGCGATGGCTCCGGCGGAGTTCAAATAACAGCGGGTCAGTGGAGTCAGTAAAGAAGGGCGAAGTCCATGAGCGATGCAAACGAAAATAAGATTCCTGCGGAAAAACTGGTGCGCGTCACCTTCCAGCCCGAAGGCAGAACGGTGGAGTTCGAATTCGGCACGATGCCGTACGAGCACCATGGCAAGCCGATGTCCTTTCTCGACGTGGCGGAGAATCACGGCGTCTTTCTCGATCACGCCTGCGGCGGCGTTTGCGCCTGTACCACCTGCCACTTGTGGATCAAGGATCAAGCGGGCATCAGCGAGCCGGACGACGACGAACTTGACCGTCTGGACATGGCCGCCGATCAGCAGTTGACTTCGCGGCTGGGCTGTCAGGCCGTTATCACGCGCCCCGGCGACTTCGTGGTTGAGATTCCCAAGTGGAACCGCAACTATGTTTCAGAAGGCAAGCCTCTGGCGCTGGCCGAAGGCAAATAGCCACCTGCGGTTCGTTGCCGGGTTACAGTCGCAATATTGTTTTCGCAGCCCGCGAGAACCCTAATCGCTCTCCGGCCGCTTGTAAGGCTTCTGCAGATACATGCGCGCTTCGTTAACCGCTCCCTGCGTATTGTCGTTGGTCTGCACCGCCAGGCGATATTCATTCACCGCGCGGTCCCGCTGGCCGGTAATGTCGAATATTTTTCCAATCTGAATATGGCTCCACACTTCGGTCCAGCGCGGCTCGTCGTCGCCGCGCAGCGCATCGCGGAATGAGTTCACGCTGGCCTGGTAGTTGTGCTGAGCAAAGAGCAGTTCGCCGATGCGGTAATTGGCAAGCGAACTCTGCGAGTTGGCCTTCAGCGCCTCCTGATACTCGGCCAGCGCGCCCGTCTGATCGCCCTGCGCCACCAGTTGCTGGCCTTTGAGAATCGCAATGCGGACCTGCAAATCGGGAGTGGTTTTGAGCACCCAGTTCTGCGGATCGATGCTGACCCGCCGCGGACGCCCAAAGGTGTCCATCACAAATTGCGTATCCGTGCCCACTATGTCGATGCGCTTTGTCTCCGTCTTGCCGTCGGTCTCCACGCGCAACTCCACCGGCATGTTGAACAGATCCAGATCCTGGCCAATATCGCCGATGGTGCGGAAGCCCTTGTTATTTCCCAGCCGGTAGACGGCGTATTTGTTGTTGAATTGCGGCGCGCCCGTGCCGTCAACCCACTGCGCAAAGAACGGCGTCAGTTGCTGCCCACTCACCTCCGCCGCCACTTTCTCAAAGTCCGCCGTGCGCACCGAGCTGTCTGTGAACTGGCTCAGCGCGCCTTTCAACGTAGCCAGAAAGGCCTTGTCGCCAATCTCCCAGCGCAGCATGTGAAAAATCATCGCGCCTTTCTCCAGCGTCATCGATTGAAACTCCGGCGAGAACGGGCTCAGCCTGCTGATGCTTGAAAGTGGAATCGAATCGTAGGCAAGCGCCCCGGCCGACACATCCAGCAGCGCAGTGCTCATCGCTTTCTTGCCGCTCTCATCCTCCACGTACATCAGCTCGCCGTAGCGCGACATGCCGTTGGTGATCCACGCGTCGTTAAGACTGTGCGGGCTCACCTCCGAGCCCCACCACTGATGCGCCAGCGTGTTGGCCAGCAGGCGAATGCCGCTCTTGTCGCCCACGGTGCGGCCCATGATCGCGGCCACCTCGGGCCCCCACGCAGCGGGCAGCGTGTCGTCGGGCAGCTCGGTTACATTCACGTGGCTCGTCTCCGCGGCTCCAAAACTATCAGTGAAAAAATCGAACTCCTTGGCCGCCGTCTCCGCCAACTGCTTTGCGAATTGTTGATGAGCAAGCGTCAGGTAAATCTTTGCGCTTCCCGCCGTAACCGGCGCACCGTACCGCCCGGCAATCACCGTCCCCGGAAAGCCCGGCTTGGTCCAGTTGAAGTCGTACTGGTCGCCATCTTTGCCATTGGCCAGCGTCACGGTTTTAGGCGCTCCCTGGCTGCCGCTGGCAACAACGCGCATACCTTGCGGCACGCGGATGTGCAACTCCATCGTGAAGCGATCGGTCATGTAGCCGACCGTCGGAAACCAGCGCCCGGCGTAAAGCAAATAAGTGATCGGCTCCTGGATCGCGGCCAGTTTCAGGCCTTCGATCGGCCCGTCGTCATTGCCCGTGATCGTGCCTTCGTACTCAAACGTCCAATGCACGGCCTGCCCGCTCGCAAAGGGCGTCGCCGGGGTCACGCGGACAGTCCCATCCGGTGAGCGTTCGCCGGTCAGCACAGCGCCCATGTTGTCAGTGATCTTGGAGATTTTAAGCGCCGGATGAAAGCCGAAGCTGACCACTTCCAGATTCTCCGGTGCGGTAAAACTCACCACCGTCTTGGCCGCCAGATGGTGCGTCTCGGTATCAATCTCCGCATCGATCGCGTAGCCGGAAATGGTGAGCGTAGCCCGCTGGGCAAGGAGAGGCGCAGCCATCGTCAGAGCGCAGGCCAGCCCAGCCGCCATTGCCAAGATTATCCTTCTCATCCGCATCGCAGACCTCATCCCAGCCATAGGAATTGCGTTCCGTTTCCAAGTCAGAATCGATAGCCTTATGCAGGGTGCCCCACCCTCGCGGCATTCTTGTTTTTGCCCCTGGCGCGAAATAACGCGGCTCTCAATCGGCCAACCCCAGAGTCTCCAGCGTGACCGCCGCCACACGGTCAATTGCGCCGCCCTCCGACCGCTTCGCCAGCAATCCCCGCACACGAGCCAACCCTTCCATCATGGACTGCCGAGGCAGCCCGTCCGGTAGCAGCGGCTCGATCTGTTGGACGATATTTTTTGCCGTAAAGTCGCTTTGAATTAACTCCGGCACAATTCGCTTGCCGGCAATCAGGTTGGCCATGGCCACGTGCGGCACCGTCACTATCCGCTTCGCAATCGCATAAGTCAGCGCAGAAACCCGGTAGACCACCACAAACGGATTGCCGATCAGCGCCGCCTCCACCGTAGCCGTCCCGCTGGCAACAATGGATGCGCGGGCATGAAAGAGCGCCGCGCGGGCGCCACCTGCGGCTGGGCCAACTGCGCCTTCGGCGGCAACGTCGTCGATTAACCGTAGCGTCAGGCCCGAGCCGTGCTTATCGGCTATACGCCGCACCTCCGCCCGCTGCGCCGCATTCAGCGTCGAAGCCAACGGGAGGATGAATTCAAAACCAGTAGTGAGGAAGGGTTCAGGATTTGAGTTGAAGGGTACGGGCTTCAGCCCGTACATTGATGAACCAGGATTGACGGGGGCTTTAGCCCCTGAGGGACGTTCCATGGAAATCCCTTCAAAATAATGACCTTTTTCCGCTGCTTGTCCCAGCCCCCGCGCCGCAAGCAGCATCTCCGGCAAGTGGTCGCCAATCTCCTTCAGCCTGCTGCCAGGCAGCAATCCAATCCAGGTCTTCGCCGCATCAAGCCGATTCTCTTTCGCAAACTCTTCGCGCAAGATTGTCGGCGCCGGCAACTCCGCCAGCGGATGCCCCACAAACTCCGCCTCCACGCCGCGCTCGCGATAAAACGCCTCTTCAAAAGGAAATATCACCAGCATCTTGGCAATATATTTTTGTACGAGCTTGATGCGGTGCTTCTTCCACGCCCACAATTGCGGGCTCACAAAGAAAATCACCGGCACGCCCAGCCGATGAAACTCCTCCGCCAGCCGAAAGTGAATCTCCGGAAAGTCAATGAGCACAGCAACCGAAGGCGGCCGCTCCCGGATCGCCCGCTTCAGCTTGCGATACTCGCCCCAGATGCGCGGCAGATGCCGCACCACCTCGGTCAGCCCCATCACGGCCATATCTTCAGAGCGTACGACGCATTCCAGTCCCGCCGCATTCATGCGCGCCCCGCCCATGCCATCGAAACTGGCGCTCTGGCCAATCTCCGCCATCTGCCTCTTGAGCGCGGCGACGAGCAGCGCCCCATAGTGCTCGCCGCTGGCCTCGCCTGCCGAGATGAAGATCGTTGGCTGCATTCCCGCTTCCCGCCGCTCCTGTGCTGAGGACCATCATAGCGGCTCCATCGCCATCACCGAATTGCGCGCGTTTCAAATCTCTTCGGTTTGCCGGCTGGACTCTATGAACTATATCGGTCATAATGGTCATACTGCTTTAGATGAAAGGATGTCGCCATGGTTACAGAGGTGAGTGCGGTCGCGTTTCGTCAAAACCTGGGAGAGATGCTCAATCAGGTGCAATACCGCAAAGACAGCATTGTTGTGAACAAGGATGGCAAACCCGTTGCCGCTCTTATTGGCGCTGAACTCTTTGCGCGCATTCGCAACATGCGCGATCATTTTGACCAATTAAGCAGCCGGGTTGCCGAGGCCTATGCAGACGTGCCGGCCAGCCAGGGCATGGCGGAGATCGATGCGGCCATAGCCAACCAGCGGCGACGCTGATGGCGGCAGTGCGCGTCGTCTTGGACACCAATGTTCTTGTCTCCGGACTGGCATACCCCGAAAGTCTTCCAGGGCGCATTCTGAATGCCTGCCGCCAGGGTGGGCTGGATCTCGTGCTCTCGCGCTACATTCTGGATGAGATGGTGCGTGTGCTGCCGCGTCTGCGCCGCATTGCGCTGACGCCCGCGGAAATTCGCGACCTTGCCGACAGCTTTCTGTTTCTGGCCGAGATCGTCGAACCCGGCGCCGAGGTGGATGCCAGTCTGCGCGATCAGGCCGATCAACAAGTCCTGGGAACTCTGCGCACCGCGCAAGCCGATTACCTTGTCACAGGGGATAAGGATTTGCTTGCTCTCGCTGAACGCTATCCCATCGTGACACCGGCTGCTTTTTGGCAGCGGCATGGGGAGTAGTATTTTCCGCACACGGAGTCAAGAAGCTATTCATCGGCGGAATGCCCTCACAAACCGGCATATTTCTTTATCAGAGTCCTGTTATCTTCCGTAATATGGCCACGGCCCTGCACATCCCGTTGAATGAATACCTCAGCACCAGCTATAGGCCGGACTGCGAGTATGTGGACGGAGAGATCAGGGAGCGCAACGTTGGCAAGTGGGAACACGCACGATTGCAATGGCTGCTGGCCGCATGGTTTTGTGCGCATGAGAAGCAGTGGGGAATCACTGGCAGCACCGAACAGCGGATGCGCGTTGCCGAGAGCCGGGTCCGCGTGCCGGACTTGGTTATGCTCACCGCCGGAGCGCAGCCCGATGTGCTGACCGATCCGCCGCTGCTGGTCATCGAAATCCTCTCTCCCGACGACAGCTACTCCGATACCGAAGAGCGCGCCAAAGACTACCGCGCAATGGGCGTCGAGACGGTTTGGATCATCAATCCAAAGATGCGCACCGGCCGCATGTGCTCTGGTCCAGAATGGATTGAAGCCGAGCGTCTGGTGGTCAAAGGTACGCCCCTGTACGTCAACCTGCCTGAGATCTTCAGCCAGTTGACCTCTGCCTGAGGACTGCGCATCACAAATCTCACCCAGCAATTTATCCTATCCCCGCCGCGCCCGCACCGCCTCCGCCAACTCCTTCAGCAGCCCGTGCGTTTCCTTCCAATCGATGCACCCATCCGTTATGCTCTGCCCATAAACCAGCGCCTGCCCCGCCACCAGCGGCTGCGCGCCAGCCACCAGATTGCTCTCAATCATCACGCCCATAATCCGCTTGTCGCCCGCCGCAATCTGCCCCGCCACATCGTGGCAGACCACGCCCTGCCGGCGGTAATCCTTGCTGCTGTTGGCGTGGCTGAAGTCGATCATGATGCGCGGCGGCAGGCCGGCTTTTTCCATCTGCGCCGCGGTATCGGCCACGCTCTCGGCTGTGTAATTCACCGTGCCCCGGCCGCCGCGCAGAATGATGTGCGTCTCAGGATTGCCGCTCGTCACCAGAATCGCCGACTGCCCATGCTTGGTGTGGCCCAAAAAAGCGTGCGAGTGCGCGGCAGAGAGAATCGCGTCGATGGCGATCTGCACGTTGCCGCTGGTCCCATTCTTGAAGCCCACCGGGCAGCTAATGCCGCTCACCAGTTGCCGGTGAACCTGGCTCTCCGTGGTGCGCGCGCCAATGGCTCCCCAACTCACCATTCCGGCAATATACTGCGGTGAGATCATGTCAAGAAATTCGGTTCCCGTGGGCACGCCCATCTCGGCCAGGTCCATCAGCAGGTGCCGCGCCAACCGCAGGCCGTCGTTGATCTTGTAAGAGGAGTCAAGATACGGATCGTTGATCAGCCCCTTCCAGCCAATCGTCGTCCGCGGCTTCTCGAAGTAGACGCGCATCACAATGCGCAGCTCGGCGCTGAACTCGGCAATGGCGTCTTTAAGCAACAGGGCATACTCGCGCGCGGCCTTGGTGTCGTGGATGGAGCACGGGCCCGCCAGAACCAGCAGCCGCCCGTCGCTGCCCTCCAGAATCGCGGAGATATCTTTGCGGGCGTCGAAGATTGTCGCCGAGGCGGCTTCATTGATGGGGCGTTCTTCCTCAAGGAAGACAGGGGGAAGGACAACTTTCGTCCATTGGATGCGAAGATCTTCAGTGCTATGAAACATGGCTCGATTTCTTTCGTTTGGGGGATGAATTTCCAATCGCTTCAAACTGTAGCGCCGGCCTCCTGGCCGGCTTCAGTTGCATGGACCTCCCGGTCCACGCTCGCTTCTCTTAAGAATCTATCAGCCCGCACCATCGCCGCGTCCCTCAAGCGATTCCCGCCTCCTTTGCGTCTACCAGAATATCGGGCTGCGTCAGTGTGCTCGGCGGCAAGACAAGATGCGCCGCAAGGCGATACCCTGTATGCGGAACCCAAAAGATGACGCGGCCGGTTGGCGGCAAATAAAGGAGCTGGGATGAGGATTGTAAAAGGTTCACGCTGGATGCTTGCGGCAGCGCCGGTTGCGCTCTGTTTCCTGACCGGGTGCGGTGATTTCTGGGAAGCGCCCAACACCTCCACCACCACCGGATTCAGTGTTACCGCCAGCCCCGCCAGCGTCACCGTAGCCCCAGGCGCAACCTCCAGCGCCGTGACCGTTACCGTGACACCGGGCAGTTCGTTTACCGGCACAGTCACACTCAGTTGCTCGGTGACCAGCGCACCCACGGGTGCTACCTCGTCCGAATATCCCACGTGCACGTTCTCTTCCTCTTCACTGACCTTCAGCAGCACCACCGCGCAGACCCCCACCGTTACCTTTAACCCGCCGAGCAACTCGCCAGACGGAGCATACCAATTCGCGATCAACGGCATATCGGGCAGCACAGCGGCAACCCCCGCCTCCGTATGCGTTGAAGTGTCGAGCACCGCTTCAGCCACTTGCACCGCAACACCTACATCGAGTGGCAACTTCTATATTCTGAACGGCGGAACCAGCGGATCTATCTCCGGCTATTCCATGAGTTCCAGCGTACTGAATACCATCTCCAACAGTTCATATTCTGTCACCGGTGCTAACGCCGTCGCCATCGCCCCCAGCGGCGAATCTTTCCTCTATGTGGCTTCGACCAGCGGCGGCATCACACTCTATTCGATAGGAAGCAACGGTGCGCTGGCTGCGGGTGTCAACTTCAATAGCGACACCCAAGCCCGGGCGCTTGCAGTTGATCCAACCGGCAAATGGCTGCTGGATGCCTCGGGTTCTGGTAATCTCAACGCCTATCCAATTACTTCAGCCGGCGCACTGGACACAACTCGACAGACGCAGACTCAACCACTCGCTAGTACTGCGATTGAACAAGGTCAGATCACGATCTCTTCCAGCCCTGAGATTGTGGCAGTTGCCCTCGGTTCCATCGGCACGCAGGTCTTCAACTTCAGCTCGCAGACGTTACAGCCGGGAATTACGCCACTCAAGCCAACAGGCACTGCGGCGCTCTCGGTCGCCACCGATCCGCTGAGCCGCTTCCTCTATATTGGCGAGACGGGCACCACAGCCAGTTCCGGCGGCTTGCGTGTCTTCAAAATCAGCAGTACAGGCGGCCTGACAGAACTCAATGCCAGCAATCCGTCATCGAGCGGCGGAGTTGCGCCCAACTTCATCCTGCCTCTCGCCTCAGGGCATTATGTCTACGTCGCCAATGGCAACGGGGCTGGCAGCGCGGGCAACGTCACGGGATTCGCGGTATCCGCAAGCGGAATATCGTCGGGCACTACCGTTGCAACTGGAGATCAACCGCAGGGACTAGCAGAAGATTCGACTGCTGCTTGGGTCTTTGAAGTCAATTCCTCAAGTAATCCATCCTTCGATGCCTACACCATCGGTACCGGCGGTCAACTGGCCTCACAGTTCACATCCACTAGCGCGGCTCCTTCCATGGCCATCGTAGCGGCGCCGTAACAAACCCGCCAACGTCGCCGAATTCACACCTCGGCGACGCTGGCTACAATTCATAGCCGGTTCGATCTGTACGGAGAACGACCCAAAATGCTCTTGCAATCCTTGCGCGAAGAAGTGCTCGATGCGAACCTGGAACTGGTTCGCCGCGGCTTGGTGCTTTACACCTTCGGCAATCTCAGCGCCATTGACCGCGCGCAGGGCCTGGTAGCCATCAAGCCAAGCGGCGTGGCCTATGACAAGCTGACGCACTTCCAGCAAATCGGCGCCGTGGCTCACACCCACTCCGAGTGCGCCACCGCCTGGGCGCAGGCCAAGCGCGAGATTCCCTGCTTCGGCACCACCCACGCCGACTCCTTTCACGGGCCTATTCCCGTCACCGCCGAACTCAGCGAGCAGCAGATTGCCGGCGACTACGAGCGCGAGACCGGCGTAGCCATCGTGCAGCGCTTTTACACACTCGATCCCGAGACGATTCCCGCCGCGCTCGTCGCCGGCCACGGCCCCTTCTGCTGGGGAGCCAACGCCGCTGAAGCCGCCCACAACGCGGCGATTCTCGAATTTGTCGCGCGCATGGCCTGCCAGACCCTGGCGCTCAACCCGCAAGCCAAGCCGCTGCAGACCCCCTTGCACGATAAGCATTTTCTCCGCAAGCACGGCAGCGCCGCCACGTACGGACAGGCCGATGCGCCGTCTGATTCAACGGTGCTGGAATAACCCATGGCTATTGTCGCGGGAGTCGATTTCGGCACCTTGAGCGTGCGCGTCTCGCTCGTCGATAGCGAGCGCGGGCTCATCGCCTCCGCCCTCGCCGAGTACCCTCTGCACCGCAAGCGCGAAGATCCCGAATTCGCCACGCAATCCCACAGCGACCACCTGCTCGCTCTCGAATCCGCCACCCGCCGCGCCATCATAGAAGCCGACATTCACGGCCACCAGATCGAGGCCATTGCGCTCGATACCACCGGCTCCAGCGTCATTCCCGTCGCCGCCGACATGTCTCCCCTCGACGACTACTACCTCTGGTGCGACCACCGCGCCGCCGCCGAGGCAGCCGAGATCACCCAGGCCGCGCGCCGCTGGCAACTTCCAGCCATCGATTGGTGCGGTGGCGTCTACTCCTCTGAGTGGGGCTGGGCTAAGCTGCTCCACTGGCTGCGCCATAATGCTGAAAAGCGCAAAAACTTCGCCAGCGCCTTTGAACATTGCGACATGATCGCCGCCACGCTCTGCGGCATCCAAAAGCCAGAGCGCGTCAAGCGCAGCGTCTGCGCCATGGGCCATAAATGGCTCTGGAACGCCTCGCTGGGCGGGCTGCCGCCTGAAGATTTCCTCTCCAGTATCGACCCGTTACTGACCGGCATCCGCGCCCGGCTCGACGGCGAATGCGCTACCTCCGACAAGATTGCCGGTTGGCTCGCGCCCGTCTGGGCTGAGCGGCTCGGCCTGCGCGCCGGCATTCCCATCCCCGTCGGCGCATTTGACGCGCACTGGGACGCCATCGGCGCAGGCGCGCGCGCGGGCGACGTGGTCAACGTCGTCGGCACCTCCACCTGCATCATCGCCTACGCCAAGCACGTCAAGCTGATTCCCGGCCTCTGCGGCGTCGTTGAGGGCAGTGTGCACCCCGGCTACACCGGCGTCGAAGCCGGCCTCTCAGCGACCGGCGATATCTTCAGCGCCATCGCGCGCCGCGCCAACACCACCGTTGCCGAACTCAGCCGCGGCCTTGAAGCCTACCGCGCCGGCCAGACCGGCCTGCTACGCCTAAGCTGGGATAACGGCGACCGCACAGTCTTGGTGAATCCTAATCTGGGCGGCATCACTCTGGGCTGGAAGTTGCAACACACAGCGCAGGACGAACTTTTCGCCGCCATCGAAGGCACGGCATTTCATACCCGCGTTATTCTTGACCGCATGAGCCAGTACGGCGCGCCCACGGAGCGCGTCATCAACGGCGGCGGCATTCCACAAAGCAACTCCGTGCTCAATCAGGTCTACGCAAATGTTCTGGGCAGGCCGGTGCTCGTTCCCGCCAGCAAAGTCACCGGCGTCGGTTCCGCGGTCTTCGCCTTGCTGGCAGCGGGCGCTTTCAAAACCATCGCGGAAGCGCAGAAGAAAATCTGCCCGCCGCATACCGTTTACCAGCCACAGCCAGAGGCACGGAAAGTCTATGAAGTGCTATACCGCCAATACCAGAAGCTCTATTTTGCCTTTGGTGACGCGGCCAGCGGCGAATTCAGCCAAGTGTTGCCGGCTTTGATTCAGCAAGCCAAGGCGGCACAAAGGTAAGAAATCCTAATCGCAACACAGATATCTTCCATCGGAAGCAGTTCGACGGCCACTGCTTTTTGCGTCTGCAACAAACCGCCGCCAACACGCTAACTCGCCATCCCCGCGAAGCGGTGGCTAACGTGCTGTTTTACTTTCAAACCGCCTCATTCAATAGTCGGTCATGTGGAACCGTAGCCCCAAGCTTCCGCCAAAGTGAGGGTACCGTGCTCCTTGCGCTTTTTCCTGGCGCAAGGACGAGAGACCACGAATCT
This sequence comes from Occallatibacter sp., assembly GCA_050014335.1. Taxonomy (GTDB): domain Bacteria; phylum Acidobacteriota; class Terriglobia; order Terriglobales; family Acidobacteriaceae; genus Telmatobacter. The sequence goes on along the minus strand of JBEKDN010000004.1, from coordinate 1,843 downwards.
ACTGCGAGCGAGCAGCGAGCGACTAGCCCCACCGCAGGTGGCGACTGGCCCCACCGCAGGTGGCGACTAGCCCCACCGCAGGTGGAAGGTGGCAGGTGGTATTCTCTAGGGGTACGAGCCAGGCTGTGCTCACGCAAATCCCCATCTCATTTGTCGCTCCAGCAAGGCGTTTCCGCGCTTCCGCCCTGCTCTTCGCCTGTTTGCTCATTGCGCTCTCCGGTTGCAACCGCTTCCATCACGAGCATTACGATACGGTCTACGTTTCGGCACGGCAGATGTATCTGCATGACCGCGTCGCGGCAGTCAGCAACCGAGTCGCAGAGGTCGTCAACGGCCAGCCCCTCGAGGTTCTCGAACACGGCCGCCGCTTCCTCAAGGTCAAAACCCAGAAGAACGAGATCGGCTGGATTGAAGAGCGCGCCGTCATTGACGCGCAGACCTTCCATGCATTTGACCAGCTTGGACCCCATCACAGCCAGGATCCAGTCGTAGCCACCGGCGTCTTACGCGACGACGTCTACCTGCATCTGACGCCCGGCCGTGAAACCGAGCGATTCTACCTCCTCGCAGCCAACGCAAAGGTGCAACTGCTCCAGCGCGCCACCATCGCCAGAACTGCCCCCGGTTCCAGTTCAGGTTCCACTTCGGGCCAAGCTCAAGCCCAGCAGAAAAAAAACACAGCCCCCCCGGCAACCCAATCTTCCGCCAATCCGCAGGCCACATCCCCGGCCAAGGCTCCAGACAAAGCTCCCGCCAAACCCGCGGCAACGCCTACGGTGGTCACACCGGCAAATCCCGCCCTGCCGCCACCACCACCGCCGCTTGAAGACTGGTGGCTGGTGCGTGACACCCAGGGCCGCGCCGGGTGGCTGCTCGCCTCGCGCCTCGATGTCGATGTGCCCGACGAGATCGCCTCCTATGCTGAGGGACAGCGCTACGTCGGCGCATACATCTTCAACAAAATCTCAGACCCCGATGCCGCAACGCCCGACCACATGGTTCCTCAATACGTCACCATCCTTGCACCGCCCAGCTCCGGCCTGCCTTTCGACTTCGACCAGGTGAGGGTCTATACCTGGAGTATCAAACATCACCGTTATGAGACAGCCTTCCGCGTTCATCCCATTGAAGGCTACCTGCCAGTGCGCGTCAATCAAGGCGCGAATGGCCAAGGCTCCAACGGCGCGCCCACCTTCAGCTTTCAAATCGCCAGCGGCCCCAGCTTAACCACCGATCCTGATACCGGCATCACCCGGCCCACGGCCCCGCGCACCATCACCTATGAAATGGATGACACGCGCGCCCGCCGCATAGGTCCCGATCAGGCGCCCATCCCCGTCAGCCATCGGCCGGAATCCCAGCCCAAGCCAACCGCCGCAACCAAAAACGCGGCCAAAAAGAAATCGCATTAAAAGCTTCAAATGTCCATTGGCGCTTTGACGCCCAAACAATCCCCAACCTTGAAGCCTCCGTTTTGAAAGGGCACGGTTTAGCCGTGCCAAAAACACCTCTTGATTGGTTGAAGGATACGGGCTTTAGCCCGTACATTAAAAGCCAGAAAAATCAACGTGGCTTTAGCCCATGAGGGAATTCACGGATAGGAAAAACCTGCCAGTCCCCAGTGCTTCCTTCAGCATTGCAGTGCCGTTGGAAACCCAGTAGAATCAATGGCAATTCAACCAATCCAGAGCGCCCCTTTTACTCGTGTGCTTCAATTCATTCTCGCGGGATATGCCTCCTCCGATGACTAGATCGAGCAAGAAAGTGGCCAGTTCGGGACAATGAAGTCTAAGAAAACCCTGAGACTGAGAGCATATCGAAAGTGCACAAATGGGAGCTTCAG
>JBEKDN010000003.1:0-46683 GCA_050014335.1 Occallatibacter sp. | reverse complement strand
CCCTTCCTAAGAAGGTGGAGCTCTCCGCGGTTCATTAGGCATTCCGGACTGGCGGACACGGCACACAGAACCGATTGTCGAGTTGAGCCCCTGTTCAATGAATGTTGGTTCAACCAGCGTTGGACCACCCACCTGCTTTGCAGGCCGGCTTCTATTGCGGATACTATGGGTCTTCGCGAAAAATTACAAGTCTTGCGCGGCGCGGTTGCAATGTGATACGTTTTTCTCCGCGTTTTTGGGAATCGCAAATCCAAAAAATAAACGCAAAGGCCTTCTTCTCTTTGAAAGCGAAGAAGACCCTTGCGTCTTTTGCTAAAAGAGAATCTATTTACCGGCCGTGCCTAACGGAGCACCATTGCCTGAGCAGGGATCCCATCCGCTCACTGCCGACCAGCCCTCGTAAAAGCCGCACGAGCCGGCGGTGACATCGCGAAAATCCGCTGCTGTTTTTGCGCTTGCGTAGATCAGTGTTTCTTCCGCCAATGTCGATGCGCTGAAGTGGCCGGCGCGATTGACGATGCCCGCCCACAGCGGCGTAGCTACGCTGGTGCCCCCGAAGATGCTCCAGGCGTAGAGAGTGCCGCCGTAGTCGTTGTCATAGCTGTTGTAGACCCAGACACCGGTTCTTGGATTTCCTACCGCAGCCACATCGGGCACGCCGCGATGTGTGCCGACGATTGCCGAGATGCCGCTCTGGAAAGACGGACGGGGCTCATACGCGCTGAAGCCGCCGCCGCTATCCTCCCACGCAAGCTCGGCCTGGAAATTCAGGTTGGATGGATTGCGCGAGATCGTGGTGCCGCCAACTGCAATCACATTGGGCGAGACGTTGGGATAGCTCGTGCCTTCGCCATCGCCGCTGGCAGCAAAAAACACTACATTGGCGCCAGTAAACGCGGAGTCCGATTGAGCTTCAGTGGGGAATTCGTCGCCGCCCCAACTCATTGAAACCTCGCCCCCGCCCGCGGCCTTTACCAGCGCAATCGCCTTGGCCACCGCCGCCATTAAGTCGGTGTTGCTGTTGGAATTCGCTTCAACCAGGTAGATGTGCGCCGAGGGCGCCGCGGCATGAGCCATCTCAATATCCAGCGCCGATTCCGAGGCCCAGCAACTCCAGCCGCTATACACGGCACAATCTGGATCGGGGACCGGCTTGGTTGCGCCCGGATAGGCTACTGTAAAAGTCGCGGAGGTGGGCGCGGGAACGCCGAACTGCTTGGAGTAGGCCGTCAAGTCCACCAACGCGGTCGGGTAGTCGTAGGCGTCAACAATGGCAATTGCCTTGGAGCCGCCTGTGGCGACCGTAGTGAGGCTCGCCGGATTGCAGCCGGCGGTTGCCGCAACCAAGCCATAAAGACAGGCCAGCGAGGCGGGAGTTTCCGCGTAGATTCCACTAATGGGCTGGATCGCTTCCGGCGTGAACTCCGCCTCGCTGAATCCCAACACGCCCTCGGGGCGTCCGGATGGAACCAGAATCTTGAATTGCGTGCGCGAGCGAAGGCCAACATCCCCCTCGCGTCGAAGGCTGGATTGAGGCAGGACAACGTGGCCACTACCAGGTGCGCGGTTTGCCAGCAAGATCTCGTCCTTGAACTCGACCTGCGCAAAGAGCGTGGAGCAGATAACCAACGGTAACAGGAAGATTCCAAGAATCGAACGGATCATGACTGCCTCTTTCTAATAAGTGCTGAAATATGCAAAAAACAACCGCGTCCGGGGCAGGCAGTTTTACCTGCCCCGAATCGGCCTGACCAATACAGATCAGCCGCGGCGACTCCTCGCTGTAGGTCAACTCTCTCATCGGCGGTTGTTTGATTTGGCTTTACTAATAATGTGAGGATTCTGAACGAAAGTAATTGAGGTATTTAGGCACAGCTTTAACGCAGTTTACTGAGTTCGACGGCTTGACTCATTTCGGCGCGCAGGCTATGAGCCTGTCTTGCGCTCGTCCTCCAGAACTTCATCCAGCAGCCCGCGCAGGCTGGCGGCGCGCACATGTCCAGCCTGCGGATGACCTAACTGCGCATGACCTGGTTGTCCCGCGGCGCCCTGGGCGGCTATTGCTTGCGTGAGTTCATCGGCCAGATTCAGCGCGGCCAACACAGCCACGCGCAACGAGTCCACCGTGCGCCCGTGCGCGGCCACAGCACGCATCCGCGCGTCCACCAATTCGGCCAGGCGGCGAATATGCTTCGCGTCCTGGCCGTAAAGGTGATAAGTCTGATCGTAGATTTCAACGGTCACATAAGAATTCGAGCTGGCGGATTCATCATGAGCCATGCCGGACCTCACAATTCCAGGGCATCCATCTGCGACAGCAGCCGCTCCACGCGCTGCCGCACCTGCTCGCGCTCACCGCGCAGCGCACTTACTTCTTTCTGCAGATTCTCAGCCAGCGGCGCTTGTTCTCTCAGTTGCGCTTCCGCTGTCGCGGCGCGCTCTTCGGCGGTCGAGCGGGCCTGCCGCTCCCACTTCACCAAATTCACAGCGCGATGAATCCGGTCTTCGAGCGCAGTGAAATCATCCATGCTCAAAGTCAGGTCGCTGGACTCCGATTTTGCCTCTGCGCTTGCGTCCGATGCCGCCTCGGAAGTCGCCTCAGAAACTGATTCAGAAGTTGATTCTTCCGCCGGCTCAGCCGACTTCTCCTCAACCGGCTCTTCCGGCCGATCCTCGACCATGAAACTCGACTTCCATAAAGATTCCGACATGCAAACCCTCCCCAAAATGCAACTTGATCGAGCAAGTATAACGCCGGATCGGATAGCCCTTGCGTGATTTTTTGCTTAACTCCGCAACCGCGCCCCTACTTTGCCAACAGCTTCCACAACGCGCGCCTGGAAGCTCTGCAACTCCTCCTCGCGCAGTGTGCGGTCCGCTGCCTGAAATGTCGCGCCCATCAGTAACGAGTACTCGCCCGCGCCCAGTTTTTTGTCGCGGAAGACCTCGCGAACCCGCCATTCCACCAACTCGGGAATCCGCAAATCGTCCACGGCTTGATCGATCTTCTCCCAGGCAACGCTTTCGTCCAGCACCAGGGAAAAATCGCGGCGCACGGGCTGGAAGCGTGAGATGTCTCTGGCAACAGGCTTGCGCAAAGCGAGTTTGTAGAGCCGGTCAAGAGAGATTTCACCCAATAACACGGGCTCTTTCAGCTTGCGCGCGGCTGCCTCGCGCGGGTGCAATTGTCCCAGCCAGCCCACCGTGGCGCCGTCCGCCACCACGCGCGCGGAGCGATAGGGATGCAGCCACTGAGGCGTGATGCCGGCCTCGGCGTCGAAGCGGTCAAAGTAAACGGACCGCGACTCAAAGCGCGCCAGCACCTGCTCCACCACGCCTTTCAAGTCGTGAAAATCTATCATCCGGGTCGGATGCAGCGGACTCTGTTCGGGCAAGCTGCCCACCGCGCCGAAGGCAAGCGATGGCCGCTCCTCAACCTTTTCCGTTGTTCCAGAGAAGACAGTACCCAGCTCAAAGAGCCGCACGTCGCTCACATCGCGATGCAGATTCCCGGCGATCATCGCCAGCATTCCCGGCACCAGCGAAGGCCGCAGGACGCCCGCCTCTTCACTGAGCGGATTGCCCAGCGGAACGACCAGACCAGGTTGCGGCGCGGTCAGCGCGGCTTCGGCAGCCGAGCAGAAGGTGCTGCCAATCGCCTCATGGAAGCCGGCTGAGAGCAGCGTCCGCCTCACCTCGGATTCTTTTTCCGCCCACGGCAGCGCGCGTACTCCTTCGCCAAAAGCAGGCAGCGTATTGGCGAACCGGTTGTAGCCGTAGACGCGCGCAACCTCTTCAATCAGATCGATCTCGCGATCCATGTCGAGACGCCAACTGGGCAGCGTGACTTGCCATGCCGCATCGTCCGCTGCCGACCCTGCTTTCTTCGCTAACCCGCATCCCAAGGCTGTCAGCACGTTTTCGACCGTTGCCGCGGTGATGCCATCCGCGTCGACGGTCGCGCCCAGGATTCGTCGCACCTCGCAGAGAGCAAGCTCAACCGGCTTGCGATTGGCTGTGCGCGCCTCAAGAGCGGGCACACGAACATCCACCAAATCGCCTTCAATCCAGCCGCCGCTTGCCAGCAGAATCGCGCTAACCAGCGCCGAAGCCACGGGCGCGGCATTGAAGTCGGCGCCGCGCTCAAAGCGATGGCTGGCGTCAGTGTGCAGCCCATGCCGCCGCGCCGTTCGCCGCACCGCAACCGGATCGAACCAGGCTGCTTCGACGAGCACATTCTTCGTCTCCGCGGTAATCATCGAATCCCAGCCGCCCATGACGCCAGCCAGACCCAGAGGTTTTACATGGTCGGCAATGATCAAGTCTTCGGGATCGAGTGCGCGCTCCACGCCGTCAAGAGTCTTGACGCGCTCGCCCTTCCTGGCGCGGCGCACGACGATGCCGCCTTCGATTTTGTCGAGGTCGAAGACGTGCGTCGGCTGGCCCATGGCGAGCCAGGCAAAGTTTGTCGCATCGACGGCATTGGATATCTGCTTCTGCTCAAGCAAGCCAAAGTAAGTGGCGACTTCAGCGCCGGCAAACCAATCCTTCGAGCTGGCGATATTAACGCCGCGCAGCACTCGCGCTGTGAAGCGGCCACAGACGTCTTCGGCTTCGATCCTGACGGAAAAGGGCTGGGATGCAGGCTGCGGATCTGGTAATGGGAAACTGAGCGGCTTAAGTTCGACGCCATAGATCGCCGCCGCCTCGCGCGCCACGCCGTAGTGGTTCATCGCGTCGACGCGGTTGGTGGTGATGTCCATCTCGTAAAGTGAGCCGTTGCCGGCGCCAAGATCGTAGATGCCTTCGACAGCAATGCCGCGCAAGGTGAGATCTTCTGCGAGCTTGGCGTCATCGACTTGCAATTCCGGAAGGTAGTATCTCAGCCATTTTGTAAGAATTTTCATTTGGGTTACCTTTAGCGAGTTAGAGTGCGCTTTGCGGACAAAGCAAGTTAGCGAGCTAGCGGGTTTTATCGCATCTCTGTCAGGGATGCAACGATCCCAGCAAGCCGTTGATCAGCTTGGCTGTCTCCGTTGCCATATCGAGCAGTTGCTGGGAGGAATCCTTGTCAATAAAACTCAAATTGCATGCCAAATCGTTCTGCGTCTCGAACTCATATAAGGCTCCGCGCGCAGCACCGAGTGACCTCTGCAACTCCGCATCCGTCAATCTTCCGTGACCATCGGCTATATTGCTCGCAACCGAAACGGCAGACCGGCGCATCTGCATCCGCAAACCAAAAGTCTCGGATTTGGGAAACTCTTCGGTATGTAGATAGACCAGTCGAGCCAACTCCATCGCTTTCTGCCAAACAATTAGATCTCGGAAATATCTGGTTCTGGGCATAGCCATCTTCCTTTTTGCGCTGCCGCTAACTTGCTAGCCCGCAAATTTGCGCGCAGCGCATGCTAACTCGCTGCCTTCTATCAATCCCTGGCCACTTCACGCAAACTGCCCCAAAAATCTCATGTCCCCAGCAAACAGCGATCCAATCTCGCTGATGCCGTACTTCATCATCGCAATGCGCTCCACGCCCATTCCGAATGCGAATCCGGAGATCTTTTTCGAGTCATAGGCCGGCTGCTTTTCCGCGGCGAAGGCGAAGACCGCAGGGTCCACCATGCCGCAGCCCAGCAGTTCAATCCAGCCTGAATTTTTGCATTTGCGGCAGCCCTTGCCACCGCAAAAAATGCAACTGATCTGCACGTCCGCGCTCGGTTCCGTGAAGGGAAAGAACGACGGAAAGAAGCGCGTCTTTACAGCCGAGCCAAAGAGCGCTTTCATCGCATGGTCGAGCGTTCCCTTCAGGTCGCTGAAAGTGATGTTGGTGTCTACGCACAGGCCCTCGACTTGATGAAAGATCGGCGAGTGCGTTGCGTCGGCCGCGTCGTTGCGGTGCACCTTGCCGGGAATCACAATCCTCACCGGTGGCGGCTGCGACTCCATCGTCCGCATCTGCACCGGAGAAGTATGTGTGCGCAGCAGCAGGCGGTCGCGCTGCGGGCGGCGCTCCTGCCCGGCGACGACCAGCGTGTCTTGCGTGTCGCGCGCCGGATGCCCCGGCGGAAAGTTCATGCTCTCAAAGTTGTAGTAGTCGGTCTCGACCTCCGGCCCCACGCCCACCGAGTAACCCAGCGCCGCAAAGACGCCGACTATTTCGTTGAGAGTGCGCGTAATCGGATGCTCCGCGCCGCCCAGCCGCCTTGTTCCTGGCAGCGTGATGTCGATGGCCTCGGCCTTCAGAGCGGCATCGGTTGGCCCGGCCCCCAGAGCCGCGTCCAGCAACCCCTCCACCACAGCCTTGAGCGCGTTGAAGCGCATGCCGAGCGCCTTTTTGGCCTCGGCTGGCGCGGCCTTCAACCAGCGGCCAGAGACCTCGTTGAGCCGTCCCTGCTTGCGTCCCAGCCATTGCAGCTTGAAGGCCTCCACAGCCGCCTCATCGCTTAGGGCTGCGGCGGCCGCGCGCGCCTGCTGCTCCAGCAGGGCAAATGCCCCGTCGAGCGCAGCCTCATCAAATGCAGTTAAATTCGGAATCTCGTCATTCATATGCGTATTCAAAAAGGATAAACCATCTATATTCCAAACGCGGAACGGCCCGGAATCCAGTGAACTCCGGGCCGTTCGATTTCTTATCGAAAACTGCTATATTTTCCTTCATTCCCCGATCTTGAGTTTTCCAGAAATGAGAGTGATGAGCAGTGTAAGAGCCGCGGTCATGATGGGATTGCCGAATTGAGAGTTCCCGGTAACGCTGAGTGTGCCACCGATTACCAAAGCCGCAACCGAGCAGTAGAGCACAACCTTCTTCTCATGCGCGCTGTGCTTGAGTTGCTCCAAACGAAATTCATGATTGCGCTGACTATCGCGATCACGTTGTTCGAGCGTTGCCCGATAACCCGCAAGATTATTGTCTTCCGAATGCCGCTCAGTCTCTGCAAGGATTGTGGCAACCGCTGGATCGGGACCCGAACGGAATTGCGCCATGAAAGTACTGATCTGTTGTTCAAACGCCGGCGTAGCCAATTCAGGTGTCTGCGAAGGGGATTTCTTCTCCGTCGATGCCACAGCGTCAATACCGGAGAGAAGCTCTCCTTCTTTCTCGTTTGGCACCCTTTCCGTTGTCATTTTGAAACCCGGTGATAAAGCCTCATGAGGCGCTGCTGCATCCGGCCCGCCCACTCCGCGTAGACTTCCTCCGCGGAGATTGGCACTGCTGCGTATTCTCCACGGCCAACATGCCTGACCCGAACAAACTTCTTGGGGTCATTTCCGCGCATTTCCGTGGCTTCGCGAACGGCATCTTCCAATGGAAGACCTGTCTTGCAGGCCATCTCAAGATCGAAATCGTCGTAATCGAGCATCGCGGAATTCATCCTAATTCCCTCGCTATCGGAATAGACGTTTGAAGTTGAGCTTCGATTCAAACCCAAAGAACATATTGGAACCTGTTTACCGTTTTGGGGTACAACCTGTCAATCCGAAACCACGCAGGCGCGCGGTTTCGGACAAATTCGGATAATAGGCGATCAATGCTGATTCTGTGCCTAAAGACTCCGTTGCTAGGCTGTGATCTTCTTCAAAGTATTGGTGACCGTCAGCGCCTCTCTGGCCTGATCGATCAGCGCGGTAAAGCCCGCTGCGTCCTTGACGGCAATGTCGGCCAGAATCTTGCGATCCAACTCGACGCCGGCCTTCTTGAGGCCGTTGATCAGTTGCGAGTAGCTGAAGTTGTTCAGCTTGCAGGCGGCTGAAATACGCACAATCCACAACGAGCGGAACTGGCGCTTCTTCTGCTTGCGGCCGGTGTAGGCAAACTTCAGGCCGCGCTCAACGGCTTCCTGGGCTGCCTGATAAAGTTTGGATTTTGTAAGGAAGTAGCCGCTTGCTCTTTCAAGAATTTTCTTGCGGCGGTCACTCCGCTTGGTACTGCGTTTTACGCGGGGCATAGGGTTCTCTCCATTTTGCGTTCTGTGGTGCGGCTGGAGGCAGGAGGCCCAAAGTGGGCTGTAACCTCTTCACTCGCTCAATCAAGCCTGAATCTCTCGCCGGCGGCAAACGCGTTTCGCTTCCGGCGGGGGCCAAGTTTTGTCTCGGCCCTTCAGCAGCAGTGGCGCGAATCCAATCCAAGGGTTCGCTCCACCGCAGGTGCTCAGGCGTAAGGAATCATGCGCGCTACCTTCTTGTAGTCGCCGTCTGAAACCAGCAGGGTACGGCCCAGCTTGCGCTTCACTTTTGGCGATTTTGAAGTAAGGATGTGCCGCGTCTTCGTCTGGCCCCGCTTGATCTTGCCGGTGCCAGTCTTGCTGAAGCGCTTCTTCGCGCCCGTATGTGTTTTCAACTTGGGCATTTTTTTCTCGTTTTGGACGGAGAGTATAGCCTCTCCGCGGGGCCCTTGAGACAGGATTCTCCCTGCCCTCTTAAGGCTTCAACCAGTATACAACAGACTGCGCGTCCACTGCGATAAGACGTCCACCGTCGCGCATGTCCAGCTTCTGTCCCGTTTCGGCGCACAGTTTCAATTGCGGCCAGCGACGGTCGAGTTCCCGCGTTCGTCCATTGCCGCCATCAGCGTCAGGGAATAGTGTCAGGACGATGGCCGTCCTCTCTGTTGATCTTGCAACCCGCCGCTGGTCCGATCTTGGCATCGTTGTGCTGGAGCGGGCGCTTCCGGCGCTCTCCTTGAACCAGCTCCTCGTGGCGGCTGGCCCGGGTTTTCCCTTGAAACCTCTCTTCGCTTCGGGATCCGACTTGCCCCAAGGCCCCATCGCCTGCGAAATCATCCCCTGGAGCGATCCTGGCTTGGTTGAGGCTGAGATTCTGGCCGGCCGGCTGAATCACCTCTGCGCCGCGCGCGGCATCCGCACCATGATGCTGGACGGTCCCCAGGCATGGAAGTCAGACTCGAATGGCCTGATACACTCCCGCGTCAGCGAGCGGCAGTTGAACACAGCCGCCAAGACCGGTTTGCCCGGCATGGTAAAGCCTTCCACCTACCGGCCATTTGCCGAGTTCTGCCTGGATGTTTACGAAGCCCTCTGCCGGCGCGGCTGGCGCAGGCTTGCCACGCGCGATCAGCCCGGCAACCCGCAAGACCAGAATCAGGAGCGCGTATTGGTGGAGAGCTACCCCTTTGCGGCCTGGAAGTCGCTTGGCATCAAGCCGCTTCCGTCCAAGCGCCGGGCACGCATCAGTGACCTGGCAGAAGCATTCGGCGCGCTGCGGGCTCTGATTCCGATGACCGTGAATCGCCCGCCGAATCACGATCAATTGCAGGCCATTGTCGGCGGTTTGCCCGGTCTGGCTTTGGAGGAACGCAACACGGCTGGCGCGCGCATCGTCGGCAATCCGCCACGGCGCGAAGAAGGTCACTGGCGCGAGGGTTTCATTGTCCTGCCAGTCTCCCCGAAGCGCTCGCTCGGCCTGCGCTGGCTGCACTGAGCCGTACTCTAATTCTCGGGGCTTCCGTCGGCTTCGCGGGCGGCCATTCTTGCGCGCTCCAGGCCTTCCTTGGCGCGGCCGTTACCGGGGTCGCAGGCCAGCACGGCTCCAAACTCGCGCTGCGCGTCGGCGTACTTGCCTCGGCCAAGCTTCTTCCAGGCCTGATCGATCTGCCCACCGAATTGACTGGGGTCCAGATCGCACCGTCCGCGCGGGGTATCGGACTGTGACTTGGCGGGCGGCGCAACCTTCTCTTCGCGCGGAGTATCGGAGGCGGTTTGCTGGGCGGGCTTGTTTGCGCCCTTCTGGCCGTTCTTGGATGTCTTGGAGGCTGGTTCGGCTTCGGCGGGTTTAACTGCGGCGGGATGCGCCGGTACTGTCGAATCTGGCTGGCTTTCTGGCGCGGCGGGCGTGCTTCCCGCGGCAGCGGGCGCGCTTTGCGTCTGGTTCTGATCGGGCGCGGCAGTGGATTTGCCGTGCGCAAAGTAAAAGATGCCCGCCGCCGCAACGACTACCGCCGCCGCAGCCAGGCCGACTATTACCTTGCGTGAGCTTTGCGAGCCGTCGAGGGGTTCTTCAGCCCTGAAGCGCCCGGTGTTTCGAGTTGCCGCGGCGGCGGAGAAATCCTCCTCGACCACGGCGGCCTGCACTGGCGCAGGGTCAGGCTCGACTTGCGGACCTTGCTCTTCCACCAGCCGGGCCAGAATCTCTTCGTCGTGGGCGCGGGTCGATTGGTTCTGCGGGGCGCGCCATAGCAGCTCACGCAAACCGTCCCCGGAGGCGGGCTGCAAGGGGAAGCCGGGCAGATTGTCAAAGAGGCGGCAGGCATCCTTGCTCAGCAGGATCTGTTCCGGTGCGGCCTGTTGCAGTAAATGAACAGCTTCGCCCACGGACTGGCTGGGATCGTCCTTGGGAGCATGAATCAACGCCGCCAACGGGCCTTGGTGCGGCTCTCCGCCTTCAGCAAATCCCTGTGCGGCCCACTGCAAGCGCCTCGCGGCCAGAATAGCGGCTTGGAATGTTGGGAAGGATGCAACCAGAACTTCGCCATCTCGCGCCACCGGAAGGCCTTCCGAGGCGGAGATCAAGTCCAGCGCCAGGCAGACGGCCGGGGCATCGCTCTCCCACGGGGAAGCGGCTGGCTGGCCGGCGTTGGAGCCGCCATTCCAGAGACGCAGCGAGAGCAGTGCCTCAGAGAAAACCGTGGAAGCGGTAGTGGCGGATTCTCCCTGGCTCCGAGGAGAGCCCGGCTTCGCCGCCTTTTCAGGCTTTCGAGAGTGCGTCGACGCGGCCATCTTTGCTTGTAAGGCCACTTTAACAGTCTCCACCTAGGTAATGCCGAAAAAAATTGCAACCTTCGGGGGGAAGTGTTAGCGTAGCAGAAAACGTGAGCGGGCGTAAAATTTGTTTCGCGCTGGTTCTAGGCTCCCTCCCCTGGCGACGCCAAACAGAGATTTGCGGTCGTTTGCTTACGGATGAATGCAATGCCAGCCGAAGCTATAGGGGGGCGCAGTTGGCTCGCCCAGCCGGCTCACTGGGGAAATCATGACAACGCGCTCGTCTCTGCACTCGATGCTTCACAGGTTAGTTTCTCCCCGGCGTTCTACGATGGTGGTTCTGGCGATGGCTGGGCTCAGCATGAGCTGGCTTGCGCCCGCGGCCTCTGCCAAAGAGCCTTCGCTCACAGCCATTGAACTCTACGACGGCCCGTCAGGCGCGGCCTACGTGCAGTTGACAGACGTGCTGATCAACAGCAAGGCTGAGATGCGCGATTGCGGGCCGTTTGAAACCGCCGGGATCGACAAATCCGCTTACGGCAAGATGGGCAAGGTTCTGCTGGTCCCGGGCGGGATGCTGGATCGCGGGCCGGACGGCGCAATGCACTACACGTCTCCATCGGGTCAGACCGTCTGCGTGGTGCCGGCCAACGCCAAATTCGAGCACGGCGGCGCCTATTCGCTCTCCTCGCTGGCCGATCAGGCTTTTCTGCACGGAACTCCGATTGCCACTAGCGGCAGCGCGACTCCGATGGCGGCACCGCCCATTCGCAAGGGCGTGAAGCTGGTCTTCGTCGCCGCTCCGAATATCGAGCTGGCCGAGTTTCTGCGCGCGCAACGGGCCAACGATATCGAGGGCTGGCAGGCGTATCTTTCCCGGAATGCGTCGTCAGCGCGCGCCACTGACGCCAAGCGTTCCCTGGCCGTGCTCTTTTCCGATGCCGGCGAGGCCGCGATCGCGGCTTATGACAAGTCTGTAGCGGCCGCATCGCCGTTATACTCCCAGTTGAAGACGGCCAAAACCAAAGCCGACCAGGCGCATGCCTTGGCGCCAGAGCAGCCTTCAACCAGGAAGATAGAAGGCGAGGTGCGCAACCGGCTCGCATCGGTGGCGGCTCTCGGCAGCGCGGAACTCGACGCCTATCGCGCGGCATTGGCGGCGCGCGCGGCCGGCTATATTCACTTGCAGAATGCGCATAACTTCAGCGACACGGTCTCAGGCATCGATTCCTTTCTGCCGCAAGGCCAGGCGCTCACCAGCGAGACGCTCAAGGAGGTCAATTCCTTTGAGGGCGCGCTGCAATCGGCCAACTCCGCCGTGGATGTGAAGCAGTTCGATCAGGGATACGCATTTATCGTTCCCTACCGCGCATTTGCCGACGAAGAGGCGCGCGTTGCGGTGATTGTGGATGCCGCTTATGGCTTCCACCTGCAACAGGGCAACAAGTTTGAGCAGAGTGAGGACTGGGCCGGCGCCATCAAGGAGTTCGACCGCGCCGTCAGCATCAAAGATACGGCAGAGGCTCGCGACTCGGAAAAGAACGCGCAGAAGCAGTTGGTGATCGCTCAGAACAAGACAGCGGCGGAAAAAGCGCTGGCGGCCAGCAAGGACTTCCAAACCCAGCACAACACAATCCGCGCCTATGAAGTTCTCTCCAACCTGCCAGACGCGCAGCAGTCGCTTGTCGGCGATGAGATGAAAACTCTGGAGCCGGCTTATGTGCTGAGCGCGGCGCTTGAAGCCAAGGCCCTGCATCAAGCGCATAGCCCGATTCGCGGACTGGCCGACGAAGTGGGAATCGTAAAGGCCTACATCTATCTGCAGAACGCCTACAAACTTAGCGAGAACGACACCTATAAAGACAAGATGGACCTCGATGGCGACGAGTTGAGCACTTATCTTCTGGATCAAGCCAAACATTATCTGGAAAAGCCGGGCGGCAGCGGCACGGAGATCGGCTGGAATTACCTGCAAGAGGCCCGCCAGTACAAGGCTTCCAACCTGGATGCGGTGCGCGATGCCATTGTCGCCGCCTCGCCGGCTCACGCCATGCGCTCCAAACTTTCGATTCGCGTTCAATTCCGCGACCAGACTTCGCAGCGAGACAGCCAGGGCGTCGCCGGACAGTTGGAAAATGCCATCATTACCGGCCTGGAAAGCTCGGGCGTGCCGGTCAAAGTGGTTCGCACCGGAGAAGCAACGGCCGTCGAGCCCGACTTTGAACTGGACGGCGATGTGCTGGACCATCATCTCTCGGTCATTCCCACGCTTGAGCCCGCGCAGTCCGAGTATCGCGCTGGAGAAGAGCAGGTGCCCAGCGATATCTGGAACAAGGCCAACCGGACTTACGAGAGCGCGGAGGATGAGTTGAAGACCGCTCAGGCCGATCTGGAAGGCGCGCAGGCGCGCGGCAAGTCCGGTCAGATCAAGCAGGCGAAGTCGGCCGTCGACGCAGCGGAAAAAAAGGTTGAAGACGCTCACGTGCTGCTGGATTCCACGTCCAAGACCATCACCAAGGACATTGTCCGGTCTTATACCTACCACAAGAAGGTCATCAATATCGCAGGCGTCATCCGCTTGCAATTCCGCATCGGCGATGCGCTCAGTGAGCCCCGCACAGATCTTATTCCCATCAGCCGCGAGGAGCACAAGACCGACACCCTGCTGGAAGATGTAAAGCCGGAAGATACGATGGGGATTCAGAGCAGCGGCACGGTCACGGACCCTGCCGAGTTCATGACCGCTCTGGAGAACTCCGCGCGCGAAGAGCTGATAACCGCCGTGCGCAAGAAGGTGGAGGCGCTGCCCGGCAAGATTTATGAGAAGGCCAGCGGACGCGAAAAAGAGAGCGATCTCGATGGCGCCGGCGAAGCGTATCTCCGCTTTCTGAATCTGTCGCGGGATGACAAATCGGTGGAATACGTACATGCCAGGCAATTCCTGATAGAAAACTTCAATATGCTGCCGGAATCGGTCGATGCGCCATAAGGAAACCGGCGGCGGGATGTACCGGACTGGACTGGCTTGATCGCGCGGGGGCGCGGGGCGGTTGGGGGCAGGCGAGAGGCGGGACCGGAAAGTGGATTCGGCTGGGAACAAGCAGGGCGGGGAGATAACCCGCATCGGAAAGTACGAGATTATCGACGTGCTGGGGCGCGGCGGCATGGGCGTCGTCTATCGCGGCATCGATAAGCAGATTGGCCGCGAAGTGGCCATTAAAACCCTCACCCAGGGCTTCATGGGCGACGCCAATATGCTGGCGCGCTTCTATGAGGAAGGCCGGCGCACCGGACGCCTGAATCATCCGAATATCGTCACCGTCTACGACCTTGGCGACGACAACGGAACCCCTTACATTGTGATGGAGTGCGTGCAGGGCGAACCGCTCGACAAGCTGATTCGCGCCGGTTCGCAGCTCTCGCTCGCTGACAGGCTCGGCATTCTTCAGGAAGTCTGCGCGGCCCTTGGCTACGCTCATCGCAACAACGTCATCCACCGCGATGTAAAACCGGCCAACATCTTTGTGCAGCCCGATGGCTCGGCCAAGCTGCTCGACTTTGGCATTGCCCGCCTGGAAAAGCGCGAGCAGGATATGAGCCTCACGCGCACCGGCCATCTCATCGGCACCGTGCCCTACATGGCTCCCGAGCGGCTGCGCAATGAGCCGGTCGATGGACGCTCGGATATCTTTGCCGCCGGCGTCGTTCTTTATCAGGTGATCGCAGGCCAGCTACCCTTCAGCGGCGCCGACAATGTGCTGATGCAGAAGATCATGAACGAGCCGTTTCCGGCGCTGAGCACAGTCCGGCAGGATCTTTCCGCATCGCTTGACCCCATTTTGGATCGCGCGCTGGCCAAGTCGCTCGACGATCGTTATCCGACTGCGGAGGAGATGGCCGCCGACCTGGCCGCTGTGATTGCCGAACTGCGCCAGGAGCAGGTCAAGGAGATGCTGCCTGAGGCGCAGCGTCTGATCCAAACCGGCGAACACACCAGAGCCCGCGCCGTGCTGCATCAGTTGCTGAAGATCGACAACAAACATGCGCAGGCCAAGTCCATGCTCACTGAGATACAGCGTCATCTGAATCAGCGGCAAAAGGATGAGCGCATCCAGCAGATTTGCCAGCAGGCCGAGGACGCCATCAGCCACAACCGCTTCGATCAGGGCCTTTCCGTGCTTGAGAGCGGCCTGGAACTCGACGCCGCCCATCCCGAGCTGGTGAAGCTGCGCGAGAAAGCTCGCCAGGAGAAGCAAAAGCAGGACAAGATCAATGAATTTTTGAATCAGGCGGAGACAGCGCGCCGCAAGGGCGATTTCAAGCAGGCCATCGCCGCCGCGGAAAAGGCTCTCAGTGTCGATAAAACCAATCCGCGAATCGTAGCCTTGAGCAACATTCTCAGCAAAGAAGCCGAGCAGGCTGAGCGCCACGCGCAGGCCAAACAGTTGCTGGATTCTGCGCGCAATGAGATCAACTCCCGCCGTTATGAAGACGCCATCGTTTATCTGAAACTTGTCGAGGAAGTCGATCCCACCAACCCCGAGCTGCCGCTGCTGATGGGCGACGCCAACTCCGGACTGGAGCAGGTGAAGCGACGCGATCTGGTCACCAGGCTTGAGGAGCAGGTTGCCTCCGCAACAGGCTATGAGCAGCTTCAAGCGGTTGCCAAGTCGATTCAAGAGGCGATGACCGCCATGCCCTCCGAGTCGGCTCTCTACCGGCTCAACGCCCTCGTCGAACGCCAGATCAAAGAGCATGAGAATCGCTTTCTGGTGGATGAGACGGTGCAGGCCTGCCGCAATCTTCGCCCCCGCGAGGCTTTGGAACTGGTGCGCAAGGCGCGCCTCAAGCTGCCCGGCGAAGAACGCCTGCTGAGCTTGGAGGCTATGCTGGCCAACCGCGTCAAAATGCAGAGCGTCGAGGAGCGCCGGGCCGATTATCTGGCCAGGGCGCGCGAGGCGCTTGAAGCTAGCCAGTACTCAGACGCCGTGCAAATCCTGGAGATGTGCCAGACCGAGGGCCTGGCCACCGGTGAAATTCTTTCGCTGCTTGATTTTGCCCGCGCCGAGGAGTTGGAGCACCGCCGTCAGGAGCAGTTGCGCATGAAGCTTGACCACGCGCAGTCGCTCATTGGCGAATCGGCCTTCGATGACGCAATTGTGTTTCTTGAAGGCGCGCTTCAGCAGTCGGACGACACCGCGCTGCACATGCTGCTGGACCAGGCATCGGCCGGCCGCGAATCCTTGCGCCAGCAGACCGAGTCCGTGCTGTCTTCGGCCGTCAAGCTCATGAAGGCCGGCAAGCCGGACGAGGCCCGCGAGTATCTGAAGGGCCAGCCCCCGCCCATCCTGCGCTCACCTCGGGTACAAATGTCTCTTTGGGCATTTGAAGAAGAACGCACGCAAGCTCTTTACCGCACTGTCGGCAGAGCCTATGCCGGGCTCGGCGCCGATCTGCCGGCCGGCGATGCGGTCATGCGTCGCGTGGCTGCGGCTTCGGGCCGCTCCTCGCCCTTTGCGCCGGTGGCCGCGGCCTACCAGTCCAGAGGCCGCGCATACGCCGACCGCGTCGTCTCCGAGTCGGTCCAGAGCGCCAAGAATCTGCTCCGCGACCACAACCGCGAGGCTGCCGGCCACGCGCTCCAGGCCGTCACGGGCATCGTAGATTTCGCCAGCGACGAACTAAAATTGGACTGGCAGAACACGCAAAGAAAAACCATGCAGACCAGCCTCATTGCCCGCTTGCGAAACTAATGCATTTTCATCGGTAGCGCAAGATATGGGAGCCCCATCCATTCAGCTCCTGAGCGCAGTCGAAGAACCTGGGTTCTGACTACAGTGTTGAAATCGCGACAAAGGAAACCGCACGCCTTTGCTCGAGGGACGATTCATTTCTGAAGAACATTGCGGCTGGTGCGTTGACACAAGCACCGTTTTGTACCAAGAACGCTGCATTGCCTGAGTTGCGTTGCCTGAAGGGACGCGATCTCCAATCGGGCGGGCCTCTGACAACTTAAAACTGACGGCCAAGCTTCCTAAAAAAATCCCCGGCGCCTTGCACATAATTTCCCGCTCCGCGAAGATAATGGAAATAGCATCGAAGAAACTCTGCTCCGGCAAGCCCCAATCGGCCTCCCGCATCTCACCAAAACCGGGCGACCCCCCCCCCCCCACCCCTGTGGAGGCCAGTTTTCGATCATGTTTTTCTCGCAACCAATGCCATATCAATAGCTTGCAATTTCAACCCCGTTACTAATCAGTAACTGCAAACCCTCATTTTTGCCCATTTTTTAGCCCAAAAATGGCCGCTTTCAGCCAAATTCCCTCTTTTTTTGGCAGTTGTTTGATGCCTCGGAACTTGATTTAAACTTGCCGTTGGACACTGAAGTGACAGCCTTCGATTGGACCACAGCAACTGCGAAGGAAATTTTTTTCGCAATGTTGAAGCCCATCGCAGACTGCATGATTCAGGCCAATTTCTAATTTCGCACCGCCTTTTCCACGCTTCCCACCCGACAAAACCCGAAGAAACACCTAAGATTGTGGATAAGATCGCGTTCCACGTGGAAAACTGGGGACGAAACTGTTTCATTATCAGACACCCGGAGAATCTCGAATGTCCGTCACTTCTGAACTAAGAGTCCGCTATGCCGAAACCGACCAGATGGGCGTCGTCTACTATGCCAACTACCTCGTCTGGTTTGAAATCGGACGCGTCGAAGTTCTGCGCACGCTCGGTCTTACCTACAGTCAGTTGGAAAAAGAGCACGACTGCATCTTGCCGGTCGTCGAAGCCAATTGCCGCTATCGCTCGCCTGCCCGCTACGACGAGCAAATCCTCATCGAAGCTTGGCCCGCGATCTTGCGGGGTTCCGTCATCAAGTTCGCCTATCGCATCTTCCGCAAAGCAGGCCAGGAAGAAGAACAGAAGCTCCTCGCCGAGGGCGAGACCGTCCACGTAATCTGCGACAGCCAAATGCAGAAAAAAACCTTGCCGCCGCACTACGCCGATGCGCTACGCACCATTGTGGAGAAAAATTAAGAATGCGGAAGATTCTCTCTCATCAGGGAACAATTGTGCGGAATGCATGACCGTCTTTTCAGCGCAGAACAATGGCTAGCGCAAAGCCGTCATAACCTTTCGCTCCGACCGTCTGCACAACCGTTGCGCTCAAGCGTGGCTCCGTGGCCAATAACTCCGTGAAGCGCCGGATGCCTTCAATATCGGCTTCGGTACAATCCGCCTGGACGATCTTTCCATCGCGGACCACGTTGTCGGTAACGATCACCGTTCCTGGGTGCGATAGTTTCAATGCCCAGGCAAGATACTCCGCATTATTTTGTTTATCGGCATCGATAAAAATCAGATCGAATGGCCCGCTTCCAGACGAAGCCAGCAGCGAAAGGCTTTCAATAGCTAGCCCAACGCGAATATCCACGCGATCCGCGACCCCAGCGTTCAGCAGGTTGGCGCGGGCCACTTCGGCGTGACGCGGATTGACCTCCAGCGAGACAATCCGTCCGTCTTCAGGAAGCGCGCGAGCCATCCAAATCGTGCTGTAACCGCCCAAAGTTCCGATTTCGAGAATGCGCCGCGCGCCGCAGATGCGCACCAGCAGTTCGAGAAACTTCCCTTGCAGCCTGGAAACATCGATCGCGGGCAGTCCGGCCGCTCGATTCGCCTTGAGTGCTGCCTCGAGCGCATAATCGGTTGAAATGGGGGCCAGTCGTTCGCTGAAGTAGCAATCTACCTGCTTCCATAGCTCCTGCATGGCGCGCCTCCATTCAGAATGGCTACTTCTCCCGAGCCACCACAAAATCCGGAACCCACAACAAAGCCCGCTTGAAATCGGAATCGGCTACGGAAGCCAGCGCCTGGCGGCTCTGCTCGGCATAGCGGTCGGCAACGCTCATCGCATACTCGACAGATCCGTTGCGCGTCAGAATCTTCTGAATCTGCTCGCGGCTGGCATTCTCAAAGCTGCGGTCGTCCAGAACTCGCTGGATCGTCTTGCGGTCGGCTGCGGTCCCATGATCGATCGAGTGGATCACCGCGAGCGTCGCCTTGCCTTCGCGCAGATCGCTGGCGACGGGCTTTCCTAGAACCTCTTCCGTGGCCGTCAAGTCCAGCACGTCATCGACGATCTGAAAAGCCAGACCAACAGCG
Organism: Occallatibacter sp.; assembly: GCA_050014335.1. Classification (GTDB taxonomy): domain Bacteria; phylum Acidobacteriota; class Terriglobia; order Terriglobales; family Acidobacteriaceae; genus Telmatobacter. The sequence continues at coordinate 27,799 of JBEKDN010000003.1, read as the reverse complement.
CGGCCATAAGCAGCTAGATTCTTCTCCTGCTCTGCTGAAGCGCCGGCCAGAACCGCTCCCAAACGCATCGAAACGGAAAACAAGCAAGCGGTCTTGCGGAAGATCAGGTCGTAGTACTCGGCTTCGCTGACTGCGCGGCCCAGCTTCTGAATCTGCAAAAGCTCGCCCTCAACCATCTGCTGTGTCAGACCGATCAACAGCTCAAGAACGCGCAGGTTCTTCTCATCCAGCGCCACCTTGAAGGCCTGCATGTAAAGCCAATCGCCAGCCAGGACGCACTTCTCATTGCCCCACGTGGTGTTGGCGGAAGGCCGTCCGCGCCTCAATTCCGCGCCGTCGATGATGTCGTCATGCACCAGCGTCGCGGTATGCACCATCTCGACAACGGTACCCAAACGAATAGCGCCAGCGCCAAAGTAGCCAAGCGTGTGCGCGGAGAGCAGTAGCAGCGACGGCCGTATGCGCTTGCCACCGCCGCCGCGCAGGTACTCGGCAATCTCCGTGATGGTGCTGACGCCAGAGGCGGCGTCGCGGCCCAACTCCTGCTCGATCGCCACAAGGTCGTCTCGCAGCAGATCGAATACTTCCCTCGCCGTCGCTATCGCCAGTGTGCTCAAAGCTCTCCGGTTCCGTTGCCTTATCCTACATTGTGGGTGCCGAATGAGTTGCGCGCCAAAGTACCGCTAACTCGCTTCACTTGCGAACACCGCGCAGCGGTAGCTAACTTGCGGCCTTCGTTTCAAGCTTCTTTCAACCGCTCCGGCATTGTCCTCAGTTAGGTCGCCAAGCCGTCGGTGCTCAATTCGTCCTGTAGTTCGTGAACGTCAACTCCACGCCCAGATCCTTGCCGCGCAGCAGCGCAATGATCCCCTGCAACTCGTCGCGGTCCTTGCTGGAGATGCGCACAGTGTCTCCCTGAATACTGGCTTGCGCCTTCTTCTTCGCGTCCTTCACCAACCGCACAATCTCCTTGGCCTTCTCAATAGGAATGCCTTGCTGCAAGGTGATCTTCTGGCGCACGCTCTTGCCCAGCGCGGGCTCCAGCTTGCCGTAGGTCAGATTCTTCAGGCTGACGCCGCGCTTCACCAGCTTCTGGCCAAGAATTTCCTTGACCGCCTCCAGATGATATTCGCCGTCTGAAGCAAGCTGAATCTCCTTGTCGCCGTCCGCCAAAGAGATTTCAGAGTGCGAATCCTTCAGGTCGAACCGCTGTCGAATCTCCTTGAGCGCCTGGTCGATCGCGTTGCGGACCTCTTGAATCTCAACTTTGCTGACAATGTCGAATGAATTTTCTTGAGCCATTTCTCGTATCCTCAACCAAAGAAGCCTGCTGCATGCAATGCCCTCTAACAGTTTCCCACGCCAGAGCCAAAGCCAAACAGCCGATTGAAGTTTTTCGTGGTCGCGCTGGCGATTTCTTGTGCATCCACGCCGTGAAGCTCTGCGAGCATCTCGGCCGTCCGCGCAACCCAGGCTGGCTCATTGCGCTTGCCGCGGCTGGGCAACGGAGCCAGCCACGGCGCGTCTGTCTCGACCAAAACGCCATCGAGCGGCAGTCGTGCAGCCACATCGCGCAATGGCTGAGCCTTGGAATAAGTGATATTGCCGGCAAAAGAAATAAGGAAACCCAGATCCAGCGAGCGCGCAGCTTGTTCATAGTTACCGCCGAAGCAGTGCATCACGCCGCCCAAGCCGGTCGCGCGCCAGTGCGCTTCCAGAACCTCGAAGAGATCGTTCCAGGCGTCCGTCGCGCCGTCCTTCGGCCTACAGTGAATCAGGATCGGCCGCTTGCGCGCCGCAGCAATCTCCAATTGTTGGATCAGCCCTTCGCGCTGCACCGCGTGAGGCGCGCCCTCGTGATAGTAGTCCAGGCCAATCTCGCCGCAGGCGATGACCTCTGGCTCGCCAAGCAGCCGGTCAAGCTGAGTCAGAATTCTGTCGTCAATCTCGGGAGTGTTATGCGGATAGACTCCCGCGCTGGCATAGAGCTTGGGAATCTCACTGCCGCTCACTGGCTTCTCATTGAACTCCCGGCAGACGGCCAGCGCTCCATCCATGCCAGCAGCCTGTTCGCCAATGCCAATTGCTAGCACAGTGCCGACTCCTGCTTCCCAGGCGCGGCGCAGCATCGCCTCGCGGTCGTCCGCGTAGCGCTCGCTATCCAGATGGGCGTGAGAATCGATCAGCATGTCAGACTCAGGAAATATATTTTCCTCTTTAGTTTATAGCGCCAACGGAAGGATCGAGAATCTTCAGATTCAAATAAGCTGCGAATGGGTCAAAGTCGCTGTCGTGATGAAGAAGTTGATATCCGTTGTGGATGCAGAACGTAGCAATCAGGCAATCGATGGATTTGCGGATGGTAATGCCCTTGGCTCTCAGAAATCGGTAATTCGTGGCGGCATCAATCGCCAAGCCTACAGAGTAATTTTCAAAAATCGGAAGGAGTTGCAATTCATCCCGGACTTCGCGGAAGCGCCGCTCGCCGCGCATTCCCTGCAAAACCTCACACAGAATGAGCGACGTCAATCCGACCTTCTCCTTGCCGGCCCATTGATGCAGCCAGATCGCCTCTTTTGAGGGAACGCCATTGATTGCATCGATCCAAACAGAGCTGTCAACGATGATCATGAACGATCCCGGTCAGAAGGCGGACGCTTCGTTGCCTTTGGGATTCGAGTTGCTACGGCTCATCGCTTGCTCGGCTTCCCATTCAGGAAGATGGCCCTCGCGCATGGCCGCAAGACTTCCTTCCCAGCCTCCGATAGCGAATAACTTTCGGATGCGTCCCTGCCGTCTCAATTGCACCACCTCGCGCATGGCCGCCTCGACCGTTGCTTTCTTGGTCGTGGCTCCGGTCGCCTTCATCGCCTGTTTCATCAACTTGTCGTCGATCTCGATATTGGTACGCATCCCCGCGCCTCCCAATGTGTAAGTATGGCATAATATATGTGTATGGAACAATAGATTTAGGCTTGGCACGCTGGCTGACTGTCAGTCTAGGGATTGAGAAATCAATTTGAGTGCTCCGCCAATCCGTGACCAATCCATAAGTTGCTTATGCCAAGGACGGTTTCCTCGTCCTAAACGACCGCAATGTCCAACTGCAAAAACCTGACCCCATTTTCTTGTTTGCCACATTCCACCAGCAGCAGTACTGATATTCTCCGGCGCTTCTTCGATCTCAAAGGCAAGCCGAGCAGCCATCCATGCCGATCCTCCCATAGCGACGACGATTGGTGACTTGAGTTTGCTCGCAAGCGGTCGAAGTTGTTTGATTGCACAGGCTCGGATCCATGGTTTACGTAGAGGCGATTTCATGGGTGGTTCTTTCAAACAGAGAACCGAGTTAGTCAGAAATACGCGCGTATTCCGATCAGCCTGCGGAGGCCTGGTTGGTGTCAATCCGGCGTGCACAAGCAACTTATAAAGGTAATCGTTCGTTTCGTTTTCAGGATCATCAGCGCCCCCAAACTTCTTGAAGTAGTCAATATCTCCAAAATCCTGCCCAATAATAAGAATCTGCGGCATTGGGTGACCAAGCCATTGCGACCAATAACTGACAACATCAGGGTCAAAAGCAAACAATGCACCTGCATGAATCTTGCCAGGATTGCGATCCAGACAAATTCTGCAAGATTTCCGAAAGGAAATTAACTCCATCAATTCGGGTTGTTGATAGCCAATTGCAGAGGTCATTGAATTTTCTTTTCGCAACCTTACTTAAGCCGCGCCCCCAGCGGAGCCTCTTCCAGGAATCCGGCCAGCACTGGCGCGCCGTCGGGCAGAGAAGCGGCCAGCAGCATACCATTCGACTCCAGGCCGCGCATCTTCCGCGGCGCAAGATTCGCCACGATGACAATCTTCCGCCCGATCAGCTTTTCCGGCTCGTAGTATTGCGCAATGCCGGCCAGAATCTGGCGCTTCTCATAACCCAGATCGACCTCCAGGCGCAGCAGCTTGTCGGCCTTGGGCACACGTTCCGCGACCAGGATCTGTGCCACTCGTAGATCAATCTTGATGAAGTCCTCGATGCCGATGTGCTGCGGCTCGGCAGCCACTTGAGGCGGAACAGGCTGCTGCTCCGCCATTACCGGCACAGTAGCGGCAACCGGCGCTTCGGCAGCCTTTGCCGCCGTTTCGTAGGCTCCGGTTTCGGCTGCGGCATCAACGCCTACAGAATCTACTGGAGCACTCTCCCACGATGTTTGCTCTTCGGATTTCTCGCTCACGATTGCTCCTTTTTTCTCAGTCTTTGCAGCTGGAGCCAAAGGCTCCGTATCAATCCCATTGCTGACGGCCGCGCTATTCGACGCCGCTTCAATGACAGTCTTGGTATTCTCCTCTTCGATCAGCTGCATCCGTTGGACCGCATCTTTTTCCGCGCGCGGGAAGAGCGGCGAAGGCTCGACAAACCTTGTCCCGGCCCGCAATCCGCCCCATGCGAGGTCGGTTAGAAATCCCTGCTTGGCAGCGTCGGCGATCTCGCCCTGGCCGAGTTGGAGCCAGACCTTGGACGCCGACTCGGGCAGAATGGGAGAGACCAGCGCCGTAATGATGCGGATAGCTTCGGCCGCTGTCGCCAGCACGCGAGCTTGCAGTGCAACGTGCTCGGCTTCAGACCGATCCGCAGGGCGCTTCCACGGCGCGTTTGCGGTAAGGTAACCGTCGGTCTCCGCCACCAAAACCCATACTGCTTTGAGCGCCTCAGAGAAATTCATTTCGTCGAAGGCATGACTAAAAGCCGCAATCGTTGTTAAAGCACTCACGCGCAAAGCGGCCTCGGCTGAGGTCTCAGCGCAAGTTTCCGGCACGACGCCGCCGAAGTACTTATGCACCATGTTGACGACGCGGCTAACCAGGTTGCCGTAGCCGTTCGCCAGATCGGCGTTGTAGCGCTGCACTAAAGCGTCGAACGAAAAGGCGCCGTCTTGCCCGAAGGGAATCTCGCGCAGCAAGAAGTACCGCAACGCATCCGCCCCGAGAATCTCCACCACAGTTTCAGCGCGCACCACGTTGCCCCGCGATTTGGACATTTTTCCTTGATCGAAGAGCAGCCAGCCGTTGGCCCTTACCGAACGCGGGAGCGCGATGCCCGCGGCCATCAAAAATGCAGGCCAGTAGACGCAATGAAAGCGGCTGATCTCCTTGCCGATCAGGTGCATATCGGCCGGCCAGAATTTTGCAAAACGAGCCTGATCAGCGGGATCGTCGGAGCTGTAGCCCAGCGCCGTAATGTAGTTGGCCAGCGCATCCAGCCAGACATAGATGACATGCTTCTCGTCGCCAGGAACGGAAATGCCCCAGGAAAAGCTCGTCCTGCTGACCGAGAGATCTTTCAGCCCGCCGCGCACAAACGAGATAACCTCGCGCCGCGTGGACTCAGGTCCCATGAAGCCGGGATTGGCCTCGTAAAACTCCAGTAGTCTTCGCTCGAAAGCCGAGAGCTTGAAGAAGTAATTCTCTTCGCTTACAGTCTCAGTCACGCGGCCGCAGTCGGGGCAAACAGTTCCCGCCGGGCCGTCCACGTACAGCTCGTCGCTGACGCAATACTGGCCTGTATAAGAGCCTTTATAGATGAAGCCCTTATTGCGCAGTTCGGCAAACAGCTTCTGCGTCCCGCGCTTGTGGCGTTCTTCGGTGGTACGGATAAAGTCGTCGTAAGTGAGGCCAAGCCGGTCCCACAGGCCGCTGAACTCGCCAGAAATAGCTGTCGCAAACTCCAGCGGCGTCTGCCCGGCCAGCGCCGCGCTGCGTTCAATCTTCTGCCCGTGCTCGTCGGTGCCGGTGAGAAACCATGTCTCAACGCCCAGCGCCCGCTTGCGCCGCGCAATGGCGTCGCAGACAATCGTCGAGTAGGCGTGGCCAAGGTGCGGTCGTGCGTTTACGTAGTAAATGGGCGTGGTCAAGTAATAGCGGGATGAGCTGGAGGCTGAGTTCGTCATAGGCAGGTTTTGCGCCGATTCCAGCCCATGCGTCCGGCTGAATTCTTCAAGCAATCTACTCTTCATTTTACGGCATTTCCCTTGCGGCTCTTCAAGTCGTCTCTCTCACCGGCGCGGCGCAGGTTGGCGATGGCTGTAGCAGGGCGTTTCTTCACTCGATTCGAGACTGAAGTAGAATGGTAGAAGCCGACGGTGGAAAGGTGGAATCCAGTGAGCCTGAATATATAAAACGAAGAAACCAACCGCATGGTGCGGGAGTTGGCCGCGCTCAAGGGGATCAGCTTGGTTGTTGCCGTCTCCGAGGCGGTTTGAGAGAAGTTGGAGCGGGAAAAAGCGGCAAAGAGTGAGAGCCGTTTGGAATGGCTTGAACGAATTACGGCCATTACCGCGCCGCTGATGAACGATGGCCGCACCTCCAAGGAATTGTTGGACGAACTCTATGACGACGAGACGGGACTGCCAAAATGATTGTGGATTCGTCAGCCCTCATTGCAATTCTCAAGCATGAACCGCAGTGGCAAGCCTTCTCGAAAACATTGGATTTGGCGGAATCCTCGCGCATCTCCGCTGCAAATTATCTGGAAACCTCCATTGTGGTAGATGATTGGAAAAGCCCAACTCTGAGCATCAACTTCGATGAACTGATTGAAAGATTCAAGATCGTCATTGAACCGGTCACCGAGACGCAGGCAAAGATAGCGCGGCAAGCCTATCGCGACTACGGCAAAGGCAGCGGCCATCCGGCCGGACTCAACTTCAGCGACTGCTTCACCTACGCGCTGGCCCGCGAGAAGCGCGAACCGGTGCTGTGGAAGGGCGATGATTTCGGGCATACGGATTTAAGAGCGGCTATGGAGACACTGAGCGAGTTCGTTGCGCTGAAGGAAAGTGAATCGCACCCGCATTAATAGACGCATCTCATTTACTTTAGGAAAGAGTGGAGTCCTCGTTAGCCTTCCCAGCCGACCATTTGGGCTTCGATTGCCCTAGAGAAATTAAGGAGCTTTCATGACCATCATCCGCCAGGAAGATTTTGTTGCCAGCGTCGCAGCAGCCTTGCAGTACATCAGCTACTACCATCCAGTGGATTACATTACCAGCCTTGCCAAGGCTTATGAGCGGGAGGAATCGCCTGCGGCGCGGGATGCGATTGCGCAGATTCTCATCAATAGCCGTATGTGCGCGGAAGGGCATCGGCCGATCTGCCAGGATACGGGGATTGTTACGGCCTTTCTGAAGGTCGGCTTGGATGTGACCTTCCAAGCCGCGCCAGGCGAGGAGCGCAAAGACATTCAGACCCTTGTGGACGAAGGCGTGAGGCGAGCATATCTCGATCCGGACAACAAGCTGCGGGCTTCGATCCTGGCCGATCCGGCGGGAGCGCGGAAGAACACCAAGGACAATACGCCAGCTTGCGTAACGGTGGAGCTGGTGAAGGGCGACAAGGTTGATGTGACGGTTGCGGCCAAAGGCGGAGGTTCGGAAGCCAAGGCCAAGTTCATCATGCTCAATCCATCGGATTCGGTTGTTGATTGGGTGCTGAAGACAGTGCCGACGATGGGCGCTGGATGGTGTCCGCCAGGGATGCTCGGGATTGGAATTGGCGGAACAGCGGAGAAGGCCATGCTGCTGGCAAAGGAATCCTTGATGGACGCGATTGATATTCAAGAACTGAAGGCGCGGGGCGCGACGACGCGGGCCGAGGAACTGCGGCTGGAGCTGTACGACAAAGTGAATCGCTTGGGGATTGGCGCGCAGGGCTTGGGCGGATTGACGACAGTGCTGGACGTGAAGGTGCGCGACTATCCGACGCACGCGGCCAATCTGCCCGTTGCGATGATTCCCAACTGCGCGGCGACGCGGCATGCGCACTTTGTTCTGGACGGAAGCGGACCAGTGTTTCTCGATCCGCCGGATCTGGATTTGTGGCCGAAGCTGATCCATGACGTCTCCGCCGCGCGGCGCGTGAATCTTGATTCGGTGACGCGCGAGGAGGTTTCGGCTTGGCGGCCCGGAGAAGTTCTGCTGCTGACTGGCAAGCTGCTCACAGGGCGCGACGCGGCGCATCTGCGCATGACCCAGATGCTGGATCGCGGCGAGAAGCTGCCTGTGGATTTGCGCGGGCGATTCATCTATTACGTTGGGCCTGTCGATCCAGTGCGCGATGAGGTTGTTGGGCCCGCGGGACCGACGACCGCGACGCGCATGGACAAGTTCACGCGGCAGATGCTGGCCGAGACTGGCTTGCTGGGAATGGTAGGCAAGAGCGAACGCGGTCCGGCGGCAATCAATGCGATCAAGGAATTCGGCGCAGTGTATTTGATGGCTGTCGGCGGCGCGGCTTATCTGGTATCCAAGGCGATTCACAGCTCGCGCGTCGTGGCTTTTGCCGATCTTGGGATGGAAGCCATCTACGAATTCGACGTGCGCGATATGCCAGTTACGGTTGCCGTGGACTCGCAAGGCACTAGCGTGCACCAGACAGGACCAGCGGAATGGCAGCGGCGGATCGCGGGGATTCCCATACTATCCAACTAATAGCGGACAGCTTACAGCTAACAGTTGTCAGCGCGGGACGGAATGCAGGACTTCTTGAGCTTGGATGTAATGCGCTAGTTGCCGCGCGCCGCTGGAGCTTTCTCGCACGGAAGAGAAGACGTTGCGGAGGCTGCGCTCGTACTGATCCAGCGCATTGGAAGGACTGGAAGGATTGGAAGGGTTGCAAGCGGCGTGCGAGCGCTCGGCGGCGAGACGAAGAGCGGCATTCTGTTTTTCGTTTGCTGTGTCAGGAAACATCATGTTGCACCCCCACTTCGTAACCGATATTGAACCGAAGGGAAGCGGCGCGCAAGTTACGAAGGAATGAGTTTTACCCCATTCAAGCCAGCAGTGTTCAATATCAGGTCAACGACCTTTTCCGGGACTAACGCATCGACAGGTATCGTGATGTGGGCCATGCGATAAAGTGGAAGACGCCGCTGATAACGCGCGGCGAGATTGGCCTGATCGGCGAGGATAGGACGCGATTGCTCAGTGCCTTTGCAGCGCGCGAGAGTCGTGGCGAGTTCGACCTCAAGATGGACGAGCAACGTGCCTGGAGTTGTGAGCAGCAGCGCGCGCGTTTCAGGGTGCTCGATGGCTCCGCCGCCGAGCGCGAGGACCAGAGAGTCTGTTGCGGCTAGAGCTTTGATTGCCGCATGTTCGCGAGTGCGAAAGGCTGGTTCGCCGCGGCGCGCGAAGAGCTCGGCAATGGTTGCGCCGGCTTCGGCTTCGATGGCGTCATCCGCATCAATGAAGCTCCAGCCGAGACGCGCGGCAACCAGCGGACCAACGGTGGATTTACCCGAGCCCATGAAGCCGGTAAGAACGATGCGGCTTGTTCGAGCGAAGGCTTCGGATTGGAGTTTGGCAGTCATGAAAGTTCTTGCGCCTTTCCAGTTACATTCTCTCAGTATAGGAACATTGCTTTTCAGCCTATCGCGATGACTACGGCTCCAGCGGTGATGAGCAAGCCTCCGGCGATTGCCGAGGCGTTGAGTTTTTCGCCGAGAAGAAGCCATGCGAATAGGATGACGAGCGGAACGCTGAGCTTGTCGATTGGCGCGACGCGCGATGCAGGACCAAGTTGCAAGGCGCGGAAATAACAGATCCACGAAAGGCCTGTTGCGAGGCCGCTGAGCGCGAGAAAAACGCAGGTGCGACGGTCGAGAGAGCGCAGTTCCGCCAGCGCGCCGATGCTTTGCCCGACTGCGTTGGGCCTTGCGAATGCGAAGACGATGAGCCAGGCGAAGATGACAACGACGCTGGTTCGCAAAGCCATTGCAAGGTTTGAGTCAACGTGCGCGACGCCGACTTTGGCGAGCAGAGCAGTTGCGGCGGCAAAGATGGCGGAGAGCAGCGCCCAGAAGATCCAGTTCATGGAAGATATGGTACGCGAGTGAAGTAGTTCCGAGCCGCAACTATGAAGCCAGAATTCCATTGCGCATAACCTCCGCAAAGATGTTTTTCCGAGCATGTGACTCGACCGGCGATTTGAAATGCCTTGAAGGAAAAAACGGTTGAAGCGTCATTAAAAAAAGCCACTCGTTTCTGAATGAAAATGGCACTTTTTTGAGAAAATGAGGCGCCTTTCCGGGGTAAAAATGGGGTAAAAACGGGGGTTTGCAGTTACTAATTAGTAACTGGTGTGAAATTGCAAACAATTGATAACATGGTTGTTGCAGGAATTTTCTGATCAAAAAACCGTCTCCGTGGGGTAGGGGGGGTGGGGGGTGCCGGCTTTTTTGGCGAACAAACGGAGAAAGGAAGCGATGTTTTGGGAGTGAGGATTACGCGGATTGGAGATTGGTGCACGGTCATTTGAGCCTCGGATGTGCGACTAGTTCTATTGTGCGCGCGAGGGGAAGAATCATACGCAGTATAAATTAGCCATAAGCATTTTAGATTCAGCGACATGAAATCTTGCCCCCTTTACATTCCTTCTGGGAGCGGATGCGCCCCATGTGGGACTGTAAAACTCTTTGCCGCGGGGAGACGCCGTTTGCGCGCCTTCAGGTTCCCGGTTTCCCAAATCCCATGCGCGGCAACCACCCGAATCGATCGCGCTATACCCGCTGCTCCGCAAAGTTGAAACCGCATTGGCCCCGGAACCGAGCCTCAAAAGAGACTGTGACTCGAATCACCGCACGCAAAAGCCAGATTTGCGCTACGATAGGCTCGTTCACGTTTGAGACTGGGCGCAAGCCAGGCCCGCTGGAGGCTCGCATGGCACGGTTTGAGCATCTTCTTATGCAGTCGGCCAATGGAGTAAAGACGATCACGCTGAATCGCCCGGAGAAGCGCAATGCCCTATCGCCGGCGCTGATTGAGGAGCTGACCGCGGCGCTGGCGGAAGCGGCGACGAGCGCGTGCGGCGTGGTGATTGTTACCGGAGCAGGTTTGGCCTTCTGCGCGGGGCTGGATCTGGAGCTAATGGAGCCGCTGACCGCGCATGCGCCTGATGAGCACCGCTGCGACTCAGAGAACCTGGCCGGACTGTTGCGCGCGCTTTACGACTGCCCGAAGCCGGTGATTGCCGCCGTCAACGGGCCGGCGATCGCCATTGGCATGAGCCTGGCGACGATTGCCGACTTTACCTTAGCTACGCCGGAAGCCAAATTTGGACTGAACGAAGTGCGGGTGGGATTTGTGCCGGCGCTGGCGGCGTCGTTTCTGATCCGCCAGGTGGGCGAGAAGCGAGCCCGCGAGCTGTTGTTGACCGGCAAGCTGCTGAAGGCGCAGGAGGCTCTGCAACTGGGGCTGGTGACGCAGATAGTAGCTGAAGAGGAGCTGATGCAGTCGGCCTATGCGCTGGCTCAGACGCTGCTGCAGAACAGCCCGCACGCGATGCAATCCGTGAAGCGGCTGCTGGCGCGCCACGCAAAGCGGCGGCTGGATGAAGAGCTGGAAGATGCGATCGAGGCCAACGCGCAGGAGCGCTCAAGCGACGATTTCAAGGAGGGCGTGGAAGCCTGCAAACAGAGGCGGAAGCCGGTTTGGCCTAGCTTGAAGGGGAGGGCGTGAGGACATATTGAATTCGACTAAGAGCTGTTCTTCGCCTTGAGATCGGCCATGAGGTTGTCGATGGTGCCCACAGTGACCAATTCGCCGCGCCGCGCGGCCTGCATGGCTTCGGCGGCTCGGCGTTAGGCATCAGCGGTCAGTCCGCCACATTCGACGCAAGACCACCTTGCGCTTTACCTCTTGTCTTTAGTACCAACTCAGAAAATTTCAAAGCCATTCTCAGTCTCCGAAACGAATCGCTCAGGGGCTAAAGCCCGGCCTTTATTTGTGGCCTTTGCGGCACGACTGAAGTCGTGCCCTGACGCTTCTTGCCTTTCTCGGAGAGTTTTTCCGCAGGCTGTAAAACCGGAATTTCATTTGGCTGTAGTGGCACCCTTAGACTTCGCTCAGGAAAAGCTTAAAAGCCATGCCTTTTTGAAGCTTCGCTCATGTGAGCGAGAATCAACTTCATCCCAGCGGATTCTTGGCGCGCAACTCCGCCACGATTTCCGCTGCGGCCACGCGCGCTTTATCCGCCTGATCGGGCGGGAAGCTGATGGCGCCTACGCGGGCATGTCCGCCGCCGCCATAGCGCTCACAGATGGCGGCAAGGTTGGTCATTTTGGCGGGGTCGGCCTTGGTCCAGGGATTGGAGCCGACGGAGACTTTGGTGCGGAAGCTGGACTTGGACAAGCCGATGGCGTACGTGGCCTGCGGGTAGAGATAGTAGGGAATGAATTTATTGAAGCCCTCGAGCGGATGGTCGGTGATATCGAAGAAGATGGTGCCGTCGCGCTCTTCGGCGCGGCTGCGGATCAGGGCCAGGGATTCCTGGTGGCGCTCCAGCAGCGGCGGCAGCAGGCTGGCCACAAAGGGCTGGCTGAGCACTTCAGCCAGGGGCAGTTCCGTGAGCAGCGGAATGAGGCGCGGAATGAATTCCGTGTCCTGGATGGATTCAATGATGAGCGTCAGCTTCATGGCCGGCGCGGCCATTTCGACGGCGGCCTCGGGGCTTTCATACTGCGCTCCATCCACGATGTTGGCCCAGTGAATCAGCTCGGCGACGGGCTTGGTGTCAAAGCCGAACTGCGTGGACGCGATGTGGGCCAGAAAGCTGGTGCAGGAGGTGTAGTTCACGTCGAGGAATTTGTGCTTGCCGCATTCCGGGTCCTGCTTGCAGTCCAGGTAATGCTGCTGATCCCGGGGGGTGAGAAAGGCCGAGAGGTGATGGTCAAACCACCACGTGATGCGCGGCGAGGCGGAGTACTTGAAATCGACGATGGCATTCTCATCGCCATTGAACTCGCTGTCATCAAAAAGCGCGCCGGCGCGATGAACAAGGCCGTGGTAATCGTAGCTTGCGCCGGCGGTGATGCACTCGCGGTGGAAGCGGGTAAAGAGCGAGGCCGAGCAGGCTCCGTCAAAGCATTTGTCGTGATAGAAGACGCGAACCCGCAAAGTATTTTTCCTCCCCGGACGTGAAAAGACTGAATTGCCGGAACTGTTAAGGATCAAGGGAGCGGGTGATTCTGTCAAGGCGGGGAGTGGATTCCGAGGGCATCACCCATCTTCAATCAAAGAACACCCGTGGATTCAAGGTGCCCGCAATCCCCTTGCAAGCCAACATAATACGGCGTATTATGTTGTATTATGAATACCGCCCGCACCATTAGTTTTCGCATTAGCCCAGAGAAGGTGGCCCAATTGGACCTGATCGCCAAGGCCATGGACCGCGACCGCAGCTATCTGCTCAATGAAGCCGTGGAGAGCTACCTGAGCGAGCAGCGGCGCTTTGCCGCGATGGTTGAGGAAGGCTTGGAAGCATCCCGCAAAGGGGAATTGATTGACGACGAGGAAGTTGGCCAGATGATTGAATCCTGGAACCGAAAGGGGATGCGAGAGCAGGAATTGGAAGAGCAGAAAGTTGGGGCTACAGCTTGAAAGTTCGCTGGACGTTGCCCGCTGCCAACCAGCTAGAGAGCATCTTCGAGTACATATCTACCGATAACCGAGCGGGGGCCTACCGCACGGTTCGGCGGATTCGCGAGGCAATTCTCCGCGTTGCCCGGATGCCTTATTCCGGCAGAATTGGGCGTACAACCGGCACCCGCGAGATCACGGTCTCAGGCACGTCCTACTTGGTTGCCTATCGAATTGTTGAAAAATCTATTCATGTGCTTGCGATTCTGCATGGAGCGCGCCAGTGGCCTGATGCCTTCTAACTCCGGAACTATCCCACCGTCCCTGGCGTAGAGTATCTTTCCAGCAGGACAATTCCCCCAGAAATCCGTTTCGTTTTTCAAGGAGATCGCATGGAGCCTGAGCTTTATCCCCCACCACCAGAGAATTCCAATGCCGAGCCCGCCCCAGAAACCGCACCGGAGACTTCCCTTGCCGCCGAGATATTTGCCCCGCCAAAGGAGTCGTTGGGAATGCGCGCCATTCGCTGGACTCTTTTTGGCGGCGAGGGGCTGCGGGCCGGCTGGTCGTTTCTGATCTTTGTGCTTCTGATGATCGTATTCGCTGCCCCAGTGGGATTTGTTTTTGTGAAGACGCATCTGCTCATCCCCGGCAATCGATCCGATTTCACGCCCAGCGCTGCATTCTTTAGTGAATTGACGAACTTTTTGCCATTGATTGGAGCCCTGGCGCTGATGGCATTGATCGAGCGCCGGCGCAGTTTGCTGGTTTACAACCTTACGGAGCCGCGGAGCATTCCTCACTTTTTCAGCGGTCTAGTTATGGGCTTTCTTTCACTCAGTGCGCTGGTTGGAGCGCTGGTATGGGGCGGCTGGCTGCATTTTGGGCCGGTGGCGCTCTCTGGAGTGCCGATCTACCAGTTTGCCGCGTTATGGCTTCTGGTCTTTTTGACGGTGGGCTGCGTTGAGGAGGGCATCTTCCGCTGCTACATGCTGTTTACGCTGACGCGCGGCATCAACTTCTGGTGGGCGCTGGGAACGGTGGGCTCGATTTGCGTCTGGCTGGTGGCGCGCAGCAAAGGCAATGGCGTGTGGGGCGTATATGGGATCGCGCTGCTGGGGCTGCTGCCTTGTTTGTGGCTGCATCTGAAGAAGGCCGAGGGAGCGGGGTTTTGGCAGGCTACGTGGGTCACTTCGACGCTTTTCGGATTCATCCATACAGGCAACGGCGGCGAGAACTGGATTGGAATCTTTGCCGCTGGGTTTGTGGGCGTTGTCTTTTGCGTCAGCGTGCGGGTGACGGGCTCGGCCTGGTGGGCGATTGGCTGCCACGCAGCCTGGGATTGGGCGCAGACGTACTTTTACGGCACAGCCGACAGCGGCATGACTGCCACCGGCCACTATATGACATGCAGCCCGGCGGGAAAGATCTTTTGGAGCGGCGGCGCGGATGGGCCCGAAGGAAGCGTGCTGGTGATTGGGGCGCTGCTGCTGATGCTGGCGGTGCTGCTGGCGGTCTATGGGCGAAAGAAGCCTGTTGTCGCCACTCTTGAGCGGGCTATAGGGTAAGTGGATGCGGCTTTGGCTCAATCGAACGGGCGAGGTTTCTCTGCGCGAGCAGTTGGGGCCGCCGGTTGGTTCGATGAGCGAAAGGCAGCCGCAGGTCTTCGACTCCCTACGCTGCGCTGCGGTCGCTCTGGATGACAGATCGTTTTGTATCCGAAGATTGAATTCGGGACACTAGTTTCTTCTGTTCAGCTTGGAGAGCAGGCGAAGAATTTCCAGATAGAGCCAGACCAGGGTTACAATGATTCCAAAGGCTCCGTACCACTCCATGTATTTGGGTGCGCCGGCTTGGACGCCATGCTCGATGAAGTCGAAGTCGAGGACGAGATTCAGCGTGGCGATGGCGACGACGAAGAGGCTGAATCCGATTCCGATGAGGCCGCTGCCGTTGATGGATGTGAACTGAATGCCGAAGAGGCCGAGAAGCATTTCAGACAGATAAAACAGCGCAATGCCACCGGTGGCAGCGACGATGCCCATGCGCAGCTTTTGCGTGACCGGAATCAGGCCCGAGCGATAGGCCAGGAGCAGGACAAAGAGCGTGCCGAAGGTGAGTCCCACGGCCTGCATTGCGATGCCGGGATAGTGTGTTTCAAGCATGGCCGAGATGCCGCCGAGGACCAGGCCTTCCAGCAGAGCGTAGATGGGCGCGGTGACTGGCGACCACTCCTTTTTGAAGATGGTGATTATGGCGAAGATCAATCCGCCGAAGACGCCGAGGATCATCCAAGGGGCAACATCGGCCATATCGCGCGACTGAAGAAAAAGCCGCCAGGTGTAGACCGCGGTGCCCAGGGCGCAGAGCAGCAGAATGCCGGTTTTGTTCACGGTGCCGTTGAGCGTCATCTGCGTGGACTCATCCACAAAGCCGCCGTAGCGCGCGCCGGAGAGATTCTCAAATGTCTTGTCGCTGAGTGCCGGATTGGATGTTTTCATCAGTGCCATGATTTTTCTCCCTTGGGTAACTCCGGTTATTTGGGCCGGATTAACTTGGGTCCCTACTTCAAGTTTAGAACAGAAGGGACGCGGTTTTCTATTCGATTGAAATCCGCCCGCTGAGGCGGAACGGCGATGCTTGAGCGCCGTCCCGACGGGACTCCCGGCAATAGTTGGTTTCGAGAACCCAACGCTGAAGCGCTGGGCTAATAACCAATGCGCCTAGGGCGCGAGCACCACGTTACCACCTGCACTGCCGGAAAATACTTTCTCGCTTATCGCTGATGTCAATGCACCGCCGTCGTGCCCGCGCCGGCGCCCGGTTTATTGCGGCTTAGAAGGAAGGCCAGCCCCACAAGCACCACCGACATCCAGGAGAGTTCCATGTAAACGTCCTGGTAGCCCTGCACCTGTGCCTGACGGTAGAGTTCGTTGTAGATATTGGCCAAAGCCATGGCTTTGCCGTTGGGCCCACCGAATGTGCCTCCAAAGAATCCCGTCATGGTCTGCACATGCTGTTGATAGGCGCTGTTGGCGGAGGTCATGGCGTTTTGCAAATGCTGCTGGTGCCACAGGGAGCGGCTGGTGACTTGCGCGTTGGTGATGGCAATGAGAATGCTGCCGCCGATATTGCGCACAAAGTTGATGAGTCCGGCAACCTGGTTGCTCTGCTCCTTGGGCATGCCCACATAGGCTGCGGTGGTGATGGAGATAAAGCAAAATGGAATCGGCATCATCTGGATGACGCGGAGCCAGGAGGCAGCCGGGAAGCTCATGTCGAGCGTGGTCACGTCGGCGGCGTAGCGGAAGGTCACGACAAAGAGCGTGAAGCCAGCCATGGCCAGATAGCGCGCGGCGACTTTGCCGGTGGCGTAGCCGGCCATGGGCATTACGATCAGCAGCACGACGCCGCCGGCGGTGAGCGCCATGCCGGCCGTAGTGGCATTCCAGCCCAGCAGTTGCTGCATGAACTGCGGCTGAAGGACGGTGTTGGCGTTGAGCACGCCACCCACCAGCGCCATGAGGAAGCAGCAAATGGCGAAGTTTTTATAGCGGAAGAGGCGGATGTTGATGATGGGATTTTTGTGGCGCAGTTCCCACCAAACGAGGCCAACCATGCCGCCGACAAAGAGGAATGCAAATAAGCAAATGAAGCCGGAAGAGAACCAGTCGTTCTCTTCGCCCTTGTCGAGCATGATTTGCAGCCCGCCCATGGCGATGGTGAGAAAGCTCAAACCGAGGTAATCGATCTGTCCCAGGCGTCTGCGGTCGCCCTTGATCCACGGCGGATCGTCGACCAGGCGGCTGACCAGGTAGAAGGCAACGATGCCGACGGGAATGTTGATGAAGAAGATCCAGCGCCAACTGAAGTTATCGGTGATCCAGCCGCCCAAAGTGGGGCCAATGGAGGGCGCGAGCACCGCAACCAGCCCGTAGAGCGCGAAGGCCTGACCGCGCTTTTGCGGCTCAAAGCTGTCTGCCATGATGGCCTGCGCCATGGGCTGCATTCCACCGCCGCCTGCGCCTTGCAGGACGCGAAATACAAGCAGCAAAGGCAGCGAGGGCGCGGAGCCGCAGAGAAAACTGGAGACGGTAAAGATGACGATGCAGAGCAGAAAGAAATTGCGGCGGCCGAGGACGCTGGAGGCCCAGGCGCCGATGGGCAGGACGATGGCGTTGGAGACGAGATAGCTGGTGAGAACCCAGGTGCCTTGGTCGGTGGATGCGCCCAACGAGCCGGCGATATGCGGCAAGGCGACGTTGGCGATCGAAGTGTCGAGCACCTCCATGAAGGCGGCCAAAGCAACGGTTGCGGCGATGATCCAGGGATTGACGCGAGGCTTCCACTGCGCGCCGGGAGCGAAGCTCTGGGGCTGGGCTGCGGGCGCGGCCATTGAAGTGGGCGAAGCGGGGCCGGGGGATGCTGGCTCGGAATCGGGCAAGAACTACTCCTTGATACTTCTGAAATACGCTGATCTTTTGCCTGCAAATGCATTGGCGCGATCTGTTTGAAATTGAATGCGGGGTCCGAATCAAAGTTGCGGCAGGAATCCCGCGGAGTTCCCGGAAGGCGCCTGCTTTCTACTTAGATTCCATTTGCGGCTGGCAGGGTTCATGTGTCTGACATTGCGGCAACGCCGCGGTTTGCCCGGGAATACACCTTCACGCTATGCGGCCTTCGGCGCGCGCCACCCGACAAACGCGATCGCCAGCGCCACGGCCTGCATGACGACGATAAAAGCCACGCATGCCGGCCACTTGCCCAGTGCCCAAAAGGCGCCGGGAACAACTCCGGCGGCCGTGCCTCCGATGTAATAGCAGGTGAGATAAAGCCCCGCCGCTGTGACGCGCGACTCTGGCGGCGCGGCGATGCGCAGATGGCTTTGCGAAGCGGTTTGCGCAATGAAAACGCCGCTTGAAAGGAGCGCGAGTCCGAGAATGATGACGGCAAGCGAGCCTGAAAGCGTCAGCAGAACGCCGGTCATCGAGCAGACAATGGCTCCGCTGATACCGGCGCGCAAACCTACGCGCGTGATGAGGAAGCCCGCCGCGGGCGTGACGACAAGGCCGATCAGATAGACGAAAAAGAGCGAACTGAGCGCGGCGGTGGAGAGATGGAAGGGCGCATCGGCCAGGTGAAAGGTGATCCATGTGAAGACGCCCACCAGCGAGAAGAGAACGTTGAAGCCGACGGCGAATGTTGCCACCAGACGGCGGCGGCCGAAGAGCGCAATAATTTCAGAGAGCCGCGAGCCGGCCTTGGCGGGCTTGGGCAGCCGGCGGGCTCCAGCGGGGAGCCAGACTGCTACAGCGGCGGAACCGGCCAGTGCAGCGGCACCCAGCGCCAGAAAGCTGACACGCCAACTGAACCAGCTAGCCAGGAAACCCGATGAGATGCGGCCCATGAAGCCGCCCAGCGCGGTTCCGCTGACGTAAAAACTCATGATTAAAGCCACGCGCTCAGGCGGCCATTCCTCGCCGATATATGTCACGACCAATGCGATGATTCCGGGAACGGCTATGCCCTGTAGGAATCTCCACAGGATCAGTTGCGCGAGCGATGTGGAAGTAGCGGCCAAGAGAGTGGGCAGCGCCACGCCGGCCAGCGAGGCCACGATGACCTGTTTGCGCGGCAGCCGCTCAGCCAGTGAGCCAAAGACGGGCGCGGAGAGCGCTACGCCCAGCGTTGCGGCCGAAACGGTCATGCCCGCGCCGGTCTTCGATGCGTGAAAACTGCGCGTCAAAAGCGGCAGCAAAGGCTGGGTGCAGTAGAGTTCCAGAAAGGCGCAGACACCGCAGAGAGTGACAGCCGCAGCGGCTAGTGGGCTGGGCGAGACGCGTACCGGTTGTGCGGCGGGCTCCATTCATCAGGATAAGCGATGGCGGTTGGAGGAGGGACGCGCAAGACGGGCGGTCAAGCCGGACCGCTCGATATTGCCGGAGAGAAAATTTCCTTGACAGCAGAGCTATCGACAAAAAAGCGCGCGACGCGTCCATACTGATAACAGTCAGCCATGAGTCGATAATGCGGGACTCAAGGCAACTGAAATCAGGCAAGGAGATTAGGGAGATGAAGATGCGAACGAAATGGATGCAGGCGGTTTTAATTCTGGTTGGGATGGCCGCGCTGTGCGCCGCGCAATGCTTTGCGCAGACAGATGTTGCGGTTAGCCTTTACGGAGCCTTCAGCGGGACCACCACAGCGAACGGAGTCGCGCAGAGCCCTTCCAACGCCGCTGGCGGAATGCTGGAGGTGCGGCATATCTCTCATCCCTGGCTTGGGTATGAGGGGACGTATTCGATCAACCGCGCCAACCAAACATACAGATACGTCGATCCGCCCTCCTGCCCCGCTGGGAGTACCGGACCTTGCGGCCTGCAGGCGGTTTCAGCCGATGCGCATCAGGTGACCGGCGACTGGATAGCGTCGGTCAAGGTTGCGCATGTGCGGCCCTTTGCGCTGGGCGGCGTCGGCCTTCTCTTGGATGTGCCCAGCAGCGGGCAGGGAGCCAGCAGCAATGTCAAGCCGGTCTTTGTTTACGGCGCCGGATTGGATTGGGGACTGGCGCCGCACATCGGTTTGCGTTTCCAGTATCGCGGCAACCTTTATAAGGCGCCCAATCTGACTTCGCTCTTCACTTCGGTTGACCGTTTCACGCAAACCGCGGAGCCGATGATTGGGGCGTACTTCCGCTTCTGAGGCAAGACGAGAGAGGGCGGTGTGAAATGCGCAGATGATTTGCAGGCCTGGAGATGGGCGGCGCGGGTTGGACTTGACGGGGTTTGCCAAGAACGATGAGCGGCTGATTGCCAGTGCGATCAGCCAGCACTCATTGCAGGTCGTGCGAGGCGTTCAATCACTCGCCAGTCCATTTCACAGCCCCAGTTCCCCCGCGCGCCTCTTCATGGCTTCCAAACAAAACCCGATATGCGCATCCAGTTCCACGCCCAGCTCCGCCGCACCCAGCAGAATATCCTCGCGAGCAACCCCGCGCGCGAAGGCTTTGTCCTTCATCTTTTTGCGAACGCTCTTCACTTCCACATCGGCAATCGCCTTGGTTGGCTTGACGAGCGCACAGGCGGTGAGAAAACCAGAGAGCTCGTCGCAGGCAAAGAGCGACTTGGCCAGATGCGTTTGACGCGCAACGCCTGAGTATTGCGCATGGCCCAGAATCGCCGTGCGCATCTCCTCGGGCCAGCCCAGCCGCTCCAACTCACGCACGCCCACGAACGGGTGTTCGGCAGCCGTCGGATGCCGTTCGTAGTCAAAGTCATGCAGCAGCGCCGTCGTCGAGTAAAGCTCCACCAGCGCCGCTCGCTCCTGCTCGGCAAGCCCCAGCCGTTCGGCTTCCGCCTCGCCCATCGCCATGACGCAGGCCTCCACGCCCAGCGCATGCTTGCGCAGGCTCTCGCTCCGGGTCCACTCGGTCAGCAGTTGCCAAGCCTCTTCGCGGCCAAAATTTGCATCATTTTTTGTGCAATCTTCCATTCTCTCCCCGTCCGCTATGTTATTCATTCTGGTTCGCGTTTCGCCCTGTTTCTCTCGTTATTTTCAGGGTACAATCCGGAAAACATCGGCTTGAACCTGATTTTTCACTTGACAGTTATGGTTCCCGTCAATGAAGGTAGCACATATCGCGGTGCTTGGATGCACCGCGGAGGCCCGCTCTGGCACTCCGCACACCGCCCATGGATATCACTCAGACAAGCGTGCAAATACGCGAAGTTGTCCGCTGCAAGTTTTCCGATTGCCGGTTGGTCCAATTCCGGCCCAGCAATTCCCATTGCCTCAAGTGCCATAGACCCCTGGAAGTTGAGGAGCCTGTGCGCCTGGGGCCAGTGCCGGTTGCGCAAGCGGTCGCGGACCCTTCGACCGAAGCGGGGCTCAAGGTTGCCGGCCAGGTGAAGGAGATTCGCCGCGCGCGCCACCTCAGCCAGCGTCAACTGGCCGGACGCATGCAGGTACCCCGCACCTACATCTCCAAAATCGAGAATGGCAAAGCCATCCCCACGCTTGGCTCCCTGGCGCGTTTGGCCTCGGCGCTTGGCGTCGATGTGCGCCAATTGGTGCAGGACGCCCGCAGCCGCCGCGATGAAGAGGTGGCCGCGATTCTGGCTGATCCGCTGCTGGGCGAAGTTGCCGCTCTGCTCGACCACCTTGATCCGCTGCACCGCTCGCTGATCATTGGCGCGGCGCGCGACATGGCCCTGGGCCAGCGGCGCACCGCCTAGCCCGGCTTGACGACCGCCGCATCTGCCGCAATCGTCCGTGGCGATTCCGCGTCGCGCGCTTGGCGCCGGATGCAATTGCAGCGCCCGTGCGCTTGTGCTACGGTCGAGGATGCAGCACCTTCGCTGCCGGCGCGGATGAGTTGCCATGCGCCGATGGAGTTTGCAGAGGCAATTCTTTGGTTCCAGCTGGCACATTGCGCATCGATGAGCTGACCGCCGAGGAGCGCGCCGTTTACGCGACGCTCAAGCCTGAGCGGCTGCCCGAGCATGTGGCCATTATCATGGACGGCAACGGCCGCTGGGCGGGACACCGCTCGCTGAAGCGCTTCCTGGGCCACCAGCAGGGCGCAAAAAGCGTCCAGTTGGTCACCGAGACCGCCTCGCGCATCGGTTTGCCGTGGCTCACGCTCTATGCCTTTTCTCTGGAAAACAACTTGCGCCGCCCGCGTGCGGAAGTCAACTTCCTGATGCGCCTGCTCAAATCCTATCTTGAGTCCAACCTGCAGCGCATGATGGACAACAATGTGCGCATCCGCTACATTGGCCGCACGCACGAACTTCCGGGCGAAGTCCAGGACAAGATGCGCTGGGCGGAGGAGGCCACGGCGCGCAACACCGGAACCACTCTAACCCTGGCGCTCAACTACGGCGGCCGCTCCGAGCTGGTCGACGCCTTCCGCTCTCTCCACGCCGAGATGCAAAAGAAGCTGCTGGGCGCGGAGCGCATCACCGAGCAAGATATCCACCGCCATCTCTACACGGCGCACATGCCGGACCCCGACCTGCTGATCCGCACCTCCGGCGAGATGCGCCTATCCAACTACCTGCTCTGGCAGGTTGCCTATACCGAGATCTTTGTCACCGAGCGGCTGTGGCCCGACTTTCGCGGCATCCACCTGCTCGAGGCTATCGCCGACTTCCAGCGCCGCGAGCGCCGCTACGGCGGCCTCAGCGAGAACGTCGGCGAAGTGGAAGAAGATTTAGACCGCGCCCGAATCGCGGTTCTTTGAGTACTTTGGTTCCCTTCGATCCGCCATCCTCAACTCTATGCCGTAATGCTGCCCGCTCTTTCTGACGAAGAGAGAAGGGGGGCAAGAGTCCATTGGAAAACTTGAAGACAGCGCCGAAGGAAGAGGATTCCGCGGCCAAGGCAAAACGATTGACCGAACAGTTGCGCTTCCGGCTGAAAGAAGCCATGGCGCAGCGCGGAGGCTCTGAGGCCTTTCTGCATTACCTGCGCTCGGATGACGAAAGACAAGCTTGAACTGGTCGCCGGGATATTTACGGTCTGGCAGTCGGGAAAAGTCAGGTCCGACATCAAAAAATGGCTGCGTTAGATCCCGATTCTGGGCTCTGGGAGACCGCCGCCCTCAACAGATTTCCGTTCACCCCGGGGGAATAATGGCCGTCGAAGAAAAAAAGACCGCGCCCAAACAAGAGGATTTGACCGTCCGAGCCATGCGCCTGGCCAAGCTGTTGCGTGTGCGCATCAACGAAGAACTCGCCCAGCAAAAATCCGCCCAGCCGCTGCAATTCTGGCTGCGCGCCGAGCCGCAAAAGGGCGCCTAGACCAAGCCGGATTTGACCGCCATCCGCTTTATTTCGAGCGACGATGCCAAACCGGCGCTTCGCCCGTCCACGCACACACCACCCCCAGCGGTGTATTCTCAACCCTGAATGAAACGTGTACTGACGGCCCTCATCCTGGTTCCTGTAGTTCTGATCCTGGTCTTCTTAGGTCCAGGTTGGCAATGGCTCTTTACGCTGGCCGTTGCCGCGGTGGCCGCTGCCGCGGCATGGGAGTTTGCCGGCCTGGCTGAAAAGACCGGCGCTCAACCGCCGCGCATTGCGGTCGTGGTGGCCGTTCTGGCGCTCTTTGCCGGTAACGCATATCGCCCCAGTCAGTTGGCCGCCATCCTCGGCATTCTCAGTTTGGCCCTGCTCGTCTACTGCACCTTTTTCCGGCCCGTTGAGCAGATGCTGGCAGACGCCTCCACCGCCATCTTCGCTCTCTTCTACGCTGGCTTCACGCTGACGGCCCTGCCCGCCTTGCTTGAAGAAACCAACGGTCCCTCGCTGGTTGCGCTCCTGCTGTGCGTGGTGTGGGCCGGAGACATCGCCGCCCTCTACATTGGCCGTGCCTGGGGCCGTCACAAATTGGCGCCCTCGCTCAGCCCCAACAAGACCTGGGAAGGCACGCTGGGCTCGATCGCCGGCAGCCTGCTGGCCACAGGAGCTTTGCTCGGACTGGCGCACGTGCTCGACGTGCAGTGGGACTCCGCGCGCCTCTACTACCCTGACGACATCTGGTATTGGCTGACGCTGGCGGTGATTGTCAACATAGCCGCGCAGGTGGGCGATCTGGCTGAGTCCGCCCTCAAGCGCTCGGCCGGCGTCAAGGATTCCGGCACTTTGCTGCCCGGTCATGGCGGCGTGCTGGACCGCATCGACGCACTGCTCATCGCGGCTCCCGCGCTTTGGTACGCGCAGATCATTCACCAGTGGTTCTGAAGGCAGGGGAATAGGGGACAGAAGAACGTGAAATAAGCGCATAATATCTCTAGAGGGCGTTTTATGCCGCTAACTTCAATTCTTGTCCAACTCGATTCAGCGGTTCAGGACCGGTTAGCAGCCTTGGCAAGTGAGCGAAAGCAGCCTCTCGCCGACGTGGCTGCGGATGTCATTTCTATGTATTTTGCTCCCGATAATTGGGAACACAAACACATTCGCGCAGGTCTGGCGGAGTTAGAAGCTGGAGAGAGCATCTCGAATGAGCGCGTGATGGAGTGGCTCGATAGCTGGGGCACGGAGAACGAGTTGCCCGCGCCAAAATGACAGTTCCTTGGTCGCCCACGGCCATTGCCGACCTCAGGTCCATCCGCGACTACATCGCGCAAGACAGCCCCACAGCAGCGCGCAAGGTCGCCAATCGAATCCAGGCGTCCGTCAATCGTCTCATCAACTTTCCCTTATCCGGCAGAGCCGGACGTGTGCCTGGAACACGTGAACTGGTAATCCCTGGAACTTCCTACATTGTCGCTTACATAATTCAGGGCGATGAGTTACGGATTGCTTCCGTGCTACATGGAAGACAGCGATGGCCGGAATCTTTTTAGTAGACTTCATACAGTAATATGAAAAATCTCGCCATTCTCGGTTCCACCGGCTCCATCGGCACAAGCACTCTCTCCATCGTTGAGCAGTTCCCTGATCGCTACTCCGTCGCCTCTCTCGCCGCCGGCCGCAACGTAGATGAAGCCCTCGCGCAGACCCTCCGCTGGCGTCCGCGTCTGGTCTCGCTGGCCACGGAAGAACTTGCCGCGCAGCTTGCCGCCAAGCTCAAAGACGCAAGCGTCACCGATGTGGAAGTCGTCTACGGAACCGCCGGAACCGTTGCCTGCGCCACGCTCCCAGAGGCCGATTTCGTGGTCTCGGCCATCGTCGGCGTTGCCGGCCTTGAAGCCACCCACGCGGCCATCCTCGCCGGTAAGCCCATCGGTCTGGCCAACAAAGAGTGCATGGTCGCCGCCGGTGAAATCCTCACCGCCGCCGCCCGCCTGCGCAACGTCCCCATTCTGCCTATCGACAGCGAGCACAATGCCGTCCACCAATGCCTGCGCGTCGGCGCGCACTCTGAAGTCAAGACCATCTGGCTCACAGCCTCCGGCGGCCCGTTCCGCAACCTACCGCTGGCCGGCTTTGCTTCCATCACACCCGAGCAGGCCCTCAAGCATCCCACCTGGGTGATGGGCCGGCGAATCACCATCGACTCCGCGACCATGTTAAACAAGGGCCTTGAAGTGATTGAAGCCTGCCGCCTCTTCGACGTCGCCGCGGCGCAGGTCCGCGTCACCGTGCATCCCCAGTCCACCGTCCACTCGCTCGTCGAGTACGTGGATGGCTCCATCCTGGCGCAAATCTCGGTCACCGACATGCGCCTGCCCATCCTTTACGCTCTGGCCTTCCCTGAGCGCCCAGCCTCCACGCTTACCTTTGACCTGTCCCAGCTCAGCCATCTAGACTTCGAGCAGCCCGATATCGAGCGCTTCCCTTGCCTGCGCCTCGCCTTCGAGGCTGCGGAAAAAGGCGGCGCGCACTGCATCGCCCTCAACGCCGCCGACGAGGTCGCCGTCGAAGCCTTCCTCGACCGCCGCATCCCTTTCATGGGAATCCCGCGTACAATTGAGAAGGTGCTCGCGTCCACGCCGGAGGCGCACCCGGCCACCATTGCCCAGGTGCTCGCCCTCGACCGGGAAGCCCGCGAAACGGCTCGCGCATTGTTGATTTGAATTCACCGGCCCGATCAACGCACTGACAAAGGATCAACCGCACCTTATGCATGAATTTATAGTTTCCGTCGTCGCCTTCATCGTGCTACTCGGCCTCATGGTGGTGGTCCACGAGTTCGGCCATTTCGCCGTCGCCAAGCTCTTCCGTGTCCGCGTCGAAGCCTTCTCCTTCGGCTTTGGCCCGCGCCTCTTCGGCTACAAATACGGTGACACCGACTACAAAGTCTGCCTGCTTCCCCTCGGCGGCTACGTAAAAATGTCGGGTGAAACCTTCAGTGAACTCAGCGATGCGGCCACCGGCACTGCAACCGTTGCCCCGCAAAGCGACCCTGGCGCGCTCACCTCCCATCCCCGCTGGCAGCAGATGCTGATCGGCGTGGCCGGGCCCACGGCCAACTTCATCCTCGCCTTTGTGCTCATGCTCATCTACTTCGGCTGGATCAATGAAGTACCCGCCGTGGAAATAAAGACCACCACCGTCGAATGGGTAACTCCTGGCTCGGCGGCGGCGCAGGCCGGTATTGAACCCGGCGACATCCTCAGCCACTTTGCTGAAAACGAAAACCCCGACTGGGAAAAAGTCTACATTAGCCTCAATCTCGACCCCGATCAGACCGTTCCCATTACTATCCAGCGTCACGGCGCATACATTGGCAGCTACTTGCACATCCCGGCCAAACTGAAAGAAGGCGACTTTGCGGGAATGGTGCCGCAGTTCATGCCCGGCCCCATTCACGTGCAGGATGTGCAGCCGGGAGCGCCCGCCGCCCAGGCCGGCTTGATGCCCGGAGACGACATTCGCTCCGTCGATGGCCACCCCTTCCATTCCGTCTCGTCGCTGCTGGCCTACATGCAGGACGGCAAAGGCAAGCCGATCTCCCTCGAAGTTGCACGCAACGGCCAGATACTTTCATTGGTAGCCCATCCGGCCAAGCTCGATGCCGGCTACAAACTTGGCATCGCGGTGCCGCCTGCCCCCTATCACAATGAGCCGCTGCCACTCGATAAGGCCGCTGCCAAGTCCACCTCTTTCTGCGTGGACAACTCGGTTCTCATCTTTGAAACACTCAAGCGCCTCGTGGACCACAGAGTTCCGCTCTCTCAGTTGATGGGCCCCGTGGGCATTGCCCGCGCCGCCGGCGACGCCGCCGAATCCAAGGGTTGGCTCTTCAAGTTGAATCTAGCCGGACAGATCAGCATCAACCTCGGCATTCTCAACCTCATGCCCTTCCCCATCCTCGATGGAGGCATGATTCTCTTCTTGCTCATCGAAAGCACCATCCGCCGCGAGATTAATCTCCGCGTGAAGGAGTACATCTACCAGGCGGCCTTCATGCTCCTGGTGGTCTTCTTTGCCTTCATCATCTTCAACGACGTAAGCAAGTTGCCCTACTTCACCCACTTGAAGCCGTGAGGGCTGTCGCACCAACCCTCTCAGCCCGATCTACGTCTCGATCCTCTACGAGAATTGGATCAGGCTAGCACTTCAGTTGTAGACCGGGAAAACGGAGGAAGCAGGGGCCTTCATGCTCCTGAAAATGCACGAATTTGAAGGGCCTTCAGGCACGGGTCTTTGTCTTGTTTCTTTGGATTCCGTCAGTAGTACTAGGGTCCGATGCGCGGTATGTTTATCGATGCGTTGCGGCAGCGCGCAAGGCCGCGGCAGGTCAGCGAGTATGCGAAGGGCAACCTGGAAAGATCAATTTGAGAAAGGCATGGTGGCTTGCGTGCCCCGCTCATGGAAGACTAAAAACATTGGCCGCACCGCGGGTGCCAGGTGTTTTGCAGATAATTAACTGCCATAGGAGCACAATAAAACCAGCAGCAAACCCGAGGCCCAAATGACCGCCGTCCAAGCCCCAACCCGCGC
>JBEKDN010000002.1:0-47449 GCA_050014335.1 Occallatibacter sp. | reverse complement strand
ATCGATCCGCCGCTGTTTTCCGTCACGGGTTGGCCAGGCCATGACTATCCAGTCCACGACGTGATTCCTGTCTCGGGCGAATACACAGACGACTTCTGGACAACTCTGACTACCGACTCGGGGCCAAACGTGGGTTATCTCTTCACAACCGATCGCGCGCGCAGCGACCAGGGAGCAATGGCCCTTGGCGATCCAGCGGGCAAAATCGATCTTCTCCACTATCCGTTCTTCGCTGCCGAGCAGGGCGGGGGAATGGAAGGCTCTTATCATCGCCGGCCGCTGATGCAGCCCGACGACGTTGCGGCACTCACATTGACCGCGCTGGGCTCTGGCGTAAATCTCTACGGATATTACATGTTCCAAGGGGGCGCAAACCCAATTGGCAAAATGAGCACGATGCAGGAGTCGATCGCGACCGGATATCTCAATGACCTGCCTGTTGTTTCCTATGACTATCAGGCGCCGCTTGGCGAGTACGGACAAGAGCGCGAGTCGTTTCGCAAGGTCAAGAATCTTCATCTTTTTCTGAACTCTTGCGGTTCCAACCTGGCATCGATGACTCCATATCCGCCGATGAGAACACCGCAAAGCGCAGCCGATGCCAGCGTGGCGCGCGTCATGCTGAGGGCCAACGGCAACCGCGGTTTCCTCTTTGTGAACAACTACGTGCGCAAACTCCAGATGCCTGCGCGCCGCTCATTTCAGGTGAGGATCAAGCTGCCCTCAGGGAGCGTCGACTTGCCGCGCGCACCGATCGACGTTCCCGCAAACAGCTACTTTATCTGGCCCGTGAATTTGGATCTGGGCGGCGCCGGCACGCTCCAGTACAGCACCGCGCAATTGTTGACATGCATGGAAGATCCAATCGAGTCCACCTACATCTTCTTCGCAGTGGATGGTTTGCGTCCGGAGTTCGCCTTCGATGCCGCGGGTGTGGCATCGCTCTCCTCAAGCAGCGGAACCATTAGCCGCACCGCTGCAAGTATTACAGTCCAAGATCCCGAACCGGGCAAGGAGACCGTGCTGCGCGTGATAGGAAAGAACGGCCGCAAAGTCAGGATACTCCTTTTATCTGAAGCGCAGGCGGAGCAGGTCTGGCGTATCTCATGCGGAGGCAAAGATACGCTTCTGCTTACCGCGGCGGACGTTTTTGCCGCTGAAGAGGGAGTGCATCTGCGCTCGGTTGATCCCTCGCTCATTGCCGCTTCAATCTTTTTGCCGGAGGGGAAAGAGGGCAATTCTTCTTCTTTGTGGCGCGAATGGAGGGGCGACGTGACGGCGCGGAAGATCGACTTTCAGTGGAGCAGCAGCCGTGAAGCTCAATCTCGGTCGCAGATACGCATGGCGGCGCACGTTGAGGGAAGGGACGGACCTATGCCGCAGGCGCCCGATGAGGCTGAATATGCCGGCGCCGCGGCGTGGAGACTCACCATTCCCGCGCAATCGATGAAGGGGTTGAGCGACATCTTTCTTCGTGTTCGCTATGCGGGTGATGTGGCCAGGTTATCAATGGACGGACGCTTGTTAGACGATGACTTCTACAACGGGCGAGCCTGGGAGATCGGAATGAAGCGCTATCTGCCGGAGTCCTTCGGCAAGAAACTGGAGGTGAGCGTTCTACCCTTGCCACAGAAGGCGCCAATCTATCTTGACGCGCGGGCATGGCAGGCAATCAACGCGGAGAAACAAACCGCCAAGGTCATTGCGGTCGAATTGCTGCCGGAGTATGAAGTAATACTCGACCCGTCGAAGCCGGACCGCGCCGCGATAGCGCTGCAAGGACGGTGAATTCGACGTTCATAAGTGGAATGAATCGAGCATAAATAATGCTCGCGAGGTGGCGATCCGATAGTCAATTGGTATCGACAGGATTCCAGGTCAGGCAATGCATAGGCCGAAGGCAGGGGCGATTGGGTTAGCGCGGAAGTGGCGCGGTGAAATGCGTATTGGGCCGAGAGTTTCCCTGAATGGGAGTAACTCAAGTCCAATTGCCGCATGTTTCCTCTTTCGTTTGCCGCGGAAAATAATCTTCTCAATCCTACTTTTGGCAGATGCACGCTGATATTCGGGGAGTGTAGTGTTCGATTCGACTCAAATAGCGCCGTCTGAATCACTCTGACATTTCTGTACGCCAGATCAATTGGAGCTTTTGGGCGACGCATTCACATGGACGCAGGCGGATGAAGACAATTTCATTGGAATCTCAAGCCGCTCTATGCGCCGCGGTTAGTTCATTTCAGGAGGTGGTTGTGCACGTTATCAATGCGAAGCATCACCGGTATCTACTGCTTGGCCTTTTCGTTGCCCTGCTCGGCTCAGGGCTGGCCGTGTACGGACAAGGCACCAGCGCGAGCTTGACGGGTTATGTTACCGATCCTATAGGAGCGGCGGTACCCGGAGCCAAAGTAACCATCACCAACATTGACACCGATTTTACCTTGGCTGTCAAGACAGACAGCGTGGGGAATTACTTGTTGCGGCCTTTGCCCATTGGCAATTATTCGCTTGCCATCGAAGCCGCGGGCTTTGCCCACTACGCGCAAAAGGGCATCGTCCTGACGGTCGGCCTTTCCGCCACCCAGGACGTGCATCTGGAAATTGCGAAGGGCAAGTTGGAGACCATCACCGTGGTCGCCGACGCCGAACTGATCGACACCACCTCGGCTGAGCTGGGAACGACGATCAATGAAGCCTCCATCTCCGCGCTGCCGCTCGACGGACACGATCCTTCGAGTCTCGTATTCCTGATCCCCGGCTCGGTCGACGTACAGCATCATGGCGGTGAAACCATCCAGACCGGATTCTCTTTCCCGACCGAGACCGGCGCCGGAATCGGCAGCGGCCGCAACGGCAGCACTTTCTACATGCTCGACGGCGTCACCAACATGGACAACTACGATGGGTTGACGGCTCCGTTTCCAAATGCCGACGCCACCCAGGAGTTCAAGGTCCTCACCAGCAACTTCGGCGCGCAGTATGGCTTCGCGCCCAGCGCGGTAGTCTCCATCGCCAGCAAGAGCGGCACCAATAGCTTGCACGGCGGCGCCTACTGGGATGTTCGCAACAACGCCATGAACGCCACCGACTGGTTCAGCGGCCAAACCGATACGCTGCGGCGCAACCAGTTCGGGGTCTTCGCCGGCGGGCCGATCAAAAAGGATAAGCTTTTCTTTTTCGCCAACTACCAGGGCACCAAGATCATCTACAACTCGACCGATACGAAGACCAGCACGCCTACAACCGCCATGCTCGCCGGCGACTTCAGCGGTCTTGCGTCGGCGGCCGACCTGGCCTCGGGAACTACCGACCTGAATGGCCCATTCAAGACCATTAACGGCGTCCCCAACCAGTTCGACACCGCCCTCACAACTGCCGCGTGCGAATACTCTTCATCGGCTTCTTGCAACACAACGGTCCCGGCGCGGTTATCTCCCGCCGCGGCGTATTTTGCCAGTCAAGGCATGGTTCACGCCGCAACCACGGTCTCCAACACCACCACTTTGAAGCCCGGTTTGCAGTTGGCCAACGGGGATATGATGTACACCTATCCCAACGTCTACGATAACTACAACGAGGGCACCCTCAAGCTGGACTACAACCTCTCGCCTTCCCAGACCCTCACCCTGCGCTCCTACACCAACACCTTCGGGTCTCCGTCCAGCGACCTTCCGGGCAACATGGAGAGCGCCTACAACCACACCGCGTGGACGGCCAGCTTCTGGCAGCAGATGTATTACTTCAACAACCTTCTACAGCACACTTGGACGATCAATCCGACCACCGTCAACACCGTCTCGGTTTTCATGAACCAGATGAGCGCGCACAGCGCGGCCCAGGAGCTGGGCAGCGACGGAAAGGCGATGTGCTTCTCCAACAACAGTCAGGATCCAAAAGGGGTCAATATTGGGGTCAACGAGCCTGCGGGCAGTTGCTACATGGGCGCCCTGCGCATCAACTCGAATTTCGGTTTCGAGAGCGGCTGGGACGAGCCCTCGGCGGAAGTCCGCAACACCCTTGGCTTGACCGATACCCTCAATAAGATCAAGGGCAAGCACTCGTTCACCGCCGGCATCGACCTGATGCATCAGCACGCGGTCGAGAATACCGCGTATCCGACGCAACCGATGATCGGCTTTGGAAGAAATGGAACCGCCGGCGGTGTTAGCTCGCTTACCGGCATTTCCTGTCCGGCTCCCCCAGCTCCCCAAGTCAACTGTTCCCCATGGGGCGGATACCTGGCCGATTTTATGGCGGGCTACGGTACGGGGTATATGCAGGGCGCAGGTGAAATCGCCGATGTGGCAGGCTGGCAGATTGGTCCCTTCCTCCAAGATGACTGGAAGGTCAGTCCGAGCCTCACCATCAATCTGGGCGTGCGCTGGGATCCGAACACTCCTCCAGCCTCAAAGAACGGCCGCGGCTCAGCTTGGGTTCCCGGCACAAATACCGTTCCCGGTTTTGCCAATAGCACCGCTGGCAAGCAAAGCACTGTTTATCCCAACGCTCCCGCCGGTCTCCTCTTCCCCGGTGACCCCGGCGTGTCCAATACTCTGATGAACAGTGACTACAATTACTGGGAGCCTCGCATCGGCATGGCCTGGCAGCCCAAGTTCCTGCCGCGCACTGTCATTCACTCCGGCTTCGGCATTTTCACCGGCCCGCTCCAGTATTCGGAGTACAACCACGCCGCCGACGTTGCCCCCTTCAGCCCCACCTTTAACTTCTCGGGATGGGATTGGGATCCCACCTGCGGCGCCGCCATGTGTCCCGATTCGGTTGGCAAAGGCGCGATCATCCCCTTGGATGCTCCCTGGACCGCTCCTTTCCAGGATGCCTGGGGCGGAGTCTCTCCTTTTACCAGCAGCCCCTTCCCAGGAACATTCGCCTGGGCGTCGACCACCTACAAGACCAAGCCCGCGGCTAACACAGCCATTTCCAAGGGCCAGCAAGTCGGTCAGACCTTCGCGCGCAACTTCAAGTTGCCCACCACCTATGCCTGGAACTTCTCTGTCGAGCACCAGGTCACTTCGACGACGGCCATTCATGTGGCTTATGTAGGCAACGAAACCGAACACCTGTCGGTGCTCATTGACGACAACCCGGAATGGGCTAAGAAAATCCCCGTGAATCCGAATATCGGGGATATCTACGAGGATCAGAGCTGGGCGACGGCGAGCTACAACTCGCTGCAGGTCAGCCTGGATCAGCACGCGTGGCACGGCCTCCAGGTGCAGTCCAGTCTGGCCTGGTCGCATACCATCGACATCACCGGCACCAGCAACGTCTCCTATGGCAATCCGGCGCTGGGCAATCCGATCAGCGCCAAGTGGAACCGCGGCAACTCCGGCGCCGACGTGCCCTGGGCCTGGATCACCAACTTGGTCTATCAGGCTCCCTCCTTCAAGGAAATGGGCAAGCTGATGGAAGAAGCGGTCGGCGGTTGGCAAATGAGCGGCATTATGACCTTGCAGAAGGGCAGCCCGTTCTCGATTGGCCAGTGGAACTCGGACCCGGGAGTCGGCATGTGGAACGACCGCGCCGATCTGGTTACCGGCCAGGCCGTCAACATGGGCAAGGGCAGCCACTGGGATTGGGTTAACCCGGCCAAAGGCTACTTCAACACGGCCGCCTTCGTAGATCCGTTTGGCGTCGTTCCAGGCCACTCGGCGCCCTCCTGCAACGACCAAACGACGGGCTGGTGCGGCTTCGGCGACACCGGCAAGAACGCCTACTTTGGGCCGGACGTCTTTGGCATCAATGCATCCATCATGAAGAACTGGATTTTGATGGAAGGAAAGACCTTCCAGTTCCGCTGGGATGCCTTCAACGCTACTAACCACCCGAACTTCTCCGGCCCGTCGTCCACCGTAAATCAGGCGGCCGGTACTTTTGGCGTGATCAGCGGCACGAATAACAGTCCCGGATCGAGCAACAGTTCTCGTATCTTCCAAGGCGCGCTTCGCCTTACCTTCTAATCACGCGCCATCAACGGAGGCCCGGGCGCAATGCCCGGGCCTTTTGTTCTCTTCGACCGGATTTAGCGTCACAATCCCCGCAAGAAATTCAGACTGTAGAAGAGCCCAGGATAAGCCCTTTAATCCAATCGGCTTGATGGTTTGCGCCAAGCGGTTCGCTGCGGTTTGGTCTCAAATGCTTGACGGTTCTTTTCTGATTCCCCACTGAGAACCGAAGTAGTTTCGTCTGCTCACTGGTAGAGGAAGGCGGTTCAAACCATGCAAGCGAAAAGCGAGCCGAAAGCCCCACCGAAGTTGGTTTGCAGATAATTACCGGGAACAGGAGCACAATAAAACCAGCAGCAAAACCCGAGGCCAAATGTCCGCCATCCAACCTTCAACCCGCGCCGTCTCACTCCCCAGTCCCTCAGCCCCTAGTCCCTCAGTCCCTAGTCTCTTAGTCCCCTTTTTTCCACCCCATCTTCCCCTTTTCTTCGCCAAAAAATCCGGCTACCCCCACCCCCCCTACCCCGTGGAGACCGTTTTTCACTCGTTAATTTCGCTCAACAATAACAATATCAATAGCTTGCAATTTCACCCTGTTAATTAAGTAGTAACTGCGAACCCCCGATTTTGACCCAAAAACCGCCGGTTTCCCATCAATAAACGTCGATTTCGCATCAAAAATCCCGCATATTCGCATCGGTCAAAAAACCGCCTCCTGGAGTGCTTTTTCCTCTCTGCATCGCGGCTATCGAGCAGTGAGTTTTTCCGCCGGAGTCGCTGCCGCCGCCGCGCGATCCGCTTCGCGAAAGCGCCGCGAGCTGTACAAGTCGTCAAGCCCTTGCTGGCTTCGCCGGTCGGCGTCGATAGCCTCGCGCGCCTCGGTTTCCTTGATCAGAGTTTCGGCCTGTCGGCGCTCCACTCTCTTCACCAGAAACTCCTGGCGCAGAGCCGCAACATCGTCTTTCATCGATTCGATTCCCGGCACAAGAGCCGTGGCGTGAAGCAGCGCCGAGCGCGTCTCTTCGATGCCGGCCAACCTGTCCGGCAACTCGCTCGTCCGCGCGCTCTGATCCACCAATCTGCGTCCTCGGCGCGCGCGCTCCACAGTCGCCACCAGAGCGTGCTCCATGCGGTTCAGTTCGCCTATCGCCGACTCCAGAGCCAGCTTGCTCTGCTCCTCTTCAATATCGCGAATGCGCAGCAACCGGCGCAGCGCCCTGGAAACAGCCATCTCTCACACCTCCGCGGCAATCTGCGCCAATCGCCGCGTGCAATCGACAAAGTTCACCTGCTCCTGCGACTGCTGGGTCACAAATGCGCGCATCGAATTCCGCGCCCGCAGCGCACGATCCAGATCCGGGTCCGAACCTGGCTTGTAGGCGCCAATGCGCACCAAATCCTCTGAGCGCGCGTAAACCGCCATCAAACGCCGCAGCAGCGCGGCCTGCTCGCGATGCGCCGGCGCGGTCACGGCCGGCATTAATCTGCTAATGGAGTCCAGCACCTCGATCGGCGGATACCAGCCTTCGGCGGCCAGCGTCCGCGAGAGCACCACATGTCCATCCAGCAGCGACCGCACCGCATCCACCAATGGATCCTGCTGATCGTCGCCTTCCATCAGCACCGTATAAAAGGCCGTGATCGAGCCCGCGCGAAACTGCCCCGTGCGCTCCACAAGCCGCGCCAGACGCGTAAAAACAGAAGGCGTATAGCCCTTGTTCGTGGGCGGCTCGCCCGCGGCCAGGCCAATCTCCCGCGCTGCCATCGCAAAGCGCGTCAGCGAATCCAGCACCAGCAGCACATGCTTGCCCTGCGCGGCAAAAAACTCGGCAATCGTCGTCGCCGCCAGCGCTGCCCGCATGCGCAGCAGCGGCGATTGGTCGGAGGTCGAGACCACGACCACGGAGCGCGCGCGTCCCTCCTCGCCCAGCGAGTCCTCAAGAAACTCCACCACCTCGCGGCCTCGTTCGCCCACTAGGCCAACCACCGTGACATCGGCCTCCGTGTTGCGCGTCATCATGCCGATCAATGTGCTCTTGCCCACGCCAGAACCGCCGAAGATGCCCACTCGCTGCCCGCGTCCCACTGTCAACAGCGCGTCCAGCACGCGAATGCCCGTTCCCAGCGGCGTCTTGATCGGTACTCTGTCCATCGGCCGCCGCACTACTCCATCCAGAGGCAGAGAGAGCGAAACGGCCGGCGGACGACCGTCGTCAATCGGCTCCCCCAGCGCATTCAAAACCCTGCCCATCAACGCCGGTCCCACTTCGATCTCGGGATGAACTCCCAATGCCTCCACGCGATTTCCATAACGGATGCCCTCGGTGCTTTCGACCGGCATCGTCAGAACATTCGATCCGCGGAAACCTATGACTTCGGCCAGATGACGGCCGCCAAACTGATCCTGAATCTCGCAGCACTCGCCCACCGAGGCCAGCGGTCCCGCCGACTCGATCGTTCCGCCCACCGACTGCAAGACCTGCCCGCGCCAGCGCCAGGGCTGGCCGCGCTCCAACCGGCCAAAGTAGCGGCTCAGCATCTCGGTCATGGCTGCCGCTCCCGCCCGCTGCCAGCCATCGCCGGCTCGGCCTCGTCTTCGCGGCTCGGGCGCTCGCGGCCCGCGCGGTCAAAAAAGCCCCGCTCAATCTCGCTCAACTGAGTTCGTATTCCCAGATCCACCGATCCCAGTTCCGTCTCGATCACGCACTCGCCCAGCCGCATTCCCTCGCCCGCCGCCACCGTTGGCTTCACCGCCAGATTGGGCAGCGCGGCAATCGCCTCGCTCCACAGATCCAGGTCGATGGCCGGAACCAGCAGCCGTACTTGTGTTGAGCCTGAGAGCTGGCCCAGCGCCACGCGCACCGCGCCGGTCAGCAGCAGCGGGTCCATCTGCGCCTCGCGCCGCAGAATGCGCGCCGAGACCGCCAGCGCCAACTGCACCACCTCGCGCTCCACAGCGCGCAGATACCGCTCCCGCTCCTGCGAAAAGCCCTCAATCAATCGCGCCGCCTGCTGCTTCCGATCTTCGGCCGCCGCGGCTTGTCCCGCGGCATGGGTCGCCTGCTCGGCTTGGCGGCCCTCCTCGCGGCCCTTCTCTCGGCCCGCCTCAAAGGACCGGCGCGTCTCTTCGCCCAAGCGCCGGTCGAAGTCGGCTCGCATCCTGAGCTCAACCTCGGATGCGCCGGCTGCTACAATCGGCGCCTCGGCGATGGCGGGCGATTCTTCCTCGTCGCTTCCCCATCCGCCCCACTCAGCCAGCGGGGGCGCATCGGAGCTGGCCGGGTATTCAAAGACCTGAAGCCGCCCGTATCCACTCTTCCGTGTTGCCGCCGCCTGCTGCAATTTTGCCTCCTCTCCGCTAAAAGCAGGCTGTTGACTGTTTGCTGTTCCCTGTCAGCCGCCAGCAGTCTTCACGCCAGCATCTCGTCGCCCATCTCCAGCTTCAGAACTACTTTACCCTCAGCTTCCAGCCTGCGCGCCAGGTTCAGAATCTCCTGCTGGGCCTGCGCCACTTCGCGCGAGCGAACCGGGCCAAGCACCTCCATATCTTCCTTCAACATCTCGACCGCGCGCGAACTCATCGACTTGAAAATCTGCGCGCGCAGTTCTTCCTTGGCACCGCGCAGCGCAAGAGCCAGTTGCCGCTTGTCGACGCCCGAAACAATCTCGCGAATCGTAGCCGGTGGCACCGTAACCAAATCTTCAAAGGTGAACATCAGGTTGCGAATAGACAGCGCGAGCTCCGGCTGGCCATCTTCAATGGTCTCCAGAATCTTTTTCGACTCCTCCGCATTCAGCCGGTTCAGAAGATCGGCTACCGCCTTAAAGCCCGAATAGCTGCGGCGCGCCGTGTCTCCCACGCTCTCCAGGCGACGGTGCAAGATGTGCGCCACCTTTTGCGCCATCTCCGGCGAGAACTGGCGCATTTCGGCCAGCCGCTGAATCGAGAGCACCTTGTGGTCCTCGCTCAGATTGTCCAGCACCATCGAGGCGCGCCGCGGGTCCAGATGGGCCAGCACCAGCGCAATCGTCTGCGGATGCTCGCCATCGAGCAGTTTGCCCAATTGCTGCGGATCGGTGCGCTGCAGCTTCGCCAGATTGCCCTGCGCGGCCTCCTGCGAGCGCCGCACCAGTGCCAGAAGATCGTCGGCGCGCTCTTTGCCAAAGGTATCGATCAGCAGGCGGCTGGCATAATCCAGGCCACCGTGCAACACAAAACTCTGCGTCTCCAGCAGTTCCCAGAACTCCTCCAGAATCTCGGCCGACATCTCTTGCGTAACGCCGCGCAGCTCGGCGAGTTCCTCGGTGAGCCGCTGCACGTCCACCTCCGGCAGCGCGCGCAACACCTCCTTGGCCAGGCCCTCGCCCACAGCCACCAGCAGGATCGCCGCCTTGCGCACTCCGCTCAGATTCGCGGCCGCTCGCCGTCCCGCCGCTCCGTTCTTTTTATCGTCGGCCAAGGTTCCGATCCTCTCCGTTACCGTGCATTAAACTCTCTTGCGGTGGCGCTCAGTCCGAATGAATCCAGCTCTGCAACAGCCGCGAACTTTGCGTAGGTTCGCGCTTCAAGTGGCCTGTCACCTGATCGAAGATTTCCAGAACCCTGAGCCGCTCGGGATCCGTTTCAACCGGCTCGGGGGGCTTCAGCGCTTTTACTTCCGTCTCGACCAGAGCCGCCAATTCCTTCGCCTCGCCCTTGGCCGCTTCCTTCTCTTTGGCCACAGATCCGGAGCGCGCGCGGACCACCGCCGGACGCAGTCCGAAGGCCACAATCAGCAGCAGGCCAGCCAGCAGCGCCGAGTATTTCACCAGCACCGGCGAGTTCTCCGCCGTGGCCAGCAACTGCGCCTGCAACGTCACCGGAGCTTGCAAACGATTTTCTTCAAAGGCCAGATCCTGCACCGTCAGCATGTCCCCGCGCCCGGCATCATAGCCCACAGAGGCCTGCGCCAGCGCCGTCAGGTTGCGCAGTTCGTCGGCGGAGCGCGCCTGCCACTGCGCCGCTTTGCCCTTGGAGGCCGCTTGAGCCAGCCGGTCATTCACCACAATCGCCGCCGTCATGCGGCGAATCTTGCCGGGAGACTCAAGAGTGTGTTTGACCGTCTTCGAGGAGGCATACGTTCCCGACTCAGTCTTGGCCGTTTGCGGCGCGCTGCTCAGTTGCGGATAAACCGGCAGCGCCTGGGTGTTCGGCGCATTCGAGGCCGTTCCGGGAACCCCCGCCGCCACCGGCTGCGCGCCTGAAGCCTGATCCGTCCGCTGCATCGAGAGCGTCACCGTCTGATCCGGATCGTAGCTCTCCTGGGTCTCCTCGGTCGCAGCCGGGTCATAGTCCAGCGTTACCGAAGCCCGCACATTGCCCGCGCCCGTCACGGGCTCCAGCGTTGCCACAAGCTTCTCTTCCAGAGCCTGCTCGGCGGTCAACTGCATCGCCGCGGCCGTCTTCGGTCCCAGCGGCAAATGGCCATCGGCATCCACCAGCACGACGCGATCCGGGGTCAGCCCATCGACAGCCGAAGCGACCATATTGCGAATCGCATCCGGCTCGTCATCCGCCAGCGAGCGATGACGCAACTTGATCACCACCGATGCCTTGGCCGGCCGCTCCGACTCGCGAAAGAGCGAATCGTGGGGCAGCACCAGATGCACCCGCGCCGAAGCCACGTCGGAGAGCGAGCCGATGGTATGCTCCAGCTCGCCTTCAAGAGCCCGTTGATAGTTGACCTGCTCGTCAAACTCCGAACCCACCCAGTTCGGCTTGTCGAAGATCTCAAAGCCCATCCGCCCGCTCTTCAATCCCTTGGCCGCCGTCACCAGCCGCGCCTTGTCCAGTTGCCCCGCCGGAACCATGATTCCTGTCCCATTGGTCGTCGGCTCAAAAGGAATCTGCGCAACCACCAGCGCCTGTCCAGCCTGGCGCGCATCGTCGGGGTCCATATCCGCATAGAGAGTCCGCCAGTCTGTGCGCATCCCATACCAGAAGAGAAAGCCGACCAGCGCCAAGGCCAGCACGGCCGCTGCCATCGACCAGCCGCGCTGCGCCGGCTTCATCTCGGCCCAGCGAACGCGGCCCAGAGCCCACAGACCAGCGACCCGGTCCACCAATCTGGGTTCGCCAGGCATCGCCGGCGCGCTCTTTTCCAACTGTGTACCGGTAGCCATGCTCTCCCTGTCCAGTCGTCCCTAATCCCTAGTCCCTAATCCCTGTCCCTTGATCCCTGTCTCTAGAACTGCATGCCAATGACCGACTGGTAGGCCTGCACCGCCTTGTTGCGCACTGCCAGCGCCAGTTCAAAGGCCATGCTCGCCTTCTGTGTCGCGATCATCGCGGTATGCACGTCCACGCCTGAACCGCTCATCAGTCCGGCAACGGCCGCATGAGCCTGGGTGTCCAGGCGATCCATCTGGCCAACCGCGCTGGTCAGCAAATCGCTGAATGGCGAGGCCGTTGCCGTCGCCCCGCCAGCCGCGCCACTCCCGGCCAATCCAGATCCAGCCAGTCCAGCTCCGGTCAGTCCAGTTCCCGTAAATTCAGGCCCAAGCGCGCCGGTAAAAGCTCCGGCAAAGCCTGAGGCTGAACTGGATGCGCCGCCCATGCCTGCGCCGGAAAAAGCCGACTGCGCTTGCGTTGCCGCGCTCAACGAATTCAATGCGGTGATCATCTTTTCCCCCCGCGGCCTTCGCCGCTTGTCGAGTCCCCCGCGCCGCCTACGACTTGGCAATCTCCAGCGCCGAAGAGATCATGCCCTTCTCGGCCTGAACGGCGGAGCTATTCAGACCGTATGCACGTGTCGCCCCCATCAGGTCGACCATCTCTGTGAGCGGATTAATGTCTGGATACGAGACATACCCGTCCGTCCCCGCCTCGGGATTGGCCGGATCGTAGCGCTTCAGAGGCGGCGAAGTATCCTGGACGACTCCCGCAATATGCACGCCCGGCGCGGCCTGATTGGCGCTATTCAAATTGAAAGGCGGCAGCGGAGCGGGCAGCGCCGCAAAGCCCCCGGCGGCCAGCGTTCCTGTGCCGGAAGTTGCCAAAACCCCGCTCCCCGATGCTGCAAAAGCTCCGTCGCCGGCCGCCGCATTCAATGAACTGGCAAACTCCGGATCGCCGGGATTGGCGGCGAAGATCACGTGTTGACGCCGGTAGGCGCCGCCAGCGGGTGTTTGCGTTGTCTCGGCGTTGGCCATGTTCGTCGCCACCACTTCGGCGCGCATCCGCTCGGCCTGCATCGCGCCGCCCGAGGTCTCCATCATCGCAAAGAGGTTCATCGTTTACTCCCTCTAACAAACCTCATGCACGTAGCGCGCCAAGCTACTTGCTGTCGGCATGGATGGCGTCCAAGACACGCTGATTCTCCTCGCGAAGCAGCGCCACGCCGGTCTTGAAGCGCAGTTGCGCCTCGGCCAGGTTCAGCCCTTCGCGGTCCATCGAGACGTTGTTGCCGTCGGGCCGCGCAATCAGCCCATCGACGGCCTTCAGCCGCACTGGCCGCGTCGGGGGTCCCGCTTCGGTTCCCGTCATCGCCTCGCGCATCTCGGCCTCGAAATCCATTCCCAGGGCCTTGTAGCCGGGCGTGTCCACATTCGCCATATTCGCCGCCGTCAGCTTGGCCTCGCTGACGGCCAGATCCAGATAGCGCGCAATCTGATCGCCGAGTTGGGTCTCAACCTGCATCCGCCTACCTCCTAAGCTTTCAGCTGCTTTTTCAATTCACCGCCAGACCAAAGTCGATCTCCCTCGCCGTCAGCACCGACTCATCGCCGGCCAGAATTGCGGCACGCTCCAGCACATGCTCCAGTTCGCGCACGTTGCCCGGCCAGTCGTGCGCCGTCAGCTTGGCCAGAGCCTCGGCGGCCACTTTCTTTACCGGAGCCTCGCGCCCCATCCGCGCCATAAAATGGTCCACCAGCAGCGGCAGATCCTCATTGTGTTCCGAGAGCGCCGGCGTGCGGATAAGAAACACCGCCAGCCGGTAGTAAAGATCCGCGCGAAAGGCGCCGCTCTGCGTC
The DNA here is from genome assembly GCA_050014335.1 of Occallatibacter sp. Lineage (GTDB taxonomy): Bacteria > Acidobacteriota > Terriglobia > Terriglobales > Acidobacteriaceae > Telmatobacter. The sequence continues at coordinate 33,476 of JBEKDN010000002.1, read as the reverse complement.
TGCTGCGCCAGAGGCTGGTGCGTCGCGGTAAGGATGCGCACATCCACCTTTACCGTTTCGTTATCTCCCACGCGCTGCAACTCGCCGCATTCCACAAAGCGCAAAAGCTTGGATTGCAGCGCCAGCGGCATCTCGCCGATCTCGTCCAGAAACAGCGTCCCGCCATCGGCCGATTCGATCCTGCCAACGCGCCCTTGCACCGCGCCGGTAAAGGCTCCGCGGGTATGACCAAAGAGTTCGGCCTCCAGCAACGCCTCGGGAATCGCCGCGCAATTGATGGCCACAAACGGCTTGCGGCTGCGCGTCGACAGCCGGTGCAGGCCCTCGGCCACCAGTTCCTTGCCAGAGCCTGTCGGCCCTTCAATCAGCACCGGAGTCGAGCGCGGCGCAACCAGACGAATGCGGCGGCTGACCTCCAGCATGCAGGGAGCATAGCCAATCAACTCAGGCAGCCTGTCGCTTGAGGTTGTTGAGGCCGTTTCGGTCGCGGCAGCCGTGGGCAGGTTCGCCTTGGCTGCCGAGACCACCGCGGCGCTCGGCCAGGGATGCACGGTGGCCGAAGCCACCGCGTTCTCGTTCGAGGATGCCGATTGCGAACCAGCGTCCGTCACCGGCCTGCTGCTGGTCTGCGGCGTTGCGGACTTTGTAGCCTGCGGCCGCGTCAGCGCCGGAGTCGCGTTCCAAATCGCCGTATCGTTGTCCTGGGTGCGGCGCAGCGCATAGAGCAGTTCCTGGCGGTAGGGTCCGCGCGGGCTCTCGTGGGCCATTGAGCCAGAGGCGGTCACCAGATCCACCTCGGGAAAGCGGATGCGGAAGTCTTTGAGAAACTCGGCCTGCTCCAGATCGGGCAGCCATGAATCGACGATGATCGCCTCGGGCTGCGCGGCCTCGGCTTCGGCCCAGGCCTGGGCGCCGCCCTCGGCCTCGCGCACCAGCCAGCGCAGGCCGGTAAGTGTTTCTGAGAGGCGTTGGCGGAAGCTGCGATCGGCGCTGGCCACCAATGCGGTGCGCGGGCGGATGCGGGTTGCGACGGGAAGGGCGGGAACGGGAACGGAAACCATGAGAATTCTCCTGTAAACCAAGTGTGTTGAAACAAGACAGTGATTAGCGCGCTTCAAGAAGCTGAGCCACTGGCGGTGGCGGCAAAATCGCCGTCACGGGAAGCGCCGCCAGCCCCGGCAGCGCAAGTTCCGTCTCCGGCGGCACCATGTATCCCTGGCCGCGCACGGTGCGGATCATCTGTCCCGGAGGCGGGTCCTTGAGCTTGCGGCGAAGATAGTTGACATAGACATCGACGATGTTTGTCGTCTGCGTCGGCTCCAGATTCCAGACCGAATCCAGCAGTTCCACGCGCGAGACGCACTGCCCGCGATTGAGCATCAAATGCTCCAGCAGGGCGAATTCCTTATTGGTCAATAGGATCGATTGCCCGGCCCGCCGCGCCGTGTGATCCAGCCGGTCCAGTTCCAGATCGCCGGCTCTCAGCAGCAGCCGCGCCTCGCGCTTGCGGCGCAACAGAGCCCGGCAGCGGGCCCGCAATTCATGCAGACTGAACGGCTTGATCATCAAGTCGTCGGCCCCCAGATCCAGGCAGCGCACGCGCGTGTCCACCTCCTGCCGCGCCGTCAGCACCAGCACCGGCAGATCCGAGTCCATCGCCCGCACCTCGGCCAGAACCTGCTCGCCATCCTTGATCGGCATGTTCAGATCGAGAATCGTCAGGTCGGGCATCTCCTGGCGAAATGCCTCCACCGCGGCCGCGCCATCGGAGGTCAAGCGGACACGATGCCCATCAGCCTCCAGCCCGCGGCTCAAAAATAATCCCAATGCCTTGTCGTCTTCGGCAATCAATAACCTCATGGCAGCCCTTCTCCTTGAGCCTTGCCGTCTACCCGCTACGGCTTCCGCTCCCTGTTCCCATCTGGCCGGCTTAGCGTGTGCTAAGGTGCGGCTCCCCTTTACTTTCCCTCATGGGTAAAGCGAACTCAAGATTGGAAAGTAAAAAGGTGAGAAGGGGGATGCAGGAATGGGTCGAAGGTGAGAGGATTCCCAAAATGGGGAGGAGCGGATGAAGCTAATTTGAACTATAAATACGGGGTCCCCACCATTTCGCCCCTGAGCGCAGTCGAAGGAACCACATCTCTCAATCGCGGACTGGGTGGGATAGCGCGAACCCGGAATTCCGTCCGTCAGGCGCACTCCGATTCGCTGCCGCGCGACGCGCTTGCAATGAGCCGCCGCCAAATTGCGAACTAGCTATCACCGCGAAGCGGTGGCGAACCTGCTGTTTTCTATTTTTACAAACCACCTTGCCCAAATCTCTTGTATAGAGTAGCCCTACTCCTTCGCTTCCCCAACCTTCACTCGCGAAGCCGCCTTCTCGCGATACATCTCCGCATCGGCCCGGTCCACCAGCTCCTTCAAGCTATCAATCGCCTGCCGCTCCGCCAAACCAATTGAAGCCGCCACCTTCAGCTTCACCGCCGCCGCGCCGCCCTGCACCGTGTAATTTCCGCACACCCACTCCCGCAGACGATCGCTCTGCGCCTTGGCCTCGCCCAGCGCGCAATGAAAAAGCAGAATGAACTCATCGCCGCCCCAGCGGCCAATCGTATCGGTCGCGCGGCAAACCGAGCGCATCTTGGCGGAAAACTTCTTCAGCAGTTCATCGCCCACCAGATGCCCATGCTCGTCATTGACCCGCTTGAACTCGTTGATGTCCAGAATCGCCACGCAAAACGGCGCGCGGGTCCGCAGAGCTTGCTCAATCTGCGCCTCTACCCATGGCCTGCTGCGCACACCGGTCAGAGGATCGCGCGACGCGATCTCTTCGGCCTCTTCCAAACGCGTCTGATACTTGGTGACCTTGGCCTTCAGTTGGTCGATCGCCGCCCGCCCCTCCGACGTCATCCGGTCAATTGAAATCTTCAGATCCGATGCGCTCTTCTTGATCGACTCGCGAATCTCCGTCAGATCCTCCAGATTCGCAATCCCCCGCAGCCGCGCCGTCACATCGGTGATCTGCTGGGCGCATCGCTGGTCCCGCTCGCCTACCGACTCGGCCGTCTGCGCCATTACCAGAAGAATCTCCTTCACTTCGGTTGTCTTCTGCCGGTAGTGCTGCGCCGTCCTCTGCCCCCACGTTCGCAACTGATCCCGCACACTGGCTTCGGTGCTTCCGACGATCTCTGGAGAAAACTCCGCGCACAGCCTCTCGCCCAGCCGCGCCAAGCCCCGCTTCAACTCCTCGCCCAGCACCGGACAGGCATTCTGGCCGCAGTTGCCCATCTCCGTCAGCGACGAACGGTATGCGCTTACAACGCCCAGCAGAAGAGCTTCAGCCTTAGGATCAAGCTCTTCATTCAAACCGGGCTCTGCGTCCACGTCTTCAAGATATTGCTTGATAGAAATCATCGGACCTCGCCATCATCGGACCCAGCCATCTCGAACCTGACCGTAAACCACGCGCCTCCGCCGGCTCTGGAGTGAGGTTACGGGCGCATCAACTCTGGTTATCGGTCTCGGCGGATGATTTCTTTAATTGTCATTTTTGCCTGGCATCCCGCTTGGCCGCGCTGTTGTTTTCGTGATTCCCGCCCCCCAAAAAAGCGCTCTGCGCCGTTGGAATGATTCCGTGGCTGGGTGCCGCAAGCCATCGGTACCCGAGGCTCCAAACCAGTGCTCTTGAACAAACAGCTTTTCCCTTGGCGAAGGGTCCTGATGTAGAATTCCGGTTGCAAGTCGCGCCTTTTTTTGAATGCATTTGCAAGTTCAAGCACGAAAGTAGACTTTCATTCATGAGAAGCCACTCTGCACTCTTATGCAGCTTTTCCGCTCTGCTAATCTTCACCTCTTATCTGACCGCCCAGGAGCCTGACTCCACCTTCGTTCTGCGCCTGCGGACCGCCATGACACTCGTCGATGGCGTTGCCGAGCAGCGAGACCCCGCAACCCACAGTTCAAAGCTGATCACATCGCTGCGGATGAGCGACTTCCGCCTCTTCGATAACGGACATGAAGTCCCCATCGAGACGTTGGATACCGGCGATTCTGTTCGCCCCATCGCTCTCTGGCTGATCGTGCAATGCAATATGGGTTTCCGGGACGACTGGTCCTCCGGCTTTCTGCAAGGCAAAACCCAATTCCTCAAGCCGGCTCTGGCCCACATCGGTAAGAACGATCTTATTGGCGTGGCGCATTGGTGCGACAACGGAGAGGCAAGCATCGATCTCCCCCCTGGCACGGATGTCGATGCGGCTTCGCGGACCATTGAGAATGTCCTCTCCTCGGATATGAGATCGGGCAATAACCGCACAGGAGAGTTGGCCATGCAGAGCATGATTCGCCAGATCGATCAGAGTACGCGGAATGCCAAGCTGCCGCATTCCATCGGCTTGAAGACACGGCCAGACTCCGATAGTTCGCGTCTGCCTGTTTTCCTCTTCCTCTACGGCGACCATTCCGGCACCCACTCCTCGGAAGCAAAAGCAATCATCTCCGATGTGCTGGAATCATCCGGCATCGTCTTTGGCCTGAGCAACGCGATGCGGCCCTGGTTTATGACCGGGGATTTTATGGGCAAAACCTGGAGTCTTGTCCATGTCTACGCAAACGAGACCGGCGGCGAATATGTCGCAACCTTGGAACCGGAAAAGTACGGCTCCTCCCTCGACTACATCCTCAATCAGCTTCGCTTGCGCTATACGCTTGGCTTCAAGCCTGTCAAGCTGGATGGAAAAACGCACGAACTCCGCGTTGAATTGACGGCGGAGGCGCAAGAGCGGTTTCCTGAAGCGGCTTTGCGCTTTCGCAGACAATACATCCCGCTGCCCTCCACTCATTAGCCTTTGGAGCCCAATGCCCCCAAACCCAGCCGTTCGCCAAAATCAATAGAAGCGGCCCACTAGTCTTCTGGATTCCGCAAACTCCCTTCCGGCTTTCATCGCTGTCACATTAACCTCTGGTTTTTCATTTGTTGAAGGCGCTAAAAATAAATATTGCACGGTTCGCTTTTTATTCGCTATAATGCGCCCATGGCTGTTACACGTAGGCAAAAAGAAATTCTCGACTTCCTGGAGTCGTTCGTCGTCCGCAATGGCTACTCTCCGTCGTTTGAGGAGATTGCGCGCGGCATGGGGCTGAAGAGCCTGGCAACAGTGCATAAGCACATTACCAACCTGGAAAAGAAGGGCCTTCTTGACAGGGTGCATAACCGCAGCCGCTCCATCGACGTCGTGCCTGCGGGCTCGCGCACCCGTTCCAGCGAACGCCTTCCGCTCATGGGGCGCATTGCCGCCGGCATGCCGGTCGAGGCGATGGAGACTGAGGAAAGCATCTCATTGCACGACGTCGTGGGCAACCACGATGTCTTCGCCCTCGAAGTTCGTGGCGACTCCATGCGTGACGAGCACATCATCAGCGGCGATTATGTCCTGGTAGAGAAGACGCGCACCGCTCGCCAGGGAGAAATCGTCGTGGCCTTGGTGCGAGGCTCTGAAACCACGCTCAAGCGCTTCTATACCGAGGGCTCTCAGATCCGCCTGCAACCCTCCAATACGGAGATGGATCCCATCCGCGTTCGAGCCGTCGACGTCGCCATCCAGGGCCGCGTGCTAGGCGTACTGCGCAAGTACCGGTGAGGCAGGGAACACGGAACAGGGAACACGGAACAGGGAACAGAAATCAGGCAACAGAAACGATCTAGCCTGGACAAGTTTCTTCCCAACCATTTGTCTGTCGGCGAATGCGGCGGCTGAATCCTCTGGTCGATCCGACAAAAATGTACTCTGATCGGCCGATCCCTGTTCCCAGCTTTCATCACGCCAGCAGGCGCTTGACCTTCTCTTCAATCACGTCCTGCGGAACGTAGCCGACGATCTGATCGGCCACTTTGCCGCCCTTGAAAAACAGCAGCGCCGGGATTCCGCGAATCCCGAAGCGAGAAGGCGTGGCGCCATTCTCGTCCACATTCATCTTGGCCACCTTCAGCTTGCCCGCATTGCTTGCCGCCACGGCCTCCACCACAGGCGCTATCGCCTTGCACGGGCCGCACCAAACAGCCCAGAAATCCACCAGAACCGGCTGCTCGCTTTTGAGCACCTCTTGTTCGAACGTTGCATCGCTTACTTCCAAAATCCCCGAGCCAGCCATGTTCCTCCTTGCGGTAACCGCGCACATTCATTGTATAGCTCTGCTTGCATTTATGGGATGCGGCAGAGCACTTGAAAGTCGCAATACGTCCAGAGTCGCCTACTGAAGATCAAGCTGCAAAATCGCCACCCGCGCATCGGAGTTTAGCGTCTTGCGAAGAGGAGCCCAGCAAGGAGGAGATGCATTTCTAAAATCTCTTCAATTATTTATCTAAAGCACCTCTGAATAGATGTCATTTCAAATTAGAAGCGCCCGTGATCCTCAAAGGATCACGGGCGCTAGAGCAGCCCTCCCCCAGAACTGCCCACGTGCAAAATGTAGGGGTTTTGGAGGCAAATAGCAAGGAATCTTGAGTAATTGAAAAGAGTAACACTTTAGCACAGTTTTCCACCACTACAAAGTAACTTCAGCACGTGGATTTGTGCACATTTCTCGCCCATTTTGGGCCAGTTTTTGACCCGTTTTTCGGCATTTTTCGCATTTGCACGTCGAACTGTGCGGCAATACCCATTTTCAGCGCCCTTGCAAGACCAAAAATGCCTCTCCCGCGCCGATTCTTTCAAGTTTGCAGAGTTTCAGCTCAGGCCCCATCTGCCGATCCGTCCGCCCGCCCAGCGCGGCAACTATTCCAGCCTGCGCTTCGGTCAAATCCCGCTCGCTGGCAACCACAACCAGCACCGAAGGCCCAGCTCCGCTCAGCGCCACGCCAAGAATTCCATGCTGTCCCGCCAGCGGCAGCAGCGGTGCCAGCAGCGGGCAAAGCGGCGCGCGATACGGCTGATGAATGTGGTCTTGCATTGCCACGCGCAGCAGATCCCCGCGCCCCTGCGCAAAAGCCAGACCCAGCAGCGCCGCAGACTGAATGTTGCCCACCACATCGGCGCGCGGATAGCAATCCGGCAGCATCGCTCGAGCCTTGCTCGTCGCCAGCGCCTCAGCCGGCAGCACCACGATCGCTCTCCACTCCGCGGGCGGCGTCACGCGCGCCACGTGCACCTTTCGCCCCTCGCAGAAAGCCGCCACAAAGCCGCCCAGCCAGCAAGCGGAGACGTTGTCCGGATGACCCTCCAGCGCAGTCGCCTCTTCAAGAATCTCCTCGGAACTCCAGCCCAATTCGCCAAAGTGCACCGCCAGAGCAATCGCCGCCAGCCTTCCCGCAGCCGACGAGCCGCAGCCCATCCCCAGCGGAATCTCATTGTTCATCTGTATCGCTAGCGGCGTCACCGGCCGCCCGTTGGCCGTCAGAAGATCTTTGTAAATCTCCAGGATGAGATTGTTCTCGACCCGCGCCACGTACTCGCTGTTCCGCCCCGTCGCGGCAATTGAAAACTCCGCCGCCGCTTCGGCCTCAATCTCCAAATAGAAATCGAAGGCCACCGCCGCGGCATCGAAGCCCGCGCCAAGATTCGCCGAAGTAGCCGGAAGGCGCAGCCTCAAGCCGCCGGGAGTTGCTTGCATTCCCTCGTTCATCCCACACTGTCCTTCAGCGCAGCCAGCACCGCGGCCGGCGTCGCATCCACCACTCGCGCGTTGCGCTGCAATCCGGCAATCTCCGCTTCCAGGCCCGTCTTCTCTTCGTCCTTAAGCAAGCTTCCACGATGGAAGTCGATCGTGTAGTCGGCGTCCTTCAGCGTGTGCCCGGTCAGCACCAGCACCACAGTCTCGCCGCCTGCAATCCTGCCCGCCGCGCGCAGCTTCTTCAGCCCCGCCAGCGTCACCGCCGAGGCCGGCTCGCAGCCCAGCCCTTCGGCGCCAATCTCGGTCTTCGCAATCGCAATCTCCGCTTCGCTCACATCCAGGCACCAGCCGCCCGTCTCCTGAATGGCGCGCGCCGCCTTGCGCCAAGACGCCGGGTTGCCAATGCGGATCGCCGTCGCCCGCGTGTGCGCTTCCACAGGATCAAGTTGTTCGGCATTGTGATCCGTAAAGCTGCGCACCAGCGGATTGGCCCCCACCGCCTGAATCACGCTGATCTTCGGCATCCGCGCCGTCAGCCCCAGCTCGTGCAGCTCGCGAAAGCCCTTGCCCAGCGCCGAGCTGTTGCCTAGATTGCCGCCGGGAACAATCAGGTGGTCCGGCACATTCCAATCGAAGGCCTCGGCAATCTCGAACGCCGGCGTCTTCTGACCCTCCAGCCGGTACGGGTTCACCGAGTTCAAAAGATAAATCGGCGCTTCATTCACAATCTGCGTCAGCAGCGTCAGGCAGCCGTCAAAGTCGGCCTTCAACTGGCAAGTCACCGCGCCGTAGTCCATCGCCTGCGAGAGTTTGCCCCAGGCAATCTTCCCATCGGGAATCAGCACCAGGCTCTTCAGCCCCGCCCGCGCCGCGTAGGCCGCCATCGCGGCTGACGTGTTTCCCGTCGATGCGCAAGCCACCCACTCAAAGCCGCGCTCCTTGGCCACGCTCAAAGCCGCCGTCATCCCCGTGTCCTTGAACGACCCCGTCGGATTCATTCCTTGATGTTTCGCGTAAAGCTGGTCGATTCCCAGCCGCTTGGCCGCGCGCTTCAGCCGGTAGAGCGGAGTATTGCCCTCGCGCAGCGTCACCACGCTGCCAAAGCTCTCCAGAATCGGCAGCAGCTCGCGGAAGCGCCACACGCCGCTATGGTCCAGCTCCTCGCTCGAGCAGCGCCGCTCCCGCCACAGCCACTTCAGAGCCCCCGGATTCGGCCGGTCGTGATTCGGCGCACTCTGCCCCCCGCGCTTGGCCCACCCAGGGTACTCAACCTCAAACAGCTCTCCGCACGCGGCGCAGCGAAAGTCCGGCCGAGCCTCGGCCCCAGTGATCCGCGCCCCACACCCAAAACAGCGTAATTGATGCAAATTGTCAGTCATCGCTGTAAATAGGTTACCAGCCAGCGGCCACTTTTGCCGCGCCGGGCATCTCAGGGTTCAGCCGCGCATATCAGGAACCAATTGAGGAGCGAAGAGTCGGATAGCTCCACCCCACATGACTGTCTTCCTGAGCGGAGCGCAGCGTAGTCGAAGGATCTGTGGTTGGTTTTGTTGTTGCCGTTGCCTTTTCGCGGATCGATGATGGATAGAGCGGGGATATGGATTGGTGACACAACGTAATCGCAATCTTGGAAATGTCACTAACAATCGGCCTGGGTTGCTCGATCCGGTACGAGGACTGTGAAAAATGATCACTAAACCATTCCAGCACGACATAGACTACGCTGGCCAGCGCATACTTCGTGACGCGCTGGAACCGTTGGGATAAATCCTCCGCCTCCCTCCAGCTTTTTTTGCAGCCGATTCAGGCCCATGAACCAAGGCCCGCAAAAAAACTGGCTTTGGCCACGCGCCTTTCGACGGAGAGAGCGGGAGTCTTCAGGCCCCTGAATGACTGCCTGCAAAAGAGGCGGCATTAGCCACGGGCCTTTCGCATATCCTGCTGAGATGCGACTCGCTCCACAAGAAACCCGAACGTATCTGGTCACCGCCGTGACGGCCGAACGCCGCAGCATTTTTCAGGTTGCGGCCACGGCGGAGTTGTTTGAGCAATCAATCCTCGAATATCGCAGTCAAGGGAAATTCCTCCTGCACGCGTTCGTCATCATGCCCGGCCATTTCCACGCTCTGATTACGCCCGCTGCGGACATATCACTGGAAAAGGCGATGCAGTACATCAAGGGCGGCTTCTCCTTCCGCTTGAAGAGTAAGCACGATGTGTGGATGCGCAGCTTCAACGAGAGTCAAATTTCGACCGAAGAGAAGTTCTTGAGCTGTGCGCGGTATATCGAAGAGAACCCCGTCCGGCGCGGGCTTGTTGCGACGCCAGAAAGTTACCGATTCAACTCGGCCGCCAGTGGACGGCTGGACGCAATCCCGCTTCATTTGCAGGGCAATAAGTCCCGGCTTTGAAGGCCACGCTCTCTCCATTGGCACAGGGAATCCGCATCAGACCTCCACCCCCAAGCGAGCGGCCAGCCAGCGGCTGCCTTACCGAATTTGCCAGAAGTTTGCAGATAATTATGCTCATTTGGTTGACAATGAAAGTAGTCGCAATTCAGAGGTTCCAATGTCCGCCATTCAATCTCCAACCCGCGCAGTCTCACTCCCCAGTCCCTCAGTCCCTAGGCCCTTAGCCCCCTTTTTTTTACCCCATCTTCCCCATCTCTTCGCCAAAAAATCCCTTGACCCCCACCCCCCCACCCCGTTTTTCCCAATTATGAAGCCATCTTTTCCGAGCTAACATTAATAATTACAATACTATACATCAATGCGCATAGTAACCAATAAGTAAACACAAACCCCGCATTTTGCCCGCTTTTACCGCCCTTTTCCGCCCCTTGAAGGCACAAATCAGCTCAATATCTCCCACTTTTCCTCGTTTAACCCAATTTCCAGTCACTCAGTTAAAATCCCTGATCTCCGACCGCTGGCAACGAATCTCCGGCGGCAAAAAATCGGTCAATAAAATCCCGCCATAGCCGAAGCGCCAAAAATAAAACAGCGGCCCTTTTGCAAAGGACCGCTGCTTGATAATCCGCCTTTCTTGCGCTCTTACTCAATCACCTTCAAACTCGTCTCGGCTGTTGCCAGCGAGCTGCCTCCAACCCAAACCTTGTACGTCGTCGGCTCAACCGTCCGCTGGATTGAGGCGTTGTAGAAGTTCAACTCGTCAAAGCCGAGCTGGAATTCCAGATGTTTGCTTTCGCCGGGAGCGAGCGTGATGCGGGCAAAGCCCTTCAACTCGCGGACTGGCTGCTCGACGGAAGCCGCGGTGTTGCGGATGTAGAGTTGCGCCACTTCAGTTCCGGCAACGCTGCCTGTGTTCTTTACGTCCACGCTGACCGTGACGACAGGTTTGTGACCGGAAGCCTCAATCTCTCCCGCTGGAACTTCGGCGCGGTTGATCGTGGGCTCGGAGTAAGTGAAGCTGGTATAGCTCAAGCCCCAGCCAAACGGGAAGAGCGCGGTGTTCTGCTCGTCCAGATAGCGCGACATGAACTTCTCGGTGTCCACGCGAGGCAGGCGCGAGAGGTCGCCATGCGCTGGCCTGCCTGTGGGCAGTTGCGCATAGTAGAGCGGTTCCTGACCGACTGCGCGCGGTAAGCTCGAGGGCAGCTTGCCGGAAGGGTTCACGTCGCCGAAGAGCACGTCCGCCAGCGCCGGACCAGCCTCGATGCCTGGACTCCAAGCCTCAAGAATCGCGGGCACATGCTCGGCGGCCCATTTGAGCTCCAGCGGTCGTGCGGCCAGCACAATGAGAATTACCGGCTTGCCTGTTGCGGCTACGGCTTCAAGAAGTTCTTCCTGAGAGCCGGTAAAACCAAGGTGAACGCGGCTGGAAGCTTCTCCTTCCATCCAGTTGGTCGGCTCGCCAAGGGCGAGGATTGCCACGTCGGCCTTGCGCGCCGTTTCAACGGCTTCGGCAATGGTCTTGGCGTCGTCGGGAACAGCCATCTCTCCCTTGTCTGTGATTGCTGGTCCAAAGCTGGAGTTGCGCAGCGCGACAGCATCGTCAGGCGCGAGCAGGCCGCAACCTTCGGCGTAGAGCAAGCGGTTGCCAAGGCGCTGGCTCAAAGCGGTCTTCAGCGTGACCACAAATCTAGGATCGCCGGTTACGGCCCAAGCGCCTAACATGCCGCGAGCGTCGTCAGCCATTGGGCCGATGAGGGCCACAGTCTTGGCCTTCGCCGTGAGCGGCAGGAGCTTGCCGAGGCCTTCGACCGCATCGTTCTTGAGCAGCACAAACGTTTCTTCGGCGACTTTGCGCTCGGCGGCGCGGCTCTCCGGCGGAGCGCTATAAGCAGGGCCTTGAGTGGTATAGGGATGGTCGAAGATGCCGACAGCAAATTTGATGCGAAGAACGTGCCGCACTGCCTCATCGATCACGCTCTCGGGAATCTTGCCGGCGCGCACCTGCTCGGCCAGAACTGTTCCGTAGAGGTTGCCTTCCATGTCCATATCGACTCCGGCTTCAAGCGCCTTCCGGGCAACGGTCGGGCCATCGCCGATGGAGTGACTCTCGAGCTCCGAGATCGCTCCCCAGTCGGAAACGACCATGCCATCAAATCCCCATTCGTTGCGCAGAACCTGCGTTAGAAGGAATGGATTAGCGGTCGCCGGAACGCCATTGACCGAGTTGAAGGAACTCATCACGGTGGCCGCGCCTGCTTCTACCGCTGCGCGATACGGCTCCAGATAAACCTGGCGCAGCGTAATCTCGCTCATGTCGGTGGCGTTGTAATCGCGGCCGGCGATGGCCGCGCCATAGGCGGCGAAGTGCTTGACGCAGACAGCTACAGAGTCAGGCTTCCCGAGATCGTCCTGCTGGTAGCCCTTGACCCATGCGCGAGCCATGACGGAACTCAGATAGGCGTCTTCGCCGTTGGACTCAACGATGCGGCCCCAACGCGGGTCGCGGGCAATATCGACCATCGGCGAGAAGACCCACGGAATCCCGTCGGCGCGTGCCTCGACTGCGCCGTAGCGCGCCACCGTCTCAGCCGCGGACGGGTCAAAGCTGGCAGCAACAGCCAGCGGAACCGGGAAGGTAGTGCGATGCCCGTGAATCACATCCTGGCCGAAGAGGATCGGAATATGCAGTCGGCTCTTTTCAACGGCGAGATGCTGGTAGTGATTCGTGGCCTCAGCGCCTACAACGTTCAGATAAGAACCAACCTGTCCTTTGGCAGCCAGGTCGTCGTACTTGAGATTGGAAGCTCCAGGCCCAGTGCGGTAACCGGCCGAGTACTGCACCAACTGCCCGATCTTCTCGTCAAGCGTCAGCTGCTTGAGCAGCGACTCGACGCGCGCATTCAGTTCTGGAGACGCGAGTTGGGCATTGGATGGCTTGGTCTGGGCTGCGGCTGACAGGTTGGCAGCAATGATGAGCAAAAGCGATAAGAGGAGCAACCGAAGCGGGAATGGTGAATAGGTTTTCATGACTCGGCTATGATAAACCGGCTGAGGCTGGAGCGTCAGGCGCGGTCGGTACATCTTCCGCGCCATCCCGAATCACTGCTCAATTGATCCCGCTTAACCCCTTGAATTGACTCCTCTCTCGCCCAAGCCGCCCTCGATGGTCTACTCTTGGCATTGACGCCTATGGCACTTACTGCTCAACATCTCCGCAAGGCACTGTGGCTGGCGCTGGACCACGATGTATTGAATACTGCCAAGGCGGCCGCCTATTCCGGAATGCTGGCTTTATTTCCGGCCCTGGTTGTGCTGACGGCGCTACTGGCCCAGGTGCCGGAAGGCACATCTCTGGTGGGCGAGGTGCGCTACTCGTTTGAGCAGTTTCTGCCGGCTGACTCCATGTCGCTGCTTCAGTCGGCGTTGGAGACGCGGCGGATTCATTCGGCGCAGTTGATCTTTTCAGCCGCTGGCCTGTCGATTTTTGCAGGGCTGGGCGTAATGCTTTCGCTGATGGATGGTTTCCGCCGCGCTTACCGGCAGCCGCGCGGAAATTGGGGCTTTTGGCAGCGGCGGCTGAGAGCACTGCTGCTGGTGCCTATTGTATTGGTGCCTCTGATGCTAGCCACGTTGGTACTGGTCTTCGGTCGACAGATTGAGATGTGGATGATTGAGAACGCCGGTCACGAATTGCGCCATTTTGTTCTCTTTATCTGGCGGATGGTTCGTTGGGCGATTGCTATGGTCACCAGCGTCAGCGTTCTGGGCGCACTCTACCACTTTGGCACGCGACGCAAGGAGCATTGGGCGTGGGTCGGTCCTGGCGCGGTTGCGGCCACCATTCTCTGGTTCCCGGCGACGCTGGCCTTTGGCTGGTATGTGACGCGCATAGCGGACTACTCGATGTTTTACGGATCTTTCGGCACCGGCATCGCCACGCTCGTTTGGCTGTATATCACGTCCTTTAGCGCTTTGTTGGGCGCGGAGTTGAATGGTGTACTCTTTCGGGAACGCCAGAGTCAGGCTTCTGTTTCTGCAAGTTCCGAAGCGGACACTTCCAGTTGGTGACTGTTTTAACGTCTAATTCCCAATCACTCCCGCATAATAGATAAAGAGGCGCCGTGGCTCAACCCCGCTCTAGCCATAGATCCGCCCACACATAATCCGGCCTCTCGGCCCTTCAAGCTTCCTCTGGAGTAAAACTATGTCATTCGGACCTTCGATCTTGACGGAAGACGCCGCGCAGCGTCGCGCAAAAATTGTCGCCACTCTCGGCCCTGCCTCCAACACCGAAGCCACGGTACGGAGTCTCGTGCGCGCGGGCGTCGATGTAATCCGCCTCAACTTCTCACATGGCACGCACGAAAGCAAACTGGCTGTAATGCAGAAGGTCCGTAAGGTGAGCCGCGAAGAGGGCAAGCCGCTATGCATCATGGGCGACCTGCAAGGACCCAAGATTCGCACCTCGCAACTGAAAGACCACCAAGCTATACTGCTGAAGGCTGGCGCTCGCCTGGTGATCACGCCGCGCGACGTTCCCGGCACGGCTTCACTCGTGGGGACCACCTTCGCGACTCTGGCCGAGAATGTGGAACAAGGCTCGCGCATTCTGCTCTCTGACGGCTTGATTGAGCTGCGCGTGCATGATGTGGATGGCAGTGACGTGGTCTGTGAGGTGATTAACGGCGGTATGTTGGGAGAGAACAAGGGGATCAACCTTCCTGGCATTCCCGTGCGCGTGCCTTCCCTGACGGAAAAAGATGCGGAAGATCTAGACTTTGCTCTCAAGAATGGCATCGATGCGATAGCGGTTTCGTTTGTGCGCACGGCAGAGGATGTGCGTCTGGTGCGCAATCGAGTCTCAGCCCTCGGCCGCGAGACCTGGATCATTGCCAAGCTGGAAAAGCCGCAGGCGATTGCGGATCTCGATGGCATTCTCACCGTTTCCGATGCCATTATGGTGGCGCGTGGTGACCTGGGCGTGGAACTTCCGCCGGAACAGGTTCCGGCCATTCAGAAGCACATCATTCGCCGCGCGGCTGAATTCCGCAAGCCGGTGATCACCGCGACGCAGATGCTGGAGTCCATGATCGAAAACCCGCGGCCGACACGCGCTGAAGTCTCCGATGTGGCCAATGCGGTCTATGATGGCACCGATGCAGTGATGCTCTCAGGAGAATCGGCGGTGGGCAAGTACCCTGTCGAGGCTGTCGCGATGATGGCGCGCATTGTCGTTGATGCCGAGCGCAATATCAAGGAGTCCGACTATGGTGATCGGCGCAAGCAGCGCAGAAGTCATCTGTCGATCGCCGAGACAATCTGCGAGGCAACAGCGCACGCCGCCGACGACCTTGATCTGCGCGGCATTGCGCTCTTCACGGAGTCTGGATATACCGCGCGCCAGCTCTCAAAGTATCATCCCACGGCGCCTATCTTTGCCCTCTCGCCGATAGAGGTTACGATTAATCGCTTGGCATTGCTTTGGGGCACTACTCCGATTCGCTGCCCGAAGGTCAACACCACCGAAGCGCTGGTTGAGTGCGCAGAGAGCCTGCTGGCGCAGGGCAGCTACGTACGGAAGCACGAGGTGATTGCCATCGTAGCCGGTACGCGCACCAAGTCCGGCTCAACCAACTTCCTGCGGCTGCATGTGATGGGCCAGCATCATGAAGGCGAGCGATTCTTTGCTTCGCGCGAACAAAAGCAGATTGCTGAAACGAGTGCCGGTGAAGCGGAAGGGAGTGTGCCGGACGCAAGCAAGTCAAGGCGCACTGCAGCAAAACCTCGCAAGACTCAGGTCAAGAGCGCATAAACTTGCGATCGAAAAAACAAGTGCCTTTAGCGGCTTCTTTCTTCCACAGGAAGCAGCGCGCTATTGAACTTCCTGGTGTGCGCGATAGCCGTCGCGGGCAATGATGTCATACTTGAGCGGCTTGTGCTTTTCGTCCTCCATGCGCAGCGGCTTGCCTTCGTCATCGACCAGCTCGACGCGCAGCTTGCGATAGGTTCCGTCCTGCTTTGTGTTGGTTGGGTGATAGACCAGTTGATATTTCATGCGGATATTTTCATTGATCTGCTTGAAGATATCCGGCAACTCGCCGGCGAAGCGCGGGCCGAACCACAGGCCGCCGGTAAGGCTGGCAAAAGTCTTCATCTCATTGTCAGCTTGCAGATAATCCATATCGCGCATTTGGCCGCCGAATCCTCCGCGGCCCTCGGTGACGGCGCGCAACGCCTCGCCGGTGGAGATTGTGAAGATGGTCACGTCAGGTGTGGCCTTGACCTTGGCCAGAATCTTGTCCAGGGTTATTTTGGAGAAAGTGTTGCGGCCGGAGGCAATGAGGATTATGTACTTCTGACCGTCAATGCGGCTCAGCCGGTCTTCGGCCTGATAAAGCGCGTCGAAGAGATTGCGGTCGCTGAAGCCGGGAATGTGTAAGTAGTCGATAGCCTGCGCCAGTTGCTGCTTGTCTTGCGTAAAATCCATGACAAGGTTCGTATTCATGTCGAAGGTCATCAATCCAACATAATCGTCAGGCCGCAACTGTTCTGCGAAAGCTTCGGCGGCATTGCGCATATCGTGGATAGAGTAAAAATTAGTCCTTGCAAACTCGCAGAGCAGAAGCGCGGTAATCGGCGTCTCAACGCGCTTGAATCCAGTAACCTTTTGCAATTCGCCATTTTCATAAATGCGGAAGTTGCCCGGCTTGAGGCCGCCGTAGAATCGTTGCGTCTTTTCAAGCAGAACGCCCACATTGACGGTGACCTCGGGAACCTCGACACGCAGCGAGAAGTTTGGCGTTCCCTCCGGGTTCTTGAATTTGGGGACGGCTGGCGCGGGCGGCGCGGTCTCACCGTTATCCTTCTTTTTTGGCAGAGCGATAACACCGGAGTCAGAGCTTGGACCACCTGAATCGGGTGCGGCTTCGGGCGCGGTCTGGTCAGGCTGCGCTGGCTGCTGGGCGGACGGTTGTGCGGGCGCTGTGCTTTGGGCTGGGCTCAAAGGCGCGGAGAAAAGGACCGCTGAAGCCATGACCAGAACAACCGCTGAAAAGCGGCGAAGAATACCGGGAATTAGGCGCAGTGTGTGCATCACAGCCTCCTGAATCAATAGCATACGGGATTCGACATAACGAGCGACAACCGATGGGTAGCGCCACTTTTGATTAGACGCTCAATTTAAATTAGACGTTCAACTTGCTCCGAAGAATGCAAATTGCTTCGCTCTAATATCCGGAAGCCACCAGCCAGGCTTCGGTTAGATTCAGTTCTGGTTTGCGCTCGGCCAATAACTGCGCATGCGCCAGTTTTACCAGCACATCGGCTTCCACGTTTAACGGCGCGCCGGGTTTGAGCGTATGCAGATTCGTCCGCCAGTAAGTCAGCGGCAGAATTGCGATGGAAATCGTTTCGCCGTCGAAGTCGGCAATCGTCAGGCTGATGCCTTCGACGGCCACCGAGCCTTTGTGCACCATCCAGGGACGCACATTTTCAGGGACCGTTACCTTGAGAGTCCAGTCGGTGGATTGAATATCGAAGGCAGGCTCTGCCGGCGAGATGACAGGATCAAGAGAAACAAGCAGTCCGCAGCCGTCCACATGGCCCTGCACTATGTGCCCACCAAGCGGGCTTCCGGCCACTGTGGGCAGTTCCAGATTGACCTTTGCGCCAGCGGCCAGCGCGCCAAGCGAAGTGCGGTCCAGCGTCTCCTGCGCCAGATCGGCATGAAACAGCTTTGGATCCACGTCGAGTGCGGTTAGGCAAACGCCGGAAACGCCGAGAGAATCGCCCTCGCGCAGGCGGCCTGCGAGGCCGGATGCTTCCACTGTAATTCGCCGCACACCGCCGCGACTCTCCAAAGCTACCAATGTGCCGGTCTGTTCGATGATTCCCGTAAACATCGTTTTATTTTACAGCGATCAGGATTTAGAGATCGAGGTGCTGAGATTAGAAAGCGCACTCAAATTCGGAAAATTAGCAGCTACTTTCGACCAACGAGAGCATCGAAGTCTTTTAGCAATTCTGCAGGCGAGTACTTCAGAACCTTTCTGATTTGCTCCATGGTTCACCGGAACCCGTACTACCATCGCATGCCCAAGGCGTCGATTCCACGCCGCACTCCGCACGCCATAGAGCGCCACGTCCACGTCCGCGTCGTCCTGATCCGGAACATCATCAACCATGTGACCACGACTTGTCCTGTCACTCAGCAATGACATCTCCTCTCTGACGAGGTCCGCGATCTGTGCGCAATCCGGTCAATCTCAGACTAAGTTCGGGGCCTATGGTCTGGGAATTTGTGTCACTGAATCCTGAATTGCGATGAATCCGCCCCGAAACTGGAATGCCAGACGTCCGGCGAGACGGTTATACCCCAAGATCAATCAAATTACCATAGCTTTTTCTCCCTATGCCGGGATTTCTACCGGCTTTCTTTAGAATCATCATGGGTTCCTTATGTATCGAATCCTAAAATCTTGTGAAGAGAATCATCCATGAGCTGCGCCAATTCCAGCCTTCTGCCGGCTGGTCAAGCCATGTCTCTTTGTTCTCAAGTGAAGTTTCCTTCCGGCGGCGAGGGTTGATCCGCACCTCCCGCTGCCGGCTCGTCCTTTTCTCGTCACCCGGATCGGCGACCGGTATCTCGCCTCATCGCATGGCCTTGGCCCTCTGCATCTTCTCGGGAGTGGAAACACATGTCTCGTCGCGCCCTTCACCTACTGCTTCTCTCTGCCATTCTGGCGGCTCCGTCCGCAGCTCTGGCCGTTGCTCCGGATCTAGGCCCAACGCATCTGGCTGAAACCGCTTCGGCTCCAGCCACGCAAGCTCAGATTGCCGCCCTTCAACAGGCTGTCGATGCGGCTCAGGCCGCCAGTTCCAAGGCCGCCGCCGCGGCAGCCAGCGCCCAGTACGCCGGCGATAACGCCTGGATGCTGACATCTTCCGCGCTGGTTCTGCTAATGACTGGTCCTGGCCTTGCCCTCTTCTATGGCGGCCTGGTGCGCAAAAAGAATATTCTCGGCACCATGATGCAGAGCTTCGCAATGATGGGCATCGTGACGGTTCTCTGGGCCTTCGTCGGCTACTCGCTGGCCTTCGGACATGGCAACTGGTTTGTCGGGGGCTTTGAGCACCTTTTCCTCAAGGGCGTCGGTCTCACTCCCAACACCGACTACGCGCCGACGATCCCCGAGCAGACCCTGATGATCTACCAGTTGATGTTCGCCATCATCACTCCCGCGCTTATCACCGGAGCCTTTGCGGAGCGCATGAAGTTCAGCGCCATGGCCATTTACCTCTCGTTGTGGTCGCTGCTTGTTTATTGCCCCATGGCTCATATGGTCTGGGGCGTTGGCGGATTGTTGAATTCCACAGGCGGCCGCTTTCCCTCGCTCGACTTTGCGGGCGGCACTGTCGTGCACATCACATCAGGCGTCTCCGCACTTGTCACCTGCCTCTATCTAGGCAAGCGTGTCGGCTACCCGCATACCAAAATGCAGCCCCACTCGATGGTCTTGAGCTTTATCGGGGCTTGTCTTTTGTGGGTTGGCTGGTTTGGCTTCAACGCCGGCAGCGCATTGGCCGCTAGTTCGCTTGCCACCAGCGCCTTTGTCAATACCCACTTCGCGGCTGCCGCGGCAGCCATCGGCTGGTCCATCGCCGAGTGGATTCACAACGGCAAGCCAACCGCCTTGGGCGCCATCTCCGGCGCGGTTGCCGGACTGGTCGCCATCACTCCCGCCTCCGGCTTTGTCCAGCCCATGAGCGCTCTAGCCATCGGCCTTATCGCCGGCGTCTTCTGCTTCTTTATGGTCTTCGTCGTCAAGGCCCTCTTTGGCTACGACGACTCGCTGGACGCCTTTGGGGTTCACGGCGCGGGCGGAACCCTTGGAGCCATTCTCACCGGTATCTTTGCCGCCAGCGTTATCAATCCCGTATTCGGCAAGGACGCTCCTGTCGGCGGCATCGAAGGCCACTGGAGCCAGGTGCTCAACCAACTGGCTGGCGTCGGTGTTGCATGGGTCATCTCGGTCGTCGGCACTCTGGTTCTGCTCTTTGCCGTCGATAGTCTTGTCGGTCTGCGCGTCACCGCGGAAGAAGAAGCCGCTGGCCTTGACCTTACGCAGCACAACGAGGAAGGCTACGACTTCGCCACGTAATTCTCAGATTGTTATCCTGAGCGGAGCAGGCCGCGTTCTTAGCGGCCTGCGAAGCCGAAGGCCACTCTGTGGTTTTCCGCTCTCTTCGGTTGAGAATAATTCTCGGCGGGAATCAATTAAATTACGGCGCGGCTGACACAACTGCACCCCTCGCCTGTTACGCTGTCAAACGAGGCATTTTTCGCATGATCAAAATTGAAGCCATACTGCAGCCCTCCAAACTGGATGCCGTCAAAGACGCACTGCTCGAGGCAGGCATTGAAGGCATGACGATTCTTGAAGCCCGCGGCCACGGCCGTCAGAAGGGCCACACCGAGTTCTACCGCGGCCGCGAATACACGGTGGATCTCTTGCCCAAAGTCAAGATCGAGCTGGTAGTCGCCGACGAGCAGAAGGAAAAGACCTTGCAAGCTATCATCGCCTCCGCCCGCACGGGCCGCATTGGCGACGGCAAGATCTTTATCAGCAAGATCGACGACGCCATCCGCATCCGCAACGACGAACGCGGCGAAACCGCGATCTAAACATGTACTTTGAGTGCCCCATCCTTTCGCTCCCATTGCGAAAGGATGGGATAACACGAATCCTCCGGCCTTGCTTTCAGCGCAGTTTCATCGCGCCTTATAAGGGGTTTTCCAGTCTTCAGATCTATTCGCCGCTGCCACGCGTATGGCAAGGCTTGCGCAACCGGGAAGCGGCATTTCACGCACTTTCATCGATAAACTTCGCGCCGATTTCCTAACCGCACCACCTGAACGCACAGTTTCGCATCCTGAATATCCACAATGATGCGATAATTCCCTACCCTGTATCTCCAGTAATTCCCTAACGAAGAGCCGGCAAGAGCTTCGCCTATGCTTTGCGGATCTTCCAGTTTCGCAACACGGCTTCCCATAAACTTGATGATTCGTTGAGCGATTTGTCTGTCGAGCCTGGAGATTACTTTGTCCGCTTCGCTGCTGTACTCAATCCGCCAAGCCATACCGTTTTTGCATTTCTTCCTGACTATAGGTACGGCTCCGTCCAGCCCTCAGCGCGCGAGTTCGATCCTCAGCCATATACAGATCTTCCAAGTCTTCCAGTTTTTCGCTGATGGCCTCAACCATGTAATAGGTCTTGCTGCGTCCTGTGCGCTTGGCCAGCTTTTCCAGGCGCAGTTTCAAATCTTCAGGTAAGCGAAGAGAGACAGCGGAATCCATAGATGTACCTGCCAACCTCAACAATACAAGCATCGCACGTCCGCTCTTCCGCTCCCGCCGCTTCCCCGCCTCACGCCTCGCGATGCACGCGCAGGTTATTCAGCGCATAGTCTATAAAACGCGGCTCGAAGTGCGGCGGTTGGCCCATGAACCTGCACGTCGCCGCCACCTGATCCACAATAAACCTGGGCTGATAAGCAGCCAGCGCCAGCCCTTTTTCAACCGTCAGCTTGTGCACGATTCCGTCAAAAACTGTCTCAGACATCGTGAATCCCTGCCGTGCGCACTCCTTCATTACAATCTCGCGGTAATTGTCGAGGCTCGGCGCGCCCACCTCGATCTTGTAGGGAAGCCGGCGCAGAAAGGCTGGATCCATCAGATCCTCCGGCTCCAAGTTGGTGGAGAAAATCACCAGCTCTTCAAAGGGCACGCTAAAGCTCTTACCGGTTTGCAGCTTCATGTAGTCCACGCGATTCTCCAGCGGCACAATCCAGCGGTTGAGCAGGCCTTTGGGACTTACCAGTTGCCGCCCAAAGTCGTCGATGAGAAAGCAGCCTCCCAGCGCCTTCATGTGCAGCGGCGCTTCATAATAGTGCGCCGTCGGATCGTAACGCAGATCCAGCATCTCCAGCGTCAATTCGCCGCCTGTGACCACGAAAGGTCGTCGGCACGGAACCCAGCGCGCGTCATACTCTTCGGCGCGCACGAACGAGACAAGCTCTTCGTCGGCCAATCCACTCGCCTTCATCCCCAGATGAATGCTCGCGTCGTGGAAGCAGATGATCTCGCTCTGCACGCTGATCGCATAGGGAACATAGATCACATCGGTGTAGACGCTGCTCAGAGAGAATGCAAAGGAGGTCTTGCCGTTTCCTGGCGGTCCGTAGAGAAGCATCGCGCGTCCCGAGTTGAGCGCTGGGCCGCTCTGCTCCACCAGGCTTGTATCAAAGATTAGTTCGCCCAACGCCTTTTCAATCCGATCGAATGTGATGAGTTCGTTGGTCAGCTTTTGCAGGCTCACCTGAAAGGTAAAATCCGCCAGCGTGACTGGAGCTGGACCAACATAACGCATCCGCTCCAGCGCGTCGATGGTCCAGCGCTTGCCCTCGTCGGTGAATGCATAACCCAGATCGATTGGATTATTGGAATCTCTCATGCCGAGCGCGCGCAGCAGTTGCCTGTCGATGGCCATCTGCACCAGTTGCTCGACAATGTGGTAAGGCAACTTGATGGCCTCAATGAACTCGCGGCAGGTTGAAAGCCGGCCCGTGAAGATCAATTTCATCAGCAGAGCCAGCAGATCCACGTCATCGATTCCAGTTGCTTCAATGGTTGCCGGTTCGGAGGGAATGCGCATCAGAAAGCCATCCAGCGTCTTCTGCTCGATTGCGCCCAGCGCCACCAAATTGTCGCCCAAACGCCTGCCGTTGCCCGACTGACGCTCCAGCGCAGCGGCCACGTCTTTCTTGCTCACCAGAGATGCCTGAATCAGCAGATCTCCCAATCGCATCCGACCGCCGATGATTGCCTCCTCGCGCGAGCGCGCCTTGATTCCTGGCGGAGCCAGGCATGCTCTCGCCGCTTCTTTGTTTTTCGGCAGGAGCAAGAGGATGCAATAGCCGCCAAGTTACTTTTGCGAGATTATTCCGATGAACGAGACAGTCGTTAGTTGGGCCGAGGGAAGAACTGACATGGCCGCAAAATGCCACGCGGAAGAGCTAAGAGAGTTTGGGCAGCGCTTGACAAAAATAAATTTGGTTCTCACTGTCGATCGCGTAGATCGACCGAGGCCAGAATTGGAAAACACGACATGCGAGAGCGCCGATTTTGGTGTGAAATCAGCTGCTTTTCGGGGTTGAATCGGCAGTTTTCGGGCCAAAAACGGGGCAAAAATGGGGTTTACCAGTTACTATTTCGTTACTATGTAAAAATTACAAGTTGATGATAGTAAATGTTTTAAAGGAGGATCGTGAGTGGTTTTACGGGCTCCACAGGGTAGGGGGGGTGGGGGGTGACCGGTTTTGAGCCCCAGCCGACGGCTGTTTTGAGTCTTACCGAGCGGAGTATCTCCTATGCTATTTCCACTGTACTCGCATTGACGGAAATCATATGCAAAGATTTAGCGGTGCCGCGCGGCTGTCCGGCGTCTGGGTTTTTCCCGGCCCAGCCCGGCAGCTCGACGCTTTCCTGGCGGTTGCAAGAAAGGATAAATTTTTATTTGACACTCAAATGTGGTGTATGTAGTATTACGAAAGTTGTTGATAAGACAACAAAAGAGTTACCTAAACTTCCCTGAAATACATCACTTCTTCTTCGTCTTTTGTGAGAAGGTAACTTCAAACTTAGAAGGGGACTTTGCAGGATATGCCGGCCGCGCGGCTCGGGCGGAGCGCCTCTCGAGCCGTGGGCAGAAGAGGGTAGCCGCTCAGATCATCCCCTTCGGATTTGAGCAGCGTTGCACGTTCGGCCCGCATGATGGGCCGAGGGTGGAAATACCGCGAAAGCAAATCAGAAAAAGCATCACAAGGAGGATTCAATGGCAACGATGAACAGTGTAGGAATGAATTTGCCTGGGTTTGGTTTCAACGATGTACCAACCATGGCCAATATCTTCAAAGCCGACAAATCCGGGCACCCCGATGCGGGCAAGGCGGCCCAGGGTTCGCACGGAAAAGGTGAGGCTGATGAAGCTCTGAAGAAGGGTACGGCGGGCACGGATGCTCAAAGCCGTCGCGACAAGGGTTTGGAAGACGAACTACAGAAGAAAGGCACTGCGGGCACGGATGCCCAAAGCCGGCGGGATAAGGGCGCGGACGATGAAGCTCTGAAGAAGGGCACTGCGGGAACGGATGCCCAAAGCCGGAAAAACAAAGACGACGACGACTTGCTGAAGAAGGGCACAGCGGGCACGGATGCGCAAAGCCGTCGCGACAAGGGCCTGGACGAGCCGCAGGGCAAGGGCACAGCGGGTCAGGACAGCCAGGGCCGCCGCAACAAGCTTGACGATGACGACGAGTCGCTGAAGAAAGGCACCGCGGGCACGGATGCGCAGAACCGGCGGACCAAGGATCTGGACGAGTTGCAAAAGAAAGGTACCGCCGGCACGGATGCCCAAAGCCGGCGCGACAAGGGCGCGGACGATGAAGCTCTGAAGAAGGGTACAGCCGGCACGGATGCTCAAAGCCGGCGGGACAAGGGCGCGGATGAGCCGCTAGGGAAGGGTACCGCAGGCCAGGACAGCCAGGGCCGTCGCAACTAGTAGCATTTGCTGCGTTCCTGCCTGGTTGGCTTTCTGGTACGACAATTTAAGGTGGTGGGTCTGGAGATCTTCAAAGAACTACCGCGGATTCTCCGACTCACCACCCCCGAAGAAGAAGGCGTTTGGGCCCTGCTTTCTGCCAATGAACAAGAAGGTTGGATGAAGTGGTTTATTAACAAGACCAGCAAGTTAGCCACCGCTGCGCGGTGATGGCGAGTTAGCAAGTTTGCGACTAGTTCATTGACTCCCTAACTGGACGCGGCGAGTGGGCTGCTCAGAATGACGGGCAGTTTTGTGTTGCGGCTCTCGGACTGCGGGCATTCGTACTATTGTTGATTTTGCTCAGGAGGAAAAAGGCAGCGGCCCGGGCCTGAAGGCCAGATGCATTTTTTTTCAGGCGACTGAAGGCCCCTGCTCCCTCCGTGCGGTCGATCTACAACTGTGGTACCGATCTACAACTGTAGTACGAGGGAAGTGGACCCGTGAAAGGCTTAGGTCTATAGTGCTTACTTTTTTTCTGAACGATGTTGACATTGGAGCGGAGTGGCGAGCGGCGGGCGACGGGTATGAATGTGGCGAGAGCTACATTCGGCCGTTTCGCCATGCGGCGCTGGAAAGCGTTGCAGTCACGGACGGAAGCCGCCTTCTGGTACAGGTGCGAGAGCGATCCGCCGGCCGTAGCGGGGCCGAGTTAGCCGCAGGCGTGCAAACCGGCCGGCTGACGCCAGTGGATAGTGGTTGTTTCGCTCGGCTGGCGGAGCAACTGCGAGAGTGGCCGCTGCAATGGCAGATGCTGGTTATCGACGCGCCATCGAAAGCCAAACCGCGTAGCGAGGAGAGTGTGCTGGCCAGGCTCGAGGCCGGCCAGTGGGGCACGGCTCCGGTTTTTCTGGTTTCCGATCACGGGAAACTGTGGGGCGATTGGGATGCGGGGCGGCTTTTGCATCTTCTTCCACGAAAAAGCCTCGATCCGGCAAGGGCTACTCGTTACCTGACGGAATATGCCAACCCATACGCGCGAGTTACATTGTTTCGCGGGCTCCAGCTTTTGACGGAGCGCTCGCGGGCTGAGTGGGCTGGGCGAGCGGGATGCGAGACGCTGAGGATCGATTACCCTGAGCCGTGGTATCGGCCGCGAGCGGGGGAATTGTGCGACGATGCGGACCCGGTGGAAGCATTTGAGACGATTGTTTCATCGTCCCTGCGCCGCTGGATGAATGTTTCAGAAGAGCATCTTGGCGCCGAATTGAGCGGAGGCCTGGATTCAGCCATTGTTGCCGGGAGCGCCGCCGCGTTGTGCAAGAGACCGCTGCGCAGCTATGGCATTGCCTTGATGGGCGATAGCCGGGAGGATCAGCCGGAGCGCAGAGCGGAGCTAGCGCAATGCTTTGGCCTGATCGATACCGAGGTGCCCATCGCCTCCTTCTTGCCTATTGCGCCGGGCAGTTGCCGCCTGGATGGCCGGGCGCCGATGTTGCCATGGGAAGAGGGGTACCACGAGGTCTTCTGGGAACTGCTTGGCAAGGCATCCGGGCACGGAATTGAGGTGTTGCTGACGGGCTTTGGGGGCGATGAGTTATGCGGGCTGCGTCCCTCCGAACTGCGGGCGATTCGCGGGGAATCCGCCGTAGTTGCCGCGCTGGAGGAGAATTCCGTGAGCGCGCCGTCCTTTCTGACGCCGAGTGCGCGGGCGACATTGGGCGACGATTTGGACGAGCCCCCACGCGCGCCTTGCAGCGATTCAGCCGTGGAGTGCGCCGCATACAGCGCCGCCCGATATATGCGGCGCGGGATTTGGCCGGTTCATCCGATGTGCACGCCGGAGCTGGTGCATTTCTGCGCGCACCTGCCCGCCGAATGGCGATACAGACGCAGGATCGAGCGAGAGCTGCTGGCGCGGCGGGGCTGTTCCGATCGCGTGATTTACCCGCGCGAGCGGGACGATTTCTCCTTTGCGCTGGCTGCGACTTTGCGCGGCCCGGCGCGGCCTCTGGTGGAGCGGCTGTTTGCGAATCCGGCATTGCATGAACTGGGAATCGTCGACGCTGGCCGGTTGAGGTCCGCCTACGCGGCATGGTGCGAGGGAGGGCCGCGGGATGAGGCGGTTCAGTATTTTGCGGCGGCTGTGACGGAGCTATGCTTGCAGCCGATGGTCTGACCACCTGCGGTGGGACTGGACGCATTTAGTTGGTTGAGTTTCATGATTTCCCACCCATTCGCGATAAAGCCGCGAATGGATGGGGCACTCAAGTGCTTGCGCTAACCTTGAAAACACTTTAAGAAGCACGGTTTCTGAAACAGCTATCAGATGGCGGCTTCGCCGCGTTCGTCGTTGCGAATGCGGATGGTGTCTTCGATGCGGCTGATGAAGATCTTGCCGTCGCCGATGCGGCCGGTGCGGGCGGCGGCGAGGATAGCCTGGACGACTTGGTCCTTCATGGCTTCGACGATGACGATTTCGAGTTTGACTTTGGGAAGTAGATCGACCGTGTACTCGCGTCCGCGATAGAACTCGGTGTGGCCCTTTTGGCGGCCATGGCCGCGGGCTTCGAGAATGGTGATTCCTTCGACGCCCGCATCGATCAAGGCTTCCTTGACGGAATCGAGCTTGGCCGGCTGAATGATGACTTCGATCTTGAGCATGTGCGATTCCTCGGTTGAGATTGCTTGAGGTTTGATTTGTGGATTCCCAGTCTCGAAATCGAGAACTGGGAATCACGAATTCCTAATAACAGTCTTGAGAGGCTATGCGTTCAACTCGTAGCCTTCTTCACCGTGCTGCGAGAGATCGAGGCCCTGAGCTTCTTCAGAGGCGGAGACTCGCAGGCCCATTGTTTTATCGACGAGCAGGAGCAGGAACAAAGTGCCAAGGATGGCCAATGCCCATCCTATGCCCATGCCCATGGCCTGGTTGCCGACCTGATGCCAGTTGCCATCGATGGCTCCGGCGGCGAGAGGCTTGCCGACGGCATCCTTGCCAAAAACGGCATTGATTGACCCGGCGGCGAAGAGGCCGGTGAGCATAGCGCCCATGGTGCCGCCGACGCCATGCACTCCGAAGGCGTCAAGCGAGTCGTCATAGCCGAAGAACTTTTTAACCCGAAAGACCATGAAACAGCATACGATGCCGGCAATGCCGCCGATGGCGAGAGCGCTCATGGGCTGGACAAATCCTGAAGCTTGGGTGATGGTGGCCAGGCCGGCGACCGCGCCGGAGATGGCGCCAAGCGCGGTGGGTTTGCCGTTCTGCAGCCATTCCGTGATGACCCAGGTGATGGCGGCGGCAGCGGCGGCGAATTGCGTGTTGACGAAGGCGCTGGTGGCCAACGGGCCGGCGTTGAGGGCGCTGCCGGCGTTGAAGCCGAACCATCCCACCCAGAGCATACCCGCGCCGATGAAGCTGAGCACCATGGAGTGGGGTGGCATATCCTCTTGCGGATAGCCGGCGCGCTTGCCCAGATAGAGGGCGCAGACCAGAGCCGAGACGCCGCTGGTGATGTGGACGACGGTGCCACCGGCGAAATCGAAGACCGGCCAGCGAGCGGCGGGGTTGGCGAAGTTGAGAATGCCGCCGACGCCCCAGATCATGTGCGCCATGGGGCAGTAAACCACCAGGGACCAGAGGCAGAGAAAGACGGCCATGGCGCTGAACTTGACTCGCTCCGCAAATGCGCCGGTGATCAAGGCTGGAGTAATGATGGCGAACATGAGCTGGTAGATCATGAAGCTCTGCTCCGGGATGGTTCCGCCGTAGTTGGGGTTGGGATCCAAACCGACGCCGCGCAGGAAGGCATGTTCCCATCCGCCGATGAAGGCGTTGCCGGCGCCGAAGGCCAGCGAGTAGCCGACGACGGCCCATAGCACGGTGATGAGACCCATCATTGCGAAGCTCTGCATCATGGTGCCGAGAATGTTCTTGCGACGAACCAAGCCGCCATAGAAGAGAACCAGTCCTGGGGCGGTCATCATAAGGACCAAGGCGGCGGAGACGAGCACCCATGCGTTGTCGCCGGAGGTTTGTGCGTCATGGATGGCTTGGGTGAGCGCAGCAACCTGAGCTTGCGTGGCGGGCGGCGAGGGGCCGAGGTTAGGAGCGACGGCCAGAGCATGGGCTGAAAACGCCAGGCTGGCAACGAGAAGCATCAGCTTGATTGCGCGACGACACATAAGGTTCCACTCCAAATTGAATTCGATGGATAGACAACCGTGCCTTAGGCCGGAGACCGGCCGCTCTCACCCATGGAGACAGATACACCGGGAACGGTCTGAACGGACGCAGGCCGCAGCCGGAGCTTAGGCGCCATGGAGGACAGCCGCAGAAAACCACGGTTGCCGACTGAACAGTGTATTGGGAGAAATCTTACATACATTGTGTGGAATTCGGCAAGTTCTTCATGGATTCCTTATGAATTTGACGCTATAGAAGGTTTGCAATTGTCGACCCGGACGATGGATGATTGGCGAACTGAGGAGGGGTGGAGAATCGTAGCGGGAAGCGTTTGTTTTTGGATGAGCAAAAGTGACCGGCTGGCAAACAGGAAGGTGGAGGTATATTAGATGCATGGCGATGGGGGCGGAACAAGACCGGTACCTTTTTGGGAATCTGGAGAGCAGGGCGCTGAACCGCGTCAAGCTGCAAGAGGTGAGCTACGGCTTTGAAGAGCCGGAAGGCGTGCTTCTGACCTCGCTGGATTTCGCGGTGAACTGGATTCGCAAGAATTCGGTTTGGCCGATGACGTTTGGGCTGGCCTGCTGCGCAATTGAGATGATGTCGATGGGCGGGGCGCGCTTTGACATTGCCCGGTTTGGGGCGGAGGTCTTCCGGCCATCGCCGCGACAGAGCGATTTAATGGTAGTTGCCGGGCGGGTTTCGCAGAAGATGGCGCCGGTGATCCGGCGACTTTACGACCAGATGCCTGAGCCGAAGTGGGTGATCTCGATGGGAGCCTGCGCGACTTCAGGCGGTGTTTTCAATAATTACGCATTGTTGCAGGGTGTGAATCAGGTGATCCCAGTGGACGTATATGTGCCGGGCTGTCCGCCGCGGCCGGAACAACTTCTGTACGCGATCACACTCTTGCAGGAGAAGATTCAGCGGGAACCGCGCAGTCTGGTAAAGACGCTGAATCTGGCGTAAGTGGGTAGCAGCATTCTTCCGGGGATCGATTACGGGGGTAACGTAAAAATTAACCGGGAATTGTTGCAGCAGGGGAGCCAAGACGGTAACCTGTTGAAAAAATTGTCGTCACTGCTCAAGATTCTTATGGTACGTTTGATAGTACTGTAAGAAAATCCTAGGGATCGCTCACGTTTGAGGATCGATTCCGATGGAGTTTGTGTTCACGCTTGCATGTTGGTTATATGTTTGCCATTCAGATTGATTGTGGAGGAAAAACGCATGTTCTCTCGTATCACTAAGTCTGTTGTCCGGTTACTTGCCTTGGCATCTGTGGTATTAATACCGCTTGCTCTTGGCGCGCAGGCCGTACCGGCCGCAAAGGCCGCAGGGAGCTCACCGTCGAAGTGGGAGATCTTTGGCGGATACAGTTTCTTCGATCCGAACTCGCACGTCGATGGAACTTATGGCCCCGACTGCGCAACCACACTCGCAGGCGATCCGACCCAATCTTGCGTGCCCCCCTCAGCGCCAGCCGGTGCGTTTCCGGGTGGGAAAGACCCTGTTAATTTCAAGACCGAGAAGATCGGCAGCGTGGAGAGCCTAACCCGCTACCTGAACGACCATTGGGGATTCCAGATCGATTCGGGGCAGCATGATCGCTATGTTCCTCCTGTCAGCTACAGCAATAGCGGCATCCTGACGGTGCAGGCGGGCTTGGTTTATCGCTGGCCTGGGCAGGGCAAAGTAACGCCCTGGATGCATGCGCTTGGTGGCGGTGGACAGTTGGAAGGCCCGGACCATCAGGGCTACACGCCTGGTTACACCTTCACAGCGGGCGGCGGTCTGGACTACAAGCTAGCGCCTCATTGGGCGTTGCGCGGCGAGGGCGACTATGAGTTTATGCATGCCGACTTCGGGATTGCGCATCACTCGACAGTGAATGGATGGCAGCCTGGCGGCGTCGCCAATCTCGAGGGTATCCGCGCGGTTGCGGGCGTTGTTTATTCGATCGGGACGATCGCGCCACCTGTTCCTGTAGCGCTGGCCTGCTCGGCGACCCCGACGCCTGTCTTCCCCGGCGATCCGGTCACGGTGACTGCAACAGCCGCCAACCTGCCTGCCGATCCCAAGCATAAGATCAGCGTGCTTTACAGTTTGACCGGAGCCGGAGCTGGCTTGAACGCCAATTCAGCGACAGCAACCGTGGCTACCGCCGCGCTGGCGCCTGGCGATTACCCGGTCAATTGCAGCGTAAAGTACGGCAAGCCTGGCAAGGAAGGCCTTAAGCCATGGGAAACCGCCACGGCCTCGGCCCTCTTTACGGTGAAGCAGTTTGAGCCGCCAACGATCAGCTGCTCAGTGGCACCGACGACCCTGAAGCCGGGCGATACGGCCACAGTGACGGCAGTTGCGGTTAGCCCGCAGAATCGCCCGCTGACCTACAGCTACACGGCCTCGGCCGGTTCCATCGTGGGTAACGGCGCCACGGCGACCTTCTCCTCGGTTGGCGCTCCGACAGGCCCGGTGACGATTACTTGCACTGCTACCGACGACAAGAACCAGAGCGCCACGGCAACGATCAATGCGGCAAACACAGTGACAATCGCTGCCCCGTATGTGGCTCCGATTCCTCACACCCAGACTCTTTGCTCTGTCAGCTTTGCCGGTGATAAGCTCCGTCCGACGCGCGTGAACAACGAAGCCAAGGCTTGCCTGGACGAAGTTGCTCTGGATCTGCAGAAGGATACGGGCGCCACAGCAGTAGTTGTGGGCAGTTCGGATGCGAAGGAAAAGGAGAAGCTGGCCAAGGAAGAGAAGCTGGCCAAGACTCACAAGCACCTCAAGGTTGTCGATCCCGCCGCCGAGCGCGCCGTCAACGTGAAGGACTACCTGGTAACCGAGAAGGGCATCGATGCCTCTCGCGTCAGCGTAGCCACCGGCACGACGGACGGACAGACGGTGGAAGATTACCTGGTTCCCGCGGGAGCGACGTTTGCGAACGATGTGACTGGGACGACACCTGTAAGCACCGAGGTGAAGGCCGAGCCGCGCAAGCCTCTGCACACTGCCGCACACAAAAAGTCGGCCGCCAAGAAGTCTGCCGCAGCTGCTAAGTAAGCCTTAAGGCTTGATTGGCGGCACAACCGAAGTCTCCGGCCCTGACGAAACAATCGCCGGGCCGGAACAAATAAGGTATTCCTCGTGCAATCATTGGAGGTTGACCGGCGAGCCGGCCAACCTCCTTCTATTTATTGCTCCTCTTTTGAATACTTTGACTCTTGGAGCCTAGGTACGGCATGAAACCTTTGCGAATTCGCCTTGTTTTTCCGTTGCGGCTTCAGAGAATGATGCAATTTCCGTTTTTGCTTTTGGTTGCTTTGCCCGGCCTGAGCGCTCAAACGCCATGGACCGCGATTGGCCCAATGGGAGGGGACGCTCGGGCGCTTGCGGCGGTTCCCGGCCATCCTCAACATCTATATCTTGGCACAACCAATAGTTGGCTATACGAGTCCACCGATGGCGCTGCCAACTGGCATCGGCTGGCAAAACTGGATGGGACCGACGATCTGATTTTGGATCACATCGTTGTGGACCGGGCGAATCCAGGGACGATTTTTGCGGCGGCGTGGAGACTGGAGCACACCGACGGCGGCCTGTGGGTGAGCCGCGATGGAGGCCGCAACTGGAGCGAAGTGGCGGGACTGCACGGGCAGTCGATTCGCGCTTTTGCGCAGGCGCCTTCCGATCCAGCGATACTTTTTGCGGGAACACTCGAAGGGGTTTTCCGCAGCGTCGACGGCGGCCTTACATGGTCTCTTATCAGTCCTCCAGGCAGTCAGGAGATCCACGAGGTTGAGTCGCTTGCGATAGACCCCACAGACCCCGGAGTGATTTATGCGGGCACATGGCATCTGCCCTGGAAGACGAGCGACGGCGGCAAGAATTGGCACAACATCAAGCAAGGCGTCATCGACGATTCCGATGTTTTTTCGATCATCATCGATCCTGCGCGGCCCACCTTTGTCTTT
This sequence comes from Occallatibacter sp., assembly GCA_050014335.1. GTDB lineage: Bacteria > Acidobacteriota > Terriglobia > Terriglobales > Acidobacteriaceae > Telmatobacter. The sequence continues at coordinate 688 of JBEKDN010000002.1, read as the reverse complement.
GCCAGCGCGTGCAGCGGCATCTACAAGAGCGTGAATGCGGGCGAGCTCTTCAAGAGAATTCAGGGCATACCTTCGACGGCACGGCGGACCCGGGTTCTGAAACAGGATCCGTCCAACCCAGACATTGTCTACGCGGGAACCACGGAAGGGCTTTACAAGACCGCGGATGGTGGCAAGAGCTTTGCGCGCCTTACTGGGCCAGAGGTGATTGTCAATGACATCTTTGTCGATCCAGATCACTCTAACCATGTGCTGATGGCCACCGATCGCGGAGGCGTTCTTACAAGCGACGACGCTGGAGCAAGTTTCACGCCGTCGAATGAAGGCTTCTCGGGGCGCAAGGTCGAGGCTTTGCTGGTGGACCGCAACCATCCGGAGAATCTGTATGCGGGCGTGGTGAACGACAAAAGCTTTGGCGGCGTTTATCACTCGAGCGATGGCGGCAAGAGTTGGCAGCAGATCGGCGGCGGCCTGGATGGGCGCGATGTTTTTGCGCTTGCCGAGTCGCCGGAGGGAACGATTCTGGCTGGGACCAATCATGGCGTCTTTGCACTGACGAGCGATGCCGATGCGGACAGCCAGAGCTGGAGCCCGCGCGGCACGATTCAGAATACGCAGAGGAAGACGGCCGTCGAGACGCACTACGGCAAACGCACCAATGTGGAGAAGCAAGTCAAGGAGCGGCCGA
>JBEKDN010000001.1:0-72508 GCA_050014335.1 Occallatibacter sp. | reverse complement strand
TCTTACCCTATTTATTCAACTAACTTGCATTAATTCATATGTTTGCATTTTGGTAATGTTAACGAATCAGTAACTGGAAACCCTGCCTTTTGCCCCATTTTTTGGCCCAAAACGCATTGCTTCTAACTAGAAATGACCTCTTTTTTACCGAATAAGCCACCTTCTTGAATCACAGAACCGGTTGTGCAACTCTCGCCGCGTTCTTGTCTTTGCGGCTGGTATGGAATGCCACGAACCCAACCATTCGCGCCTCGAAAAAGGAGCGGGCGATTCCGCCTCTCTGCGGTACACTTTTCTTTATGGAAACGACTGGTTGCGGTACAGCTATTGTGACGCCCTTCAAGGCGGATGGATCGGTGGATGAAGCGGCGCTCAGGGCGCTGGTTGACTGGCAGATCAACTCGGGAATCGACTTTCTGGTAGCTTGCGGCTCCACTGGCGAGGCAGCCACGCTGGACGACGACGAGTGGCTGCTCACCATCTGTCTGGTAGCCGAAGCTGCCGCTGCCCGCGTGCCCGTTTGGGTTGGTTGCACTCACAATTCCACCCGCGCGCTGCTGCGCAACGCCGGACGCCTCCGCCAGATTCGCGGCATAGACGCCGTTCTCTCGGCCAATCCCTATTACAACAAGCCCACGCAGGAGGGCCAGTTCCAGCACTTCCTCGCTCTGGCGCAGGCTGTGGCTCCGCTGCCTGTCGTGCTCTACAACGTGCCGAGCCGCACTGGCGTCAATCTCGATCCAGAGACCGTGGTCCGCCTCGCCGATGCCGCGCACAACATTCAGGCCATCAAGGAGGCAAGCGGCAAGTTGCAGCAGATCGCCCAACTCGTCCACTTGCTGCCCAAAGGTTTCAAGGTTTTCAGCGGCGATGACAACCTGGCTCTGGCCTCCATTGGCGTGGGCGCGCATGGGCTTATCAGCGTCGCTTCCAACGAGATTCCCTCTGAAGCCGGCCGCATGATCCGCGCCGCGCTCAACAACAATTGGGTTGAAGCCCGCGAACTGGAGCGCCGATATGGACGCCTCTTCGATGCCAATTTCTGGGAGTCGAATCCCGCGCCAGTGAAGACAATTCTCTCGCTCATGGGCCGTTGCTCTGACACCGTTCGTCTGCCGCTCGTGCCTCCGACAGCCGCAACGCGCCAGAGGCTGGAGCGCCTGGCTGGCGAGTTGGGCTTGCTCAAGCATCTTCCTCCGCCAGACGGTCCGTCGGAAGTCTTTTAAAGGCGCGAAAACCGGACTAAGAAATGGGCTCGGCTTCTCGGCTTAGTGGCGGAGCAGGCCAGTGTCTATGGGTAGATGCGGTGCAGTGTGCGCGCAAAGGGAATCGTCTCGCGGACGTGATCCAAGCCGCAGATCCATGCCACCGCGCGTTCAATTCCCATGCCAAAGCCGCTGTGCGGAACGCTGCCGTAGCGCCGCAGATCCAGGTACCATTGGAAGGCTTCTTTGGGCAGGTTGTGGTGCTCGATGCGGGCGTTGAGCAGCTCAAAGCTTGAGACGCGCTGTGAGCCTCCGATGATCTCGCCGTAACCCTCTGGCGCCAGAACGTCGACACAAAGCGCATAGCGAGAGTCGGCCGGATCAGGCTCCATGTAAAAAGCCTTCACATCGGCGGGATAGCGGTGAACCATCACTGGGCGGTCGAACTGGCTGCTGAGCCAGGTCTCGTCAGGCGAACCGAAGTCGTTTCCATATTCAAATGCCGCTTCCAGGTGGCCGTCTCGGTGGGCTTGGTTGAGCATCTCGGCGGCTTCGTCGTAGCGCAGGCGCGGAAAGGGCGGACAGATGCTCGCCAGCTTGGCTGGGTCACGGCCAATGACGGTCAGCTCGGGCGCGCGGTTCTTCAACACCGATTGAACGATGTGCGAGAGAAAATTCTCCGCCAGTTCCAACAGGCCATCGAGGTCCAAGAAGGCAACCTCCGGCTCGATCATCCAGAACTCGGTAAGGTGGCGGCGGGTTTTGGATTTCTCGGCCCGAAATGTAGGGCCGAAGCTATAAACCTTGCCCAGCGCCAGCGCGGTGGATTCGATATAGAGCTGGCCGGATTGCGTTAGATAAGCCGGGTCGCCAAAGTAATCGACGGGAAAGAGCGTCGAGGTGCCTTCGCAGGCCGCCGGAGTCAGAATCGGCGGGTCGGTGCGAATAAATCCGTTCGAGTCGAAATATTCGGCTGCGGCTCTCATGATCTCGGCCCGGATGCGCAGGATTGCCGATTGGCGCGGCGAGCGAACCCAGAGATGGCGGTGCTCCATCAGGAAATCGACGCCGTGCTCCTTGAGGGTGATTGGGTATGGGGCGGACTCCGGGACACGCTGCACGACTATAAGGCCCTCGACATCAAGCTCAAATCCTCCCGGCGCGCGCTTGTCCGCGCGAACCTTCCCTGTCGCGATGACGCTGGATTCTTGAGTCAGTCCTTTGAGCGCATCAAAAACTTCAGCCGGAACGCTTTTGACATGCGCCACGCCCTGCACCGTTCCCGTGCCGTCGCGAAAGATGGGAAAGAGCAGCTTGCCGCTCTCGCGAAGGTTATACAACCAGCCACGCAGGGTGACGGATTGGCCTTCAAACTGGCCTAAAGTCGCGATGGTGGCCAATGGATGCGCCGCCGGTGCAACGGGCGCCGTTTGCGCGGCAGGAGTGATCGGGTCTTCTGACATGGTGTTCCCTCGCGGCCGGAGCGTTGCTTGTGCGGCCAGACTCTCTAGGATAGCGCGGGCGGAACGGGATGACGGATAGAAGCGAAAATGGCAAGCGTTTTATCTCAGCAAGAGCGAAAGTACACGATTGCGGGGATCGGATGGCTTTAGTAGCATGGGAAAAGTTATTGATGCGCGCAACAAACCCCGCTGCGCAAGCGATTCGTACCGTGACTGAAAGCTGCAAGTTGGACGCTGAAAATTGGAGGCTCAATGAGCGATTTGACGGCGGTCGAAAGCGAAGAGACGCAAAAGTCGCAAGTAGATACGGAGACCACGGAGCGGTGCATTGCCGAGAAGCATATCGGTGAGCGGATCAGGCGGCTGCGTCTTAAAAAATCCATGGGTCTGGTCGAACTCGGCAAGCACACGGGGCTTTCAGCCAGCTTCCTTTCGCAGCTTGAAACCGGGCGTGTGGTGCCGACACTGCGCAATCTGGCGCGCATAGCAATGGTCTTCTCCAAAGATATTTCTTACTTTTTTGAAAATGAGCCGCAGGCCGTCTTCCGCATTCACCGGCGCACTGAGCGCGTGCGGATGGCGCAGACCGGCGTGCAGTTTCCTACTTATTATTTTGAGAGCCTGGGCTATCTGGTCCCCGACCGCGAGATGGACCCTTACTTTGCCGAGTTCCAGCCGCTGACCAAAGACATGGAACCCAAGGCGCACATCCATCAGGGCTTTGAGTTTCTCTATGTGCTGCATGGCGCGTTGGAACTCCATCACGGCGAGCAGATCTGCACGCTCGACGCCGGCGACGCGGTCTACTTTGACGCTTCAACGCCGCACTCCTACCAATGCGTCGGGCAAAAACCAGCCGGGGCAATCATTGTGACCATGCATCACGCGCCCCCGATGCCGATACGCGCCGTGCGGACAACGCAAGCCAGTGCGATTCCCGCGTCTGCCGTCAGCGCTGAGGTCGCGACCCGGTAACTTATAGCTAGCAGGCCTCATGATTCCAGCATTCAGTCCCCATCCCTCGGCTGTAAACTAACCATGCGCCCATGCCCCTTACCGTAGCCGCTTTTGTCCAGCGATGGAAGATCAATTCGCAGTCCGAGCGCGCCAGCGCGCAGTCGCACTTCTGCGATCTATGCGAGGTGCTCGGCGAGAGCAGTCCTGCGGCGACCGATGCGACGGGCGAGCGCTATGCCTTTGAAAAGCGTGTCAGCAAGATGCGCGGAGGCACGGGCTTTGCCGACGTCTGGCTCCGCGACCATTTTGCATGGGAGTACAAGGTCAAGCACAAGAGCCTGCAAAAGGCTTACGAGCAACTCAACGATTACCGCGAGGATCTGGGCAATCCTCCTCTACTCGTGGTCTGCGACTTCGAGCGCTTCGAGGTGCACACCAACTTCACTGCTACGCGCAAGCGCGTTTACGCCTTCAACCTGGACGATCTGAATCGCAACCAGGCGACGGCTAGCTGTCCGCTTCCGCCACTGGATGTTCTGCGCGCCCTCTTTGGCGATTACAACGTGCTGCGACCCGAGCACACCGACGCACACGTAACCCAGGAAGCGGCCAAGCTTTTCAGTAAACTGGCCGAGCGGATGGAGTTGGAAGAACGCAACCTGGGTGCGACGCGCGCTGAGATTGCGCACTTCCTGATGCGCCTGCTCTTCTGCTTCTTCGCCGACTCGATTGGCCTGCTGCCAGATCGAGTCTTTCGCAACATGATTCAGAGCGACGACCGCTTTCTGCCGCGCAAGTATCTGCGCAAGCTCAAGCTGCTGTTCGAGGCAATGAGCGAGCCCGACGGCATTTTTGGCGCACTCACCATCAAATACTTCAACGGCGGACTTTTTGACAATGCTTCGGTCATTCCGCTCGACCTGGCCGATCTGGGCATTCTCTACGAGGTTTCAAAGAACTACGATTGGTCGCACATTGCTCCGGCCATCTTCGGCACGTTGTTTGAGCGGTCGTTGGATCCGGCTCGACGTTCGCTCATCGGCGCGCATTACACCAGCGAAGAAGACATTCTGCTGCTGATTGAGCCGGTGCTGGTGCATCCGCTGCGGCAGCGCTGGCAGAGCGTCAAAGAGCGCATTCTGGCTGCGCGGGAGCTTGAGCGCGCCGAAGAGGAAGCGCGCAATAATCGCCAAGCGCGGCTGAGAGTTGACCTGCCGTCGGAGAAGCTGCTGGGCGAGTGGATCGAGGAGCTGACCTCGGTGCGGGTTCTCGATCCGGCCTGCGGCTCGGGGAATTTCTTGTATCTGGCGCTGCGCCGGATGCTGGATCTGTGGCTTGAGGCGACGCAATTTGCCGCCGAGCAGGGCATCTCGATGGTGGTCTCGAAGATGGTTTCTCCCAAGCAACTCTTTGGCATTGAGACCGAGTTCTACGCGCATGAACTGGCCTCGGTGGTGGTCTGGATCGGCTTTCTGCAATGGAAGCATGAGCACGCCGTCCACGACGACCGCGAGCCGATTCTGGAGAAGCTCGGAAATATCGAACATGGGGACGCGATTCTCCGCTATGACGCGGAAGGAAAGCCCTATGAGCCCGAGTGGCCCAAAGCGGAGTTTATTGTGGGGAATCCGCCGTTCTTGGGCGATAAAAAGATGCGGAGCGAACTGGATGACCAATATGTGGACGATCTCCGCAAACTCTATGATGGACGTGTTCCCGGCGGCGCCGACTTAGTGACCTATTGGTTTGAAAAAGCTCGTCATCAAATTGAAATTGAAATTGCGAAACGTGTGGGATTGTTGGCGACTAACTCCATTTCAATGGTCCGCAACCGTCCTGTGCTCGAACGAATTCTCTCTTCAGGCAATATCTTCATGGCCTGGAGCGACAGGCCGTGGTTGCTGGAGGGCGCGGCTGTTCGCGTTTCCATGATTGGCTTTGACGATGGATCGGATACTGAGCACATTCTTGACGGAGTGAAAGTTAACCGGGTTCACGCTGATCTGACAGCTGAATCCGACGTAGCAGGTGCTGTTGCGCTCAAAGAGAATGAGGGTTTGTGTTTTCTCGGTATGATGAAGGGCGGTCCATTCGATCTATCCGCTGAAGAGGCGCGCAAAATGCTTTCACTCCCATTGAATCCAAATGGCAGGCCGAATAGCGACGTTGTGAAGCGACGTCTCGGGGGTCAGGACATAACGGGTAAGGACCGTGAAGGCTGGATTATCGATTTTGGCGTTGATATGCCGGAGAAAGACGCAGCGCTTTATGAATGGCCATTTGAGTATGTGAAGAAGCATGTGAAGCCGCGTAGGCAGCTGAGCCGTCGAGAGCGAACCAAACGCTTATGGTGGATTCATGGAGAGGCGCGACCAGGTCTGCGAAATGCTATTTCAAAGTTAGGCCGATATATCGCAACTCCTGAAGTTTCCAAGCATCGCATTTTTGTTTGGGTTGATAAGGAAATAATTCCGGACCACAAGCTGCATATATTTTCTCGTGAAGATGATTATTTCTTTGGAATTCTTCATTCGTTTGCACATGAATCATGGACAATCGCGACTTGTTCGTGGATAGGCAAAGGCAATGATCCTTCCTATAACTCTGAAACTACCTTTGCGACCTTCCCCTTCCCCTGGCCGCCGGGCAAGGAGCCAAGCGAAGAAGCCGACGCTCGCGTGAAGGCCATCGCCGATGGGGCGCGGGAGTTGGTTCGGCTGCGGGATGCGTGGCTGAATCCGCCGGGGATTGCGCCCGAGGAGTTGAAGAAGCGTACGCTGACCAACCTCTACAATCAGCGTCCCGAGTGGCTCGCGAACGCCCATCGCGCCCTCGATGAAGCCGTCTTTGCCGCCTATGGCTGGCCTTCGGGGCTGACTAAGGAAGAGATTCTGGGCCGGCTGCTGGCGCTGAATCACAAACGGGCCTCGGGAGCTTAAGTGCCTCGGAAGTATTCGGTGCCGTGCAGATCGTGGTTTTGCCGGACAAAAGCCTGAGCCATAAGCCCATCCGGCGAGTTAAAGTAACACCAGTGGGGCTTTGCGGCCAGAATCTGCCGACCGTGCTCCGCACCCAATTGCCTATGCGTTGGAGATCCAATCCACTTCGACTGGCAAGCGGCTTCTCCGCCGGCTATTTACCCGCGGATAGCGAGACTGTGCTGCGCCTTCCGTCCGGCTCCAGGCATTCTGGCCCCGGCGGCTGCGCACTGCTGGCGATAGGCGGCCCAGGCAGGGGGGACAACTGTTTCACAGCCGAAGATTCCGAACCGGAAAAACCGATTCCACCGCAACCTTCCGACACGGATGGGGTTTCAGGAGATATGGCGACCCTCGTACTGGGTAACTCGGTTTTGGGAGTCGGCCCGACTGTCGGTCCAGAAGCGCGGGCCGGAGGATGGACATCTGGCGCGGAATTAGACCCAGCGAGCGATGCGGCGATCATGCTGCGCGTGGCTGCGGGGGAGGAATCGGGCTTTACGTTTCTGGCGCGAAAGTACCACCGGCCGATCTTTCATTTCCTCTTCCGGATGGTGCGCAACCAGGCGATTGCCGAAGAACTTACCCAGGAGGTCTTTCTTCGCGTCTACCGTTCCAGACAAAGTTACCGGGCGGAAGCGAAGTTTACCACCTGGCTTTACCGGATCGCGACGAACCTGGCCGTGAACCATGCGCGCGATACCAAGCACGAACGAGCGGCGCACACCATCTATCTGGATGCGCCGGACGAAGAGACCGGGGCAACGCCGGATGTGGCTAGCGACGGGCTGTCGGTGGAGGAAAGCCTGCTGCGCCAGGAGCGGATGAAGGCGATCCGCGCGCATGTGATGGCCCTGCCGGAGCGGCAGCGAATGGCGGTTTTGATGCACAAGTATCAGGGGATGGACTACCGAGAGATCGGTGAGGTGCTGAAGCTGAGCGAGTCGGCGACCAAAAGCCTGCTCTTCCGCGCGTATCAGTCGCTGCGAGAGAAGCTGAAGGATTTCGTTTGAGTCTGTATGAGTCGAAAGAAGCCGGACGGAACCGGCGATTGCGGGGTGGTTGTGATGGAAGAGATGCTGAAAAATCGGATCAAGCCTGGTTGCACTAATATGCGCGAGCGGCTGGCGGAGTTGCTGCTGGAACCTGCCGCGGCGCCCGTTAAGCTTCATTCCCATGTCGAAAGCTGCGAAGATTGCCGCCGCGAACTCAATGATCTTCGGGCAACGGTGGCGGTGCTGGATGGATGGAAGGCGCCAGAGCCGAATTCATATTTTATGACCCGTCTGGAGGCGCGGCTGCGCGAAGAGCGTCAGGCTGCGCCGGCCGGGTGGTTTGCCCATATGCGCGCCAACTTCGTTTATGGTTCGGCAACGCATGTGCGTCCGCTCGCGGCAATAGCGTTGACTGTCGTGTTATTTATCGGTGGTGGCACATATCTGGGCTTGACCAACTGGGATCAAACTCCCGCCATTCCACCGCAAACTGCCGTGGTGCACGATTTGCAAACCATGGACAATAATGCCAAACTGCTGGACCAGTTGGAAGCACTGTCGGCCAGTAACGACAACAACGGTGACTAACTTTTCTGACGGGGGAGCAAGGATGCTTGCCGGGGCGCTCAATCAAGGATGGAAGGGCCGCGCGGTCACTGCCGCAGCGGCCATTCTGCTTTGTTTGCCGGCGGCTTGGGCAGGCGGCCAGCATGCTTCGGGCTCCGCCTCGCACTCGGCAGCAGCACCGCACAGCAACGCTCCAGCTTTTCATTCCGGCCCAGTCTATCACGGAGTCCAGCCACGAAATCTGAGCCGCGCGCCAGCCGGTAATTCCGTCCCGCGTACAGGTCCGGGAAGTTCAGGGCCGGGTAATCTCGGAAATGGTCCTCATCCCGCCTACCCAGGTCCGCCCTATCTGGGCCCCAGCTATGCCCGGCCCGCTTACCCTGGCTTTACGCCGCCGGCTGAAGGACCGCCCGGCCACCTGGGCGACTGGCTCAATCAGCACCGAAATGTGCCCGTTCAGGAGCAGGAACGTGTCTTGCGCGGCGACCCCAGCTTTCGTCGGCTGCCCTCCATCGACCAACAGCGCGTTATCCAGCAGTTGCATCAAGTCAATCAATTGACTGAAGCGCAACGCCAGCGCCGCGTCGCCCGCACGGAGTTGATCGAGCATCTCTCGCCGCAAGATCGCTTGCAGATCAGTAACTCCGCGCGACGCTGGGCTGAGTTGCCCGTCGAGCGCCAAGCGATGATGAAAAATGCCTTCCGCGACCTGCGCGAGGTCCCGCTGGATCAGCGTCCCACCGTGCTCAACTCCAGCCGTTACCAGGGCGTCTTCACTCCCGAGGAACGCGGCATCCTCTTCGACATGCTGCGCGTTGAGCCATTCATGCCGGCGCGATAATTCCCTGCGTGACCTCTCCGGTTTTCCACCGTCCCATTCACCGGGGAATAAAATGTTCCAAAAGACTACACTGACCGCAGCGCTTCAAATGTAACCCTTCGGGCCATTGCTGCCGATAGTACCTGTAATCGGCCCCAGAGAACAACCGGCCGGAGCTTTGCACTCATGATAAGAAGACTGATTCCTGTGTTGGTGATCGTACTTGGATGGGCCACGGCTGCCTGGCCGACGCGGCAACCCGTCCTCACCTCGATGCGCACCATCTCTGCGCTCAATAGCGAAGAAGCCAATAAGCACCTGTTAGTCGACTTTGAGGGAACAGTCACCTACTTCCGCCGATATGAAAATGTTCTTTTTGTGCAGGATGGCGATCTGGCCCTCTTTGTCTTGGCCAACACGAATGCCACCATCGTTCCCGGCGACCGGGTTCGCGTGAAAGGAACGACCCGCCAAAGCTTTCATGCCATCATCCAAAGCAATGACATCACGGTGCTTGACCACGGCCCCATGCCCAAACCCCTTCAAGCCAACTTCAATGACTTGATTCTTGGCCAGCATGATTGCCTTCTGGTCACAATGCACGGCGTGGTTCACGCCGCCGACCTCGTCATGAGTACTAGAGTGCCCATTCGCAGCACCACGATGGAAATCCTCACCGATGGAGGATATGTCGAGGCGATGATCGACAGCAATGACCTGAGCGCTTTCAATGGCATGTTGGATGCGGAGGTCGAGATCACCGGGAGTGCCGGCGGAAAATTTGACAGCAAAATGCAAGAGACAGGAATCGTCCTGCACGTTCCGTCAGCCGAATACTTGAAGGTCATTAAACCCGCCCATGGAAATATTTGGAATACACCGGCCACTCCCCTCGACGAGATCCTGGTCGGTTATCGCGACAGCAGTCAGTCTTCGCGAATCCGGGTCCAGGGCGTTATCACTTACTATCATCCCGGTTCCGTGGTTGTCTTGCAAAGCGGCGGCAGAAGTCTGTGGATCAGAACTGGCACCGACGAAGAGTTGCGCCTGGGTGACCTGGCGGAGGCAACTGGCTTCCCCGATGTCATCGACGGCTTTCTGACGTTGACCCGCAGCGAGGTCATCGATATGCGGATGCAGGCTCCGATCACTCCGCTTCCAGTCTCATGGCAGCAGTTGGCCGACTCAGGCGACCGAGGCACCGGACACCATCACGATCTGGTATCGATTGAAGGACAGGTCGTGAGTGAAGCGCGAGAAGGCGCGCAGGACGAATACGTTGTAGTAACCGATGGACATCCCTTCTCGGCCATCTATCAGCATTCCACCGGCCCCACCGCACCCATGAAGGACGTTCCGCTCGGATCGAAGGTCCGGGTAACCGGCATCTGCACACTGCACGATGCCAATCCCTTTGGCGGTCCAGTGGCATTTGACATCATGCTGCGCAGCTTTGACGATATTGCCATTGTCAGCCGGCCCTCGGTGCTGAATACGCGCAACCTTACCCTCCTCGTTCTTCTCTTGCTAGTTGCCGTGGCCTTCTTTGGCGCCAGGGGCTGGGCTCTGGAACGGAACATGCGCCGACAGACCGCTGCCATGTCCGCGCGCACCGAGGCCGAAGCGGAACTGGAGCGGCAGCGCAGCCGCATCCTGGAAGACATCAATGGTTCACGGCCGCTCATCGAGATTATCGAAGAGATTGCCCAGATGGTTTCCTCGACGCTAGACGGTGTGCCATGCTGGTGCCAGCTTTACGACGGATCGATGGTTGGTGAGCGTCCTGCAGCGCCGCACAGCTTGCGGATTGTCCAGGTCAGTATCGAAGCTCGTACCGGTCCAGCTCTGGGAACGCTCTTTGCCGGTGTCGATTCCAGGAATCCGCTTGCCGGTCGCGAAATTGAAGCGCTCAACAATGGCGCGCGCCTAGCCACCTTGGCTATTGAAACCCGCCGCCTCTATTCGGATCTGCGCCACCGCTCGGAGTATGATCTGCTCACTGATATTCCCAATCGCTTTGCAATGGAGCGGTTCATCGAATTGCAGATTGAGTGTGCGCGTTTGACTGGCGGAACGCTGGGACTGATCTACATCGATCTGGACAAATTCAAGCTCATCAACGATACCTACGGCCACCACGTAGGCGACATTTATCTCCAGGCGGTCGCACTGCGCATGAGCCGACAGTTGCAAGGTAGCGATATGCTGGCGCGCCTCGGCGGGGACGAATTTGCTGCATTGGTTGCCCTGCACCAAGACAAATCCGACTTGGATCGGATCATGGACCGGCTGGTGCATTGCTTCGAGGAGCCTTTTGTGGTGGAAGAAATTACGCTGCATGGCTCAGCCAGCTTCGGCGCTGCCTTCTACCCGGAGAATGGCAGTACAAGAGACAGCCTGCTCAGTGCGGCCGACGCCGCCATGTATGAGATCAAGAACGCCAAGCGTGAGAACACTGAGAAATCAGCGGCAACAACGGAAATTGAGCTCATAGCCAGTGTTCATCATTAGAAAACGGTCTTCAGTGCGCCAGAACCAGCGGTGCCCTCAGCCGAATATCGCGCGAGCTTGCCCCTATCTGCACCTCAAAGCTTCCCGGATCGGCGACCCACGCCTTCGCTTCCGGGCTCCAATAAGAAAGATCTGAGCGGCCCAGCGTGAAGGCAACCGTCTGCGACTCGCCCGGCTTCAGTTCTACGCGCTTGAAGCCCTTCAGCTCATGCACTGGCCGGTCAATCTTCGCGTGGCCATCATGAATATAAAGCTGAACCACCTCCGCGCCGGTGCGTTTGCCGGTGTTGCGAAGCGTGAGGCTGACCACGTTTTCCACCAGCCCTGCCTTACCGGCGGCAATATACGGCGTCACCGTAAGCCCGCTGTATTCAAACGACGTATAGCTCAGCCCAAAACCAAACGGAAAAAGCGGTTCCACATTCCTGGTGTCGTAGTACCGGTAGCCGACGTAAATTCCCTCGGCATAATTCACCTTCAGATTCATGCCGGGATAGTTGGCGTAGGCCGGCGTGTCCTCATATTCCTTGGACAGTGAAAGCGGCAGCTTGCCGGAGGGATTGGCGTCGCCAAAGAGAATCGCGGCCAGTGCCGAGCCCGCCTCCTGCCCGCCGTACCACATATCCACCAGCGCCGGTGTCTTGCCAATCCACTTCGTCATGGTCACCGGGTCGCCGGTATTGAGCACCACAATCGTATGCGGATTCGCCTCTTCCACGGCCTGGATCAGCTCATCCTGTCCCTCCGGCAAATCCATCGTCTTCACGTCAAAATCTTCCCGCTCGATCTTTTCGTAGCGGCCCACCACCACCACGGCCACATCGCTGTGCGTGGCGGCATCCACAGCTTCTTTAAGCAGTTTTGCTCGAACTTCAGGCATGTCCTGAGTCGCGACTTCGCCTTCCATCCCTACGCCCAGAGCATACTTCACCGCGATTGCACTGCCGGCGCGAAAGCGAATTCCATCCAGCGGCGCAACGGCATATTTGGGCGCAACAAGCGAGCTGCCTCCACCGCCGGTGCGAGCCACGGCGGCGTTCGGCCCAATCACGGCGATCGAATGAATCTTTTTCGCGTCAAGCGGCAGCAGCCCACCCGCGTTTTTCAGCAGCACAATGCTCTCCGTAGCAGCCTCGCGCGCCACGGCCACCTGTGCCGGTGTATTCACTTCCCCGCCGCCGGCGTGCGGATGGTCGTAGATGCCGCTAAGAAAAATCACGCGCAGAATGCGGCCCACATTGTCATCGAGCGTGGCCTCGGTAAAATGCCCCGCCTTCACCTCGGCCAGCACTTTGTCGGCCGTCAGCCAGCCCGCGCCGTTGCCCACCCGCTGCGTCTCTGGCATCGCAAACCAGTTCTTCATCGGCTGGCCTCCCGGCATCTCCAGATCCATGCCCGCGTTCACCGTCGCAACCGTCGAGTATGTGCTGCCCCAATCGGAGATCACAAAGCCCTTGAAGCCGAATTCATGTTTCAGAACATCGGTCAGCAGCGTCGTATTCTCCGCGCAATGCAAGCCGTTCACCAAGTTGTAGGCTGACATCACTGCCCAGGCGCCGCCCTCCTGCACCGCGGCTTTAAAGGCCGGCAGATAGATCTCATGCAGCGTGCGCGCGTCAATCTGCTCGTCGATGCGGTGGCGCTCGAACTCCTCGTTATTGGCGTCAAAATGCTTGACCGAGGCAATCACGCCCTCGCCCTGCACGCCCTTGATATAGGCCACGCCCAGCCGCGCCGCCAGGTACGGATCTTCCCCGTAGCCCTCAAAATTGCGTCCCCACAGCGGCTGACGATTGATATTCACCGTCGGCCCCAGAATCATGTCGCGTCCTAGCGCCTTTACCTCTTGGCCAATGGCCTGCCCCTCGCGCTGCACCAGATCCGTATCCCACGTCGCGGCCATTGCTACGCCGGCCGGAAAGCTCGTTGAAAGCACCTTCAGCGGTGCGCCGGGCAATCCCGTAACCGCCGAACTGCCCGCCCACGAACGCACCCCCAGCGGCCCGTCGGCCATCTTGATCGCCGGAATCCCCAGCCGCGGAATCGGCATTGACTCCATCCACCCCGAGCCAGCCACCATCGACGCCTTCTCCTCCAGCGTCATGTGCTTCAGCAGGTCGGCCACGCGCCTGTCCGCAGAGAGCCTCGCATTCTTGTAAGGCGCAATCGCCGACGCATCTTTGTGTGCGGCGTTCTGGGCTTTAATTACGCAAGGAAGAAGAATGCCAGAGGCAAAGAAAGTAGCGAACAATACAGTCAAAGAACGGCGCATCGCGATAAGCTCCACGACGGGAAATCTTCCCGCCGAATTCCATCGCCAATGGTAGTCGATCATGAGATCGAAGGACAAATCCTAGGAGTCTGAAATAGTCGGGTGTCCCAAGTACCGTTCTTGGGCGTTGGCGATCACAACTCTCCTGCGAGCGATCAGCGAGCGTCTGCCGCGCCGCAGGTGATTAGTCCGCCACCATATCTTCCCCCGGCAGTATCGGTCGCGTCCGCGGCAGCAATCCCCGCGAAGCAATCCAGCCCATCAGTGCCAGCACCCCTGCAAAGGCCCCTAGCTTTATCCAACTCGTCGCCGAATTCTGCGGCAGCGTCTTCCACAGTACCAGCAGCACCGTCTGCGCCGTCACTACCGCCCACACTGAGCCATAAAAGTAGCGCCGGTGCGTGCCTTCCTTTTTGGTCGAAGGCTCTACGCGCGGCAGCTTGCCCGCCGCTCCCGTGAGCAGGATGATCGCGGCCAACTCATAATATCCGTAGCTGTAAATTTGCTTCATGAGCCATACGCCCGTCACCGCGGCAATCGTCAGTCCTGCCAGATTCAACAGCGCATAACTCAGCACCGCATTCCACGCAAAGGTATAGCAGACTCTCCTATAAAGCGGATTTGGCTTGTCCTCATCGAAGCGCAGAATATACGGCCCCGGCTCTGCGCCCGGCAGACGTCCGCGCACCGCTGCCGCGCCTGTACCTATCAGCACCAGCCCCAGCCAGATCGAATTACGCAGACTGAAGCCGTGTGCAAACAGTGAAAAGGTCAGCGGACCCGGTGCAAGAAAGAAAACCCAAATCCAGATTGGCCAATGCAGTGAGCGGTAAATGCGCGTATTCCGAGTGCGCAACTTTCTCCGCTCGGCGTACTCCACTTTGCCTGCGTATCCCATGCCAAAAAGTTTCGCAAAGGTGCCAAGCGCGCGTCAATGCGGCAGTGCGCAGCTTCCAGGGAACCTCGGATTAAGCCCGTGCTTTGAATGGACACGACTTTACAGGTTGCGGAAAAACCTGTAATTCCAGCCCGATTTCATCCTGGAGCTGTTTTTTTGTCCTTGGCAGCCTGTTTTTGCCGCTGTTTCCTCGTTTCGTTTTGCCCCTGAATGCCGCTTTTCCGGCCTTCGGGCACACTTCGGACTTAGCTGGCTAGCGCTTCAATCGGAATCAGACGCCGCATCCGCACCAAATTCTGCGCCACAATGGTCAGCCGGCAGAACCAATCAGCCCGCTCCAGTCCGCGCAGCTTCACCTGGCGCAACGACAGGTCCAGCTTGCTCCAGCCGAAGACCCGCTCGATCAGCTTGCGTTTCCGCTGGCTGATTGCGCGTTGCGGGCCGGCGCGCTCGGCCTCCGTCAAGCTGTTCTTTTCCAGATTACCCCACACATATTCGCTGACGTGCGGCGCCACTTCGCGCTGGCGCAACGCCTCAACAAATTTCTCTTCCTAGAACCGCGCCGCCGCTCACGCCTGAATCAGCGTGCCGTCCACGGTGAAATGCCTCTCGCTCAACAACGCGTGCTCGCGCGCTTCAACCAATACGGACTCCAATAACCGCTGGCTAACTTCACCGCCAATCAGGCACTCGCGGTTCTTGGCGAACTCCGTCACATCCCACACCGCATCGTCCCTTTCAAGGCCAACAAACCAGCGGAAGAGAAGGTTGTAATTCATCTGTTCCATCAACTGCCGCTCGCTGCGAATGGAGTAAAGCACCATCAACAGCGTGGTGTGCAGCAGCCGCTCGGGCGCGATCGACGGGCGGCCCGTGTCGGAGTAGAGCTTCTCCAACGCGGCATCCATGCGCTCAAGCACGCGGTCCGTTAGCGCAAATCTGACGCGCCGGATGATCGGCTGGAATTCGTTGCCTCAGGTTAAATAACTGAACTTCGCCGCCTGCTTCTGGTCGTCTCCACGCACGTTGATTGGATCAATGAATATCCGAAAAGTTGCTAACACCCCCGCCAGACCAAAGAGTTTTTCCGCAGCCTGTTTAGCAAAACAGACCATTTCGCGGGACGGGAAGGTGGCGAACCCTCGTAGAATAGTAATCAGGCCTCAAAATCCGGAAAAGAAGATGAGACCTTGGAGGAGCAGATGTCAAGTGCCTTGCAGCAACCGGCGGTCGCCCCCGGCAACGGTCGTGTAAGCGAGGAGGCCCGGCGCCAAGCCGATATGAGGCGCACAGAACGGGCACGCCAGAGACAGGAACTCAATTTGCAGCGCGAGAATATTCTCTCGCAAAGGACTTCTCATCCAGCGCGGCGAGCCGCACTGGTGGCGGCCCTGGCTCAGATTGAAGGGCAGATAGAAGCATTGAAATAAGGTGGCCCGCAGAGCGCGGGCTTTTTTATTGCCCGCGGCCTGGGGCTCTTCACCGCGCGAGGACTAAGGCTCGCGGTGGAAGAGCAGGGAATTGGCCTGCTGCACCGGGGTCAGTTGAATCCGCGCGATGTTCACATGCTGGGGCCGGCCGACGGCCCAGAGAATGGCATCGGCCACATCTTCCGCGGCAAGCGGCTTGACCCCCTTGTACACTTTGGCCGCGCGCTCGGCATCGCCGTGGAAGCGGACCAGGCTGAAGTCTGTCTCAACCATTCCTGGGTCCACTGTGGTGACGCGAATCGGGGTACCGAGCACGTCCTGGCGGAGGCCGTCGTTGATGGCCCGCTCGGCGGCCTTGCTGGCGCAGTAGACGGCGCCGCCAGGGTAAGTCAACTCGCCGGCTGTCGAACCAAGGTTCACCACGTGGCCGCAGCCGCGCTCCACCATTCCCGGCGCCACGGCGCGAGTGACGTAGAGCAGACCCTTGACGTTGGTGTCGAGCATTTCCTCCCAATCTTCGATTTTTCCCTGGTAGAGCTTGTCGAGGCCGCGGCTGAGGCCGGCGTTGTTGACCAGAATATCGATGCCAGCCCACTCGGCGGGCAGTGCGCCGATGGCTTGCCCGACGGCCTCGCGGTTGCGAACATCCAAACGGATGCAATGAACCGCCTCAGCGCCGCGCTCCAGCGCAACCGAGGCAACCTGGGCCAGTTTATCCGCGCGGCGAGCGGCCAGCAGCAGCCGCGCTCCCTCGGCCGCAAAGGCCAGCGCGGTAGCCGCGCCAATGCCCGCCGAAGCTCCGGTAATGAAGACGATCTTTCCCTTGAAAGCCATGCTCCTATCCTATCCAACCCCGAGGCGCGGGTTAAGTGCCGGGTGAAATCCGGCGTCTGTTGCAGCCTACGGAACCAAAAGCAAAAATCCTGCGTACTAGCGCAATATGGAATGCGCGGGTACATTAAGCTGGAGCATGGTGGGGCTGGCGTCGCCGGGGCGGCCATCGCGGCTTACTATGGTAGCGCCAGGTAAAGCGCCGAAGTTGACGCCGGAGATCGGCTCTCAACGGATTCCGGCCGCCGCAACCGGCGACTACCAGGGAGGCAGAACGGTGGTTCCAGAAACTCGCCAAGCGAAGATCGAGGTGAGTTCGTTGGAGACCGACTGGTCTCAGATCGTCCGGCGCTGTATGGACGGAGATTCTGGCGCATGGGCCGAACTGGTCCGCACCCACCATCGGCGCGTCTACGGACTTTGTTACCGCTTTACCGGCAATCCGGCGGATGCCGAGGATTTGACCCAGGATGTATTTCTGAAGGTCTACTCGAATCTAGCCAGCTTTGACATTTTACGGGGCAGCTTGCAGGTGTGGATTACAACGATGACCCGCAATCTGCTGGTGGACAACTTCCGGCGGACGCGCAATCAGCGCGCCACGGGCTCGCTGGACGACGGGTGGGAGAGTTCAGAGAACCTGAAGCCGGTGGACCGGCTGGTGGCCCGCGATGTGTCGCCACATGAATCGGCGGCGCAAAAAGAATTGGCAAAAATGGTGCAGAATGCGCTTGCGAAGGTCTCTGTGGAACTGCGCGAGGCGGTCATTCTGCGGGATCTTCAGGATTTGGACTATAAAGAGATCGCCCAGGTGCTGGGCATCCCCGAGGGAACGGTGAAATCCCGCATCAGCCGCGGCCGAGCGGAACTTGCGAGGCTGCTGGAACGTAATAGACGGGAGGTGATGTAACCATGGCAGAGCGCAGTTTCATTCCGGGCTCTCCTGCCTGTGGGCAGTGGGAGACACTTTTGGCGGAGGCGTTGGACGGGCTGTTGAGGCCCGAGGACGAGGCGGTATTTACCGCGCACAAGTCCGCATGTCCGGCCTGCGCGGCGCTCTTTGAGGAGGCGCGCAGGGGCCGCGAGTGGCTGGAATTCCTGTCGCCCGAGCCGGAGATTCCGGCCGGGCTGCTGGATAAGATTCTGGCCCATACCGGCCCAGGACAGACGGCGGGCTATACGCTGGCGACGAGCGTCGGCAATGTTATACCGATGATTCCGGCCTGGCAGCGTCCGGGCTTGATGGGCGGGGTGCGGCGTTTTGCCGAGCCTCGCTTGATGATGACGGCGGCGATGGCATTTTTCTCGATCGCGATGACGCTGAATATGACTGGCGTGCGGCTAAGCGACTTGCGTTTCTCGAACTTGCGGCCCAGTGCGGTGCGCTCGTTTATGGAACGCCGGCTGACGATGGCTTCTACGCCGATCATCCGCTACTACGATCACCTGCGGCTGGTTTACGAGGTGCAGACGCGGATGCGCGAACTGCGGCGTAACAGCGAGGGCGAAGGCGAAGACAATCGCCAGAAGCGGCAAGATTCGGCGCCCGGCGAGTCAAAACATGCTCCGGGACAGGCGCCGGGGATGAAGGACGGCGGCTCGCGGGTGGAGCCTCCTCAGCAATCAGGCAACCCGGTGGTTGTACCGGCTCTGGAACCAAACTTTGACGATTCAGATTCTTTGGAAACTTACCTGAGATTTCAGCTACGGCCCGCGCATTCCGGCGGCTCCCAAATAGAAATACGGGAAAGGAGCACAAAATGGACTGCGTAAAGCACAGTGGAGTAAATGCGACGGCTTATTGCCAGAATTGCGGCAGGGGACTTTGCGCCGAATGTACAGCCACGGCGGTGCTGCGCGGCGCGGCAAAGGGAACGATGCTCTGCGAAGGCTGCTTTACCGCATGGCAGAACTACCAGCAGCCGTTTGCGGCTCCGCGCTCAAGCGGACCAAACCCGGTGGCCGCCGCAATATTGGGAGTGATTCCCGGTGTTGGCGCAATGTACAACGGCCAGTTCGTGAAGGGTTTCATGCATGTGATCGTCTTCGCGGTGTTGATCGGCATCACCGATCATTACCCGATCTTCGGACTGTTTATTGCGGCTTGGGTTCTCTATCAGTCGTTTGAGGCCTTTCACACCGCAAAGGCACTGCGGGACGGGGAGGCGCCGCCCGATCCCTTTGGATTGAACGAGGTGGGTAACTGGCTGAATATGGGAAAACGGATTCCGCCGTATCATCCTGGACAGCCGAACCCGGGTCCGCTGAATCCGGCGGCCGCCGATGCGACCGGTCAGGTTCCGGCGGGGCAGGCGAGCAGCTACCATGAACCGTATGCTGGACAGGATCGTTACCAAATGCCTTCGGGTGCTTCGGCCGCTGGGTCCGCGATCCCGGCCGCTCCTCCTCCCTTGCCTCCACTTCCGCCGCTTCCACCGCTGCCATGGCGGAGCAATGTGCCGGTTGGAGCGGTGGTGCTGATTGGGCTGGGAACGATGTTTCTATTAGGGCAGTTGGATATCTTCCATGGCCGATTTATGGAATTTGCCTGGCCGATGATTCTGATTGCGCTGGGTGTTTGGCTGATTATTCGCCGCATTGAAGAATCGCAAGGAGGTTCCAAATGAGCCGTTACATTATGATTCGCCGATTACGTGGTCCCGCATTTCTTTTGCTGGTTGGCGCGCTTGCACTGCTGAACCAGACCGGAGTGATTGGCTGGGGCAAGAGCTGGCCATTCTTTCTGATTCTGGCGGGTGTGCTGCAGTTGGCGGAGCGGGCCGCGCTGGCCTCGGAAGGCTGTACGCCAGTGGCGACTTATCCAGGCACAACTTACTCCGGGGGGCCTGGGGCTGGGCCAGTAACCACTTCTACGACGAGCATTCCAGCATATCCGGGGCAGCCCGTCGCCTACGTTCCACCGCAACCACCGGATTCAGGGAAGGGAGGAATCGAATGAGCACGACACCTCCGAATATGCCTCCGGCTGGCGGCGCGCCGCCACCGTTTCCGCCCTACGACTCCAAAAATCAGTGGCGGGTTTACAAGGAACAGCAGAAGGCCGCATGGCGCGCTCAGCGCGACGCGTGGAGAACTCAACAACGCGCCATGAAGGCCAACTACATAGGCGTCTACGGCCCTCGCGTGCCTTCCGTTGTGGGCCCGATCATTCTTATTACGGTCGGCATCATTGCCCTGCTGCTGCTTACCGGCCACATTGCCGCGGATCAGTTCTGGGGCTGGTATGGGCACTGGTGGCCGTTGCTTCTGATAGCCGCCGGCCTGGCTCTGCTGGGCGAGTGGATGCTGGACCTGCGCCGCGAGACACCGGTACGCCGTGGCGGAAGCTTTGTGGGAATTATTATCCTGCTGGCGATCCTGGGCTTCTGTGCGGCCGGGTCAAACAACTTCCGGGAGTGGGGACTGTGGCATGGCGACTGGGGCAACCATGGCGGCGACTTCTTCAATACTTTAGGCCTGCCGGAACACGACTTCGACCCGCCGGTGCTGAAGACGCAGATTCCCAGCAACGCGAATATCCAGATCGAGAACCCTCGCGGCGATGTGAGTATTACAGCGGGCGACGTTTCAACGATCGAAGTGCAGGCTCACGATGTGGCCTACACCAGCTCTGAGAGCGAGGCGCAAAAGATCTACGACTCGGAAAAGGTTCACTTCAGTTCCGACCGCAACCAGGTGGAGTTGAAGCTCGACTCGAATTCAAACGGGCGGGTCAATCTGGCCATTATCGTTCCGAAGTCCGACAGAGTCAGCGTCAACACTGGAAAAGGCGACGTGACGGCCGATGGGCTAGGTTCGGGCATCACGGTCACCGCGCAAGGGGACGTCCATCTGAGCTCAATGAGCGGCGTGGCGGAGGCGCACTTCTCAGGTGGCAAGCACGACTTTTCCGTTCACGATCTGCAAGGCGACGTAACGGCCGAAGGCGACTTGAACGACCTGACCCTTTCCGGGATCAAAGGGAAGGTGGCGCAGAATGGAGAAATTCTGGGCGACGTGCACATGGAGGACATTGGCGGAAGTATTCACCTGCATACCTCAGTGACCGATATGCAACTGGGCGAGCTGCCGGGCGATCTTACTCTGAACTCCGACGACTTGAGAGTCAACGAAGCCAAGGGACCGGTGCGCGTTGTGACTCATTCCAAGGACGTAGACCTTAGCCAGATTGGCGGCGACAGCTACGTTGAGGATCGCGACGGAAGCATCTCGGTTGAGCCGGCGGGGCTATTTGGAGTGAGCGCGAAGAACAGCAAAGGCGACGTGAACGTTACGCTGCCGCCGAACGCCTCCGCAAAGGTGACGGTGCGGACGCACAACGGCGATATCGTTTCGGATTTTCCCATGCCATCAATCGATTCTGAAAACAAGCTGGCAAACTTCCAGATCGGAGGAGGGACGGCCAAGATCGATTTGACCGCGGACAACGGCGACGTGCGGATCAAGAAAGGCGCGGATTATGGGCCGGCAGGCAACGCACCAGCTGCTCCCAAATCTCCCAGCGCGCCCCCGGCTGCGAATGCGCGCCACTTGAAAACACCCAAGGAACTTCCAGCGGCACCGGTAGCGCAGTAACGGGTGGAGGGAATTTGCGACCACGGAAGAGGCGCGGGAGAGATTGCCCCGAGCCTCTTCTGTTTTTGAAGTAGGTGCGCAGCCGGATTGGGAGCGCATTCGGCCCATCCGGCGTGATAGCCTTCCTAGAAGCGCCGCAGCCTGCTGGGAATTGGCTGCTCGATTTTGGTCCTGGCCTTGAATCCGCATTTGAGTGTTATGCGGATGGGGATTGCCGGTTGACCTGGTTAACCCAACCTTGTTTCCCGAGGAGGTTCGATGTACCGTTTTCGTTTTATTTCTCTGTTATTACTGGCCTCAGCGTCCGCCACTGCGCAAACTCCCGCGCCGCCCGATACAGCAAAGCCTACGGCTCCGCCGGTGACCAAGAGCTTCGATCCGGCGGCAATCGACAAGAGCGCCGATCCGTGCACGGATTTCTATCAGTTCGCTTGCGGTACCTGGTTGAAGAACAATTCGATTCCGGCCGATCAGGTGGAGTGGGCGCGTTCGTTCTCGCAAATTCAGGAGCGTAACCGCTATCTGCTCTGGGAGGAGTTGGACGCGGCCTCGAAGAATCCGCAGACTCCGATGCAGAAGCAATACGGGGACTTCTTTGGCGCCTGCATGGACACCGGTCTGGTGGAAGAGAAAGGTTTGAAGCCGTTGGAGCCGGCGTTCAAGCGGATTGACGGCTTGAAAGACGCGCATCAGCTGGCCGCGCTGACTGGTGAACTGGAGGCGGAAGGGAGTCCAATGTCCCTGTTCGACTTTGGCGTCGATCAGGACGAAAAGGACTCGTCCAAACAGATAGCCGAAATCGGCCAAGGGGGACTTTCTCTGCCAGATCGGGATTATTATCTGGTGGACAGCCCGCATTTTCAGCAGATTCGCAAACAATACATCGAGCATGTGACGAAGATGTTTACTCTGGCCGGAGACACTCCAGAGCAGGCCGCCAAAGAAGCCGGGGCAGTGATGGAGATTGAAACAGCTCTGGCCAAGGTATCCATGAGCCGCGTCGATTTGCGTGACCCAGAGAAGATATATCACATTCTTGCCGTGGCCGATCTTGAGAAGCTTACGCCGGATTTCGATTATCCGATCTATTTCAAGGACGTGAAGATTCGGCCCTTTGAGACGCTGAATGTGCAGACGCCGGATTTTTTCAAGGGTCTGAACGATCTGATCGCGAAAGAGCCGATCGATGCCTGGAAGTCGTACTTCCGCTGGCATACGCTGCACGGCCTGGCCAGCAACCTGCCCAAGGCATTCTTTGATGAGGACTTCGGCTTTTTCGGGAAGACTCTTCGCGGACAGAAGGAACCGACGCCGCGCTGGAAGCAATGTGTTCGGATGACCGACCACGCGCTGGGCGAGGCGGTTGGACAGGATTGGGTGAAGCTGCACTTTCCGCCCGCCGCCAAGGCCAGCATGGATCAACTGGTGGCGGCTCTGGAAAAATCCCTGGGCGACGACATCAAGACCCTGCCGTGGATGAGCGACGCCACCAAAAAAGAGGCCGAGGCGAAGCTGGCTATGATCCGCAACAAGATCGGCTACCCGGAGAAGTGGCGCGACTATTCCGCCTTAAAGGTGGAGCGGGGCGATTTGATCGGTAATATCGAGCGCAGCACACTCTTCGAGGATCTCTGGAATTTGAACCATCTGGGCAAGCCTGTGGACGAGAAGGAATGGGGTATGACGCCACCGACGGTCAACGCCTACTACAACCCCTCATTCAACGACATCAACTTTCCGGCTGGCATTCTGCAGCCGCCGTTTTTCGATTTCACGGTTGACCCGGCAGTGAACTTTGGCGGCATCGGGGTGGTGATTGGCCATGAAATGACCCATGGCTTCGACGACGAGGGCTCGCAATTCGACGGCAAAGGCAATCTGCGCGAGTGGCAGACGCCGGAAGACCGCAAAGCTTTTACAGAGCGCGAGAATTGCGTGGCCGATGAATATAGCGGCTTTGTGGCAGCGCCCGCCAAAGGCGATGCACCGGTACAGAAGCTGAACGGCAAACTTACGCTGGGTGAAAATACGGCCGATAATGGCGGTCTGCGCATCGCCTACATGGCGCTGTTGGACACGCTGGCGGCACAGGGCAAGAGCATCGATGAAAAAATAGACGGCTACACCGAGGCGCAGCGCTATTTCTTGGGCTTTGCGCAGGTTTGGTGCGAAAACGTGACCGAACAATCGGCTCGCCAATCGGCGCTTACCGATCCGCACTCACCGGGCCGCTGGCGAGTCAACGGCACGGTGCAGAACTTCGATCAGTTCGGCAAGGCGTTTGGCTGCACCCAGGGACAGCCGATGTATCCGGCGAAATCCTGCAGGGTCTGGTAGATTGGTCACTAGCCGGAGTTGTGGCGGGAATAAGCCACGGCTCCGGTGCAGTGTTCTAGCCTCGACCGCTATCCTTTCAGAAGGCAGTGTTGACCTTTCTCGCTCGCCGCGCGTCCAAGCCGCATCCGTGCTTGCAATTGCGATGGAAGGCGGGATGGGCGGCGGATTCCGCGACGCTCGAGGAAGAGCCGGGCAAAAAAGCCTAAATTGCCGCTACTTCAGCGAATACTAGGCACAACCAGCCCTCGGCTTTTACAATGCAACAGGGACCGGTCCCAACCCAGCTCTGCTGTGGAACTAGCAAACCTGGCGGCATACGCCCAACCAGGATGAAGGAATCGCATGAAGTTCAAGAAATATGGCAAGGCACTCCTGATGAGCGCCCTCTCGGTTGGCGTTATCCTCAGCATTACGTCTTGCGCTCAGAGTTTTACGGTTGGCTTTTTGTATGTGACGGGGACAGTGACGTCGGGATCGAACGGCAACGGATACATTGCCGGATTCAGGATCGACCACAATACGGGCAAGCTAACGCCTATTAACGGGTTGAATCCACCGGTGTCTTCGGGCGGCGCGAACCCGGTGCGCGCCTTGCTATTGGGCCAATCGCGTTTTGTTTATGTGCTCAATCAGGGCATCAGCGACAATCCAGCTGGCTCTTCGATCTGCACCTTTGCGTTTCCCTGCAAGAATTCAAATATTACCGAGTTTGAAGTGGGCGCAAATGGAGTTCTTACGCCGCAGCAGACTTTTTATTCGCAGGGAACGAATCCCTTCCGCATGCTTGGGGATAGTTCAGGAAATTACCTTTTCGTGCTGGACCACGATTCTCCAGACAACTATAACCCGACTGAATCGGTCAATGCGAATGGTTGTGCGCAAGCCCTGAACGGCGCCCTGACCTGTGGCGACATTACGGTCTTTTCGATCAACTCGGATACTGGCCGTTTGAGCTTGATTGAGAACAAGCAAGTTCAAGTGACGACGACTGCCAGTGGCACACAGAATTTGACGTATTTTCCAGTTCCGGCCAACGCGCTCGATTTTGCATTTACAGGTTCGAATGTCATGACGTTGTACGGGACGCCGACGACGGGCGATACGGTTTTTCCCTACGGCTACAATTCCAGCACCGGGCAATTAACCATTACTACGAGCGGCCTATCGGTTCCGATTAGCTCAAATCCCATCTACCAGGCCACGGCTCTGGTGAGCGCAGGCAACTACCTTTGGGTGCTGAGCAATGATCCGCTCACGGCGACAGTAAACGGTACCAGCACCATCTCGCAAAGCCAGATTATTCCAAACAGCGTCGCATCCGGTGGGTCGCTTTCGCCAACCCCCAGCGGGCCCATTCAGGATGACACCAACCAGAGCAATCCAGTTTTTCTGGTAGTCGAGAGCAAGGGCACACGATTCTACGTGGCTAACCAGGGTGTTCCGAAGGCCGATTCCACACTACCGTTGAGTGGGGTTGCCGGCTGGATCATGAATACTCCGTTTCTGCCCACGGAAATATCGCCGCAACTCAGCTTCGGCGCTGGCGCTGGTCCGGTCTGCATGGTTGAAGATCCTTCGGATCAGTTTTTCTATACGGCCAACTCTGACGCTCAAACTGTAACGGGGCAGGTACTGGACCAAATTTCCGGCGTACTAACTCCGCTTAACCAGTCGTCGAAGGTGCCCTCGGATTACGCGCTGAACGGCCCGCCTACCTGGTGCCTAGTGGATGGCCGTATCAGCAACTAGAGTTTGCTTTGAGCAGATACGCCTTGGGGCGACGATCAACGCCGCCCCAGGAGACGAATGTCAAGAACGTAAACGAATGCCGGGCATGATTGCTCCCTCCCTATGCTCTGGGATTCGATTCAAAACCTGATATCCCGCCGGTCTGAGATTCTGGCCAGCTGACGAAAGATGCGCATGAAGTTCAACAAATCGAGGCTGCTGCTGGTCTGTGCTGTGAGTCTGTTGGCGGCCGGAGTTCTGACTGCCTGCGGCACAGCCACCACGGACTTTGTCTATGTGGCCAGTTCCAAGGCCGCCGGGCCCTATAGCTACGGTGAGATCGACGTCTTTGAGATCAATGCGATCTCTGGAGCGATGCGCCAGATTCCCACGTCGCCGTTTCCTTCGGGCGGACGCAACCCGGTGGCCGAAGCTGTTTCCAGCGACTACTCGAATCTCTATGTGGTCAACCATGACGATAATTCGATCGTTCAATTCGGAATTGGCAGCGATGGCAAGCTCTATCCGCTGAGTACGGTGAATACGCCTGGAACTTACCCAATGGCGGTTGCGGTAAACGGATCGAATCTGTTTATTGTGGATACCTACGAACCGCTGCCGAGTTGCTCGACTGCGCAGCCGTGCGCGGGCTCAGTGGCAGTGTTTCCGATTGCGGGCGCCAAAAGCGCAACGCCCGGCGAACCGGGACCGACGCCGGTTACTAACCCGGCCAATGGCGCGAACTATTGGCCGTTGAGCGTGCCCGGCAAAGCCGGCGACGTGATTGCGCCTACGGCGATCAATGTTTTGCATTCTGGCTCCAACGTCTATGTAACCGCATACGATTCTTCAGTGACGCCCACGGTCGGATACGTTTTCGAGTTTTCGGTCGGCACTGGCGGAGCGCTTACGTTGCTCGGGATTGAGGCAGCGGGAATCTATCCTTCGGCCATCGCCAGCTACACTGATTCAACAAGCGCAACTTATCTTTACGTGACGGACTTTACCAACGGAAATGTAATTGGCTATTTGGTGTTGGGGTCGGGCGCACTGAACCCGTTACCTCACAGTCCTTACCTGGCCGGCAATCAGCCTTCGGCGATCGTTGCCGATCCCAGCTACCCATTTGCTTACGTCGCGAATGCGCAGGACGGTAACGTCGAGGCCTACTCGATATCAATGAGTGGCGACCTGAGTTTCCTGGGAGGCTCGCCGACTCCTGTTACCTACGACGCGGGGCTTCAGCCGGTGGCGATGGGGATCGATCCATCGACGAGCCACTTTCTTTTTACTGTCAATTTTCTTGGCAACGATGTTTCCGACTTTGAGTTGAGCCCCACGGCAGGCACACTCATCAACACACAACACTCTCCCTATGGGGCCAGCGCCCAGCCAGTGGCGGTGGCGGCGATTCCACACGGTAGCACGGCGAAATAGCTACTGTTGGCTGCCGTCTAACTTAGCAGTCCCCCGTACAGCCTTATGGGATGACTACGGGGCAACTTAACCGGTTTTTGGGCCCGCAATATGACAAGCCCACGACGAAGGAAGCGCATGAAGTTCAGCAAATCGAGCCAGCTTTTTCTGGTTTCTTCCATAGGCCTTCTGGTGGCCACACTCTTGACTGCCTGCTCGATCACGACCATCGATATTGCATTCGTGGCCAGCGCTGCCGGTTGGCAAAGCGGAACGGACGGAAAGATCCAGACCTATGCGGCGGACTCGCAATCCGGCGCCTTGCGCCCGGTGGCATCCGCTGTCTCCACCGGCGGAGTAAGGCCGGTTGCGATGGCTACTACGTCCGACTATGCGAATTTGTATGTGGCCAATGCGGGCAGCAATTCGATCACGCACTTCACGATCGGATTGAATGGGAATCTGACAGCCAAGGGCTCTGTCACGCTGAATGACGCCCCGGTAGGTCTTGCGGTGGATACGGCGGGGACTTACTTGTATGTGGTGTCGGGAACTACCTCCGCCACGCTGACTGAGTATTCGCTGTCGGCTGGCACTATCGGTTCCGCGGCAACGGCGACAATACCATTGACCCTTTCCAGCTATCCTGGCGACACTATGATTCCCACCGGCGTATTTGCGCTGGCCAACAATAACATTGTGCAAGGCACTGGCGTTTATGTGTCGGCGTACGATCAGTCCGCATACAACCCAGGCGCGCCATCAGGCACAGTATTCAGCCCCGCTCATCCAGGCTGGGTCTTTGGTTTCACGGCTGGTTCAGGAGGCACTCTCACGGCGGCCACAGGGAGCCCTTACCAGGCCGGTATTCAGCCCAGCGCGCTGGTTGCCGATCCGACCAACCGGTTCCTCTATGTGACCGACTATGCCTCCGCGCAACTGATCGGCTATACGATCATGACCGGCAATACGCTGAGCTTTCTGACCAATGGCCCATTCAAGGCGGGGAACGAGCCGAACGCAATCGTTATCGATCCTCGCGGCAAATTCATGTATGTGACCAACGCGCTGGATAATACCGTTTCGGGCTACGATATCAATCTGACGACGGGTACGCCGACGGTCGCGTTGGGCGCGTCGGGCAGCCAACTCAACCAGACAGACAGCCTGCCGGTGGCAATCGCAATCGATCCGGCGCTGGGCCGTTTCCTTTATACAGCCAACTATCTGGGCGGCACCATCTCCGGCTTCCGAATGGATCCGACCGCTGGTTCATTGAGCAACCTGCAGGCATCGCCTTACCCCACAGATCAGGAGCCAACGGCGATCATTGTCATTCCTCATGGCAACCATGCCTCGCAGACGGTGATGCCGTAACGCTCAAATCTTCCGCAAGCGGTCTTGGCAGTTAAGCGGTTCGGATCAAATCGATTTGCAAGAGCGGGAAGCCCAGCCTTGGAGGCTGGGCTTTCCGCTGAATGGCCGGTTGCGATAGGCGCCGTGGTATCCTTGACCGCAGGCTGGCGCCTCATACAGTTCCGTGGCCTGCGTACTTTGTTTTCCGATCAAAATTATGAAAGACATCTACATTGCCGATTTAGCCAACTTCGAAGAAGGCAAGCTCTTCGACGGTTTCTTTCTGGTGCTGCTCAAGCAGCAGCGCACAACCAAGAGCAACAAGCCCTATTTGAGCTTAATTTTGGGTGACAAGACCGGCCAGCTTGAAGCGCGCGTTTGGGAACCGAGCGACCCCCGCATTGCCAAGGACTTCGAGCGAGGCGACATTGTAAAGGCGCGTGGCTCGGCTTCGCGATTCGACGATCGCTTGCAGATGAAAGTGGATCAACTGCGCGTGGCGTTGCTGACGGAGGTGGATAAGTCAGACCTGCTTCCCTCGACCACCTACGATGTTGCCGCCCTGTGGCGACAGTTATTGAGCTTTGTGGAGAGCCTTGCCAACCCGGATCTGAAACGGCTGCTAACCACGCTGCTAGCCGATCCCGCGCTTGCCCAGGCCTACCGCGAAGCACCGGCAGCCAAACAGCTTCATCACGCCTGGCTTGGCGGCCTGCTGGAGCACGTTGTCAGCCTACTTACGCTGGCCGACCGAGTTGCGCCGCATTATCCGCTGCTGGACCGCGACCTGCTACTGACCGGCGTTATCCTGCACGACATTGGCAAGGTGCGCGAGTTGAGCTGGGAGATAGGCTTTGAGTACACCGTGGAAGGCACTCTGCTGGGCCACATACAGATGGGAACGGCGCTGGCCGAGAAAACGATGGACAGTCTGCCTGACTTCCCGCCCAAGTTGAAGGTGCTGGTCCTGCATATGATTCTGAGTCATCATGGCAAGCTGGAGTTTGGCTCACCAAAGCTGCCGATGATTCCAGAAGCACTGGCGTTAAGCTTTATCGACGATCTGGACGCCAAGATGCAAGCAATACAGGTTGAGTTCGATAAGTGCATCCGCGAAGGCAAATCCGCCGATGAGATGACCGGCAAGGTCTGGGCTCTCGATCAGCGGCAGTTGCTGAATACGAAGCGCTGGCTGGGAGAAGCTACCACGTAGCGAAGAGCAGGCCGCGCACTTACCGAAAATCCGGAAACTCCAGAGCATTCTTTGCTGATCCTGTGGAGCGATTTCAAGGTTTTCCATCCATTCGCGATTGAGAGACGCAAATCCGTCGACTGCGCTCAGGAGCGGAATCGACGGGGCACTCAAGTTCCTATGCTTGACTAAAAAATGCTTCAGTTCGCCCTCGCAGACAAAACATCAAAAAACACTTGACATATTCCTATATAAGAATACATATTATTTTCTATGGCAAGAGCAGCCACCACCACCGACACCTTCAATGCAATCGCCGAGCCTCGCAGACGGGAAATCCTGACTTATCTTGCTCTCAAGGAGCACCCGGTTGGCGAGATTGCGATTGCCTTGAGGATTGACCAACCGTCTGTATCGAAGCATTTAAGTGTGTTGCGAAGCGTCGGGCTGGTCCGTGCGCGTTGTGAAGGCCGGCAAAAGTTCTACCAAACCAATGCCGAGGCAATCCGTCCATTGCACGAGTGGGCCGGCACGTTTGAGCGCTTATGGAAGCGCCAGTTGCTGGGCGTGAAGCAACTGGCCGAGGAACGCATGAAGGAATTGAATCCCCAAATCATCCCCGAGGAGTGACCATGACCCAGACTGCAACGAGTATTGAAGACCTGACATTGAAAGTCGTATACGACATCCAGATCAACGCGTCGATTGCGGTAAGCTTCGATGCGCTGCTTGACCAAATTGGACCGCGAAACGATACGCCAGATGGCACGCCGATGCCAATGAAGATCGAGCCTTGGCCGGGCGGGAGATGGTATCGCGACCTGGGCGATAACAACGGCCATCTCTGGGGCCACGTGCAGGCTATCAAGCGACCGGCATTGCTGGAGATTTATGGCCCTCTGTTTGCGTCGTATCCCTTTCTATCAAATGTGCAGTATCGGCTGACGGAGGCGAATGGAGTGACGACCATCGCTTTCCGACATACCGCGCTTGGATTTATCCAGGAGGATCACAGGAACGGCGTGGTCAAGGGATGGAAGTGGATTCTAGATCGGGTCCGCGAGAACGCTGAGGCAAGATAACCGCCAGAAGATACGAGCTATTTTCCCCATCGCGCAATCGGGAGGTTCCCATGTGCCCTTATTGTTTGGCGACCGCGGCGCTGTTTGCCGGCAGCGTCGCCACGACCGGCGGCTTGGCCGCGCTCGTCCTCAAGAAAGTAGCAACCCGCAAGATCACCAGCAACATCTCAACATTATCCCCATCCAAGGAGGATCACAATGGCTAGCATCACGACAGAAATTACTCATTTGAAAGTTGTCTCACACGACGAGTGGCTGGCGGCACGCAAAGATTTTCTGACAAAGGAGAAGGAATTTACACGGCTGCGCGATGAGCTAAGCAGGCAACGCCGCCAACTGCCCTGGGAGAAGGTTGAAAAGCAGTATACCTTCGATGGGCCGAAGGGCAAAGAGACGCTCGCTGACCTGTTCGATGGGCGCAGCCAGCTTATCGTATATCACTTCATGCTCGGGCCGGGTTGGAAAGAGGGCTGCCCAAGCTGCTCCTTTCTTGCCGATCATTTCGACGGTCCCACGGTCCATTTGGCCAATCGAGACGTTACATTGGCAGTGGTAGCGCGCGCCTTGCAGCGAGATTGCAGCATTCAAGAAGCGCATGGGCTGGCGGTTTCATTGGGTATCGTCCAACGAAAGCGATTTCAACTACGACTACCACGTTTCGTTTACCCCAGAGGAGCGGAAAGCGGGAAAGGTGAATTACAACTACGAGGTCACGAAGTTCCCGAGCGAAGAAGGACCGGGCCTCAGCGTTTTCTTCAAGGACGCGAACGGCGAGATATTTCACACGTACTCAAGTTATGCGCGAGGGCTGGATATTTTTCTCGGCACGTATAACTTTCTGGATCATGCGCCTAAAGGACGCGATGAGGATGGATTGGCGCATTCGATGGCCTGGGTTCGCCACCACGATAAGTATGGGCAGGGGTACTTCGTCGATCCGGCACAGCTCTATGTGGAACCGGAAAAGGCCAGCGGCGGGTGTCACTGAGAGCGCCGCAAAAGATAGTTCGTATTCCGCCGGCGGTGCAGTTCCCGCACTTAGGAATTGTGCCGCCGGGATCGTATTGCTTTAGGCCAAGAACCAATCCCATTGCTCTTGTGTGAGCGGAACCACGGAGAGCCGTCCGATGAGGACCAGCGGCGACTGGGCAAAGAGCGGCTCAGCCTTGATGGCCGCTAGCGTCTTTGGGGTCTTGAGGCGCTTGCCAGCCTTGACTTTGACAATGGGAACCTTGGGGTCGGTGGGGTCCACGCTCACCACGGTTCCCGTGCCGACGGCGGTGCGTTCGTCTCCGGTGTGGTAGAAGATCCACTTGGTTCCGGCCTTCATTTCACGCAGGAATTTGACGGCGGTAGGGTTGGTTACGCCATCCCAGATGGTCTCTTTGTCCCGCAGGAAATCGTCGAAGGAGTAGACGTCTGGCTCGGTTTTAAAGAGGAAGTAGCTCATGGGGAGATGGTACGCGAGGGAAGCGGAAATTGGGAATAGGGATAAAGGAATTGTTGGCCAATAGAAATCCGCGACCTCCCGTGTCCGAAAAGCGGGAGTTAAATTAACCTGTCGACTACAGATCACGATATGGAACTTTTAAATTTTCGATGTCAAAAGTCGGAGAGTATTTTGGGGGTCCATTACTTGATTTGCCCCACTAGGGCATTAGCACGTTCACGTAGGGAACAATTGTGGTTTTCGTGGTTCGGAAACGCATCACATCCCCTGAAAATATGGTATCTGGAGCTATTAACCGATCTGAGTCCGCATCGGATTGATGTACTTCAGTCCAGAAAAATGCTTTTCGTTATCGGTGACCACGATGCAATCGTTGGTTTCCGCAACGGCGGCCACAATCATATCCAAAGCGCTGCGCGGTTGCCCGGATCTCTCGCCCTCGGCCATCAGGCGCGCCCAGATCAAGCCGGCCTTCTCGTCGAAGGGGAGAACACGGCCAGCAAACAATGCTTGCGGCCCTTCTGAACCGGTAAACCATTTCTCCAACTGAACGCGCTTCTTTCCGGGTGGGATATCCAGCACTCCAAACCAAATTTCTGCAACGACCAGTGAGGCGATGAACAAATCCTCGTCGGCTTGCTCTGCCATCCAGGCTAGAAGCGGCTCGGAGGGCGCGGGCTTGGTGACGTTGCTGAGTATGTTGGTGTCGAGCAAATAGCGCATTACAAATCTACCTCTCGGCCATCGATGCGCGGACGAGCGAGGTTGAGATCGGCTCCAACCAAGGGAGAACGGCGCAATGCGGCAAGGATGCCGCCCTTGTTCAGCGATTGCGCTCGGATGCAGCGATGCACGGAGGCGCGAAGCTCCTTGGCCTCAGGATTATCCTCGGCCAACTGCCGGGCCAGTGAACGGATCAGTTCGCGATCCGTCGAGAGTCCCAGGACTTCAAATCGCGCCATTCCGCGTTGACTGAGGCGTTTGCGGTAATTGGTGAGCGCTCGAGTTTGAGGAGTAAGAGTCACGACCGCCTCGAATCTATATCCAGTAATATACCCTGCAATAGGTGAAAAAACAAACTGGAACTCAGAATTGTCCTGGTTTTCCGTTCCCTGTTCCCTATTCCCTGTTTCCGTCTTCGCCTGCCCTTTACAATGAAGAAGCTATGATTCGTTTTTCAACTGCCGGGGAGTCACATGGGGAGGCGCTGATTGCGCTGCTCTCAGGGCTGCCAGCCGGTGTGCCGGTGGATCTGGAATTTATCAATCGCGAACTTTGGCGCCGTCAGCAGGGCTATGGGCGCGGCGGCCGCATGAAGATTGAAACCGACAAGGCCCACGTCTTGAGCGGCGTGCGCCACGGCAAGACGATCGGCGCGCCGATTGCGATCGAGCTGGTCAACCGCGACTGGAAGAACTGGGAGGCGAAATTGCCTGTTGCCGCCGGCGATCCGGCGCTGCATCAAGCGGTTGCCTCGCCCAGGCCTGGCCATGCGGATCTGGCAGGCGCTCTGAAGTACAATTTTCCCGATGCCCGTTACGTGCTGGAGCGCGCGTCGGCCCGCGAGACCACGGCGCGCGTGGCGGCCGGGGCCTTTGCCAAGCTGATGTTGCGTACAGTGGGAATTGAAGTGCTGAGCCATGTGGTTCGCGTGGGCAAAGTGGAAATGGAGCGGGCCGCGACATGGAACGAGATTGCCGCGCTGGCTAGCAAAGACGATGTGGTTCTCGGTTGCGTGGATGAGCCGACCGAGGCGCGCATGAAGGAAGAGGTCGAGGAAGCAGCCCGCACCGGCGACACGGTGGGCGGCATCTTTGAGGTGGTGGCGCACGGGGTTCCGGCTGGCCTGGGGACATACGTCAATTGGGACGAGAAGCTGGACGGGCTGCTGGCCTGGGCGGTGATGAGTATTCAGGCGGTCAAAGGGGTCGAGATTGGCCGAGGCGTGATGGCGGCGGAGAGCTTTGGCTCGGTGGTTCACGATCCGATCTATTACGCACGGGAAGAGACAGGCCAGCCAACACGTTTCACGCGCCCGCGGAATAATGCCGGCGGCCTGGAGGGCGGCGTCTCAAACGGCGAGGATATTGTAGTGCGCGGCCATCTGAAGCCGATTTCGACCCTGCGCAAGCCGCTTGCCTCGGTGCGCTTTGACAGCCGCGAGGCCACCAGCGCAAGTTATGAGCGGAGCGATATTTGCGTTGCGCCGGCGGCCGGAGTGGTGGCCGAGGCGATGGTGGCGCTGGTGCTTGCCAAAGCCGTGCAGGATAAGTTCGGCGGCGATTCCGCGATGGAGTTGCAACGGAATTTTGCTGGGTACATCGAACAGATAAGGGTGTATTAACCGGGAATTCAATTCGGGGTACACTGGTAAAGGAGGAGTGAGATGGATATTGACTTCACTCCGAAAGTTGACGAAAAGGTCGAGGTCTTTGGTTACAAGGGAAGGTTCGTGATTGAGGACCGCAAGGTTGGTGACGACGGTCATTACCTTTTCAGGCTTGAGTCCTTGAATCCGGGACTGACATTGGATGGCATTCGCTATCCCATGATGACGTGCCCACCTGAAGAAAAGGTGCGAAAGGTGCTCCCTCAGATCCTGGACGAGTGCGGTCCGTGGCCCGATGATTTTGTCGTTGGAAGATATGATGTGAAATTCGATGAGATGTACGATGGAACTCCACGGGTAATGGTCTATTTTCACTTGAAGCCTAACGTAATTCCCTCTCCAGATAAAGCTCGTGTCTGGAATAACTTCTATTTGAAGCTACGCGAGAAATTTCAATTCGTGGACGTAGATCCAGAGCATCAGTCCACTCGGATTCAATTCTCGGCGAAAGAAGAGCGGAGTGCCCTGCTTGTCGCTAGCTGATGACCTACTCGGCCACGCATCGAAGTTGCTTGCTGCTGCTGATGCTATCGATGTCGACTTTCGTCGAGCCGTGTCGGCTTCTTATTACGCGGTGTTTCATTTGATTGCAGCGGCTGTTGCGGAACAGGTGAGTCCGCAGGAACCAGATGGATTGCGCGGCAGGTCGCAAAGGGCGCTGGAGCATCGCGCGATGAAGAATGCGATGGCTCGATTTCTCACCCCTGATAGCGTGAAAAGATTGTCAGAAGAAGTCGCTGTACCTTGCGCATATTCGCCTGACCTCGCAACGATTGCCGATATTTTCGAAGAGTTGCAGGATGAGCGGCATCTTGCCGATTATGATGTCGTAGATGCGGATGGCAAGGTAGGCCTATCTTGGGCATCTGAGAGCGTAGATAAAGCCAAGCTGCTTATTGATGCTTGGAACCGCGCGCAATTTACCGGCGAAGCAAAGCTGTTTTTGGCAACAGTCATTTTCGGCAATAAGTGGGCAAAGCAGCCCGATCAACTTGGAGTGTCTTCAATACCCAAATGATTCTGAAGATTGTCAAATATCCCGATCCCGTCCTCTCGCGGCCCGGTGAACCTATCACCGAATTCGATGCGGCGCTGCGCAAGCTTGTCGACGACATGTTCGAGACCACCTATGCCGAAAAGGGCATTGGACTGGCGGCGCCGCAAGTGAATGTTTCCAAGCGCTTGACGGTCATCGACCTTAGCATGGGCAAGAATCCAAAAGAGAAATTGGTGCTCATCAATCCGGAGATCGTATCGAGCGCGGGCAAGCTCTATGAAGAGGAAGGCTGCTTGAGCTTCCCGGAGATCCGCGAGAAGGTGGTTCGCAAGGCCCAGGTGCGCGTGCGCGCGCAGGACGAGACGGGTAAATGGTTCGAGAAGGACGGCGACGATCTGCTGGCGCGCTGCCTTCAGCATGAGATCGACCACGTGGACGGAATGCTGTTCATCTTCCGCATGAGTGCCCTGAAACGCGAGTTGGCGCTGCGCAAGATTCGCAAGATGCAGCGCGACGGCGTGTGGTAAGGGCATGAAGCTGGTCTTTTGCGGAACTCCACGCTTTGCCGTGCCCACTCTCGAAGCCTTGCGCGAGGCTGAGCACGAAGTTGCGCTCGTCGTCTCTCAGCCGGATCGGCCGGTGGGACGCGATCAGCAGCTTGCCGCTCCACCGGTGAAGCAAGCCGCGCTGGCAGCAGGCCTGACCGTGACGCAGCCGGAGAAGATTCGCACCAACCCAGAGTTCCGCGCGCAACTGGAAGCGATTGCGCCCGACGCCATCGTAGTGGTGGCATATGGACGTCTGATTCCTCCCTGGATGCTAGCTCTGCCGCGACTGGGGTGCATCAATCTTCACGCCAGTCTACTGCCGCGCTATCGCGGGGCCGCGCCGATTCAATGGGCGCTGGCCAATGGGGATATTGTCACAGGCAACACTACGATGCTGCTGGATGAGGGCTTGGACACTGGGCCGATCCTGCTGCAGCGAGCCTTCGCCATCGCACCGGACTTGAGTGCGGCGCAGCTCTTTGATGAGTTAGCGGTTGGTGGCGCGCCGCTGGTTCTCAAGACGCTTGAGGGCCTGAAAGGCGGAAGCCTTCAGCCACGGCCGCAGAACTCTGAAGGAGCCACTTTAGCTCCGCTACTAACACGCGAGGACGGGCGCATGGATTTTGCGGCGCGCACGGCGAAGGAACTGCGGAATCGCTGGCGCGGCTTTCAGTCTTGGCCAGGAGCTTTTACGACTCTCAACGGAAAAAAACTGATCGCTCACCGGCTAGCGGTTGCCGACGCTTCGACCTTTGCGATCCCAGTTGCGGCAGAGCCGGGCCAGATTCATATGGAAGATCACCGGCTCTTTGTTGCCTGTGCCGGTGAGAGTTGGCTTGAGCTAATTGAGCTTCAACTGGAAGGAAAGAAGCGGCTTACCGCAGCCGAGTTTTTGCGCGGAAATGTGCTGAGCGACGGCGCGCGGCTGGGAATCGGGACGCCATGAGCGCTGTGAAGAAGGCAAGCGCAAAAAAAACCGCGCCGAAGAATCGCAAGACGGAATTATCCCGGTCGCGCAAGGTGGCATTTCAGATTCTGCTTGCTGTCGAACGTGGGCAATCGCACTCCGACGATCTGCTGCGCGGCCAGGCCGTCAATGCACTTGCGGCTGCCGACCGCAACCTGGCAACCGCGCTGGTGCTGGGCGTGCTGCGCTGGCAGATTCAGCTTGATCGCCAACTGCAAACTCTTCTTGACCACCCCAACGCCAAGCTCGATGCTGAGATTCTGATTTCGCTGCGCATGGGCGCCTTTCAGATTCTGTACATGGATCGCATTCCGGCGCGCGCCGCCATTGACGAAAGCGTGGAATTGGCCAAGCAGGCCGGTCATAGATTCGCATCCGGCATGGTGAATGCCGTGCTGCGGAAGCTGGCAAAGGCTCAGACAACTGAAGAACAGCGTGGTTTAGAAATAAGCTCTACAGGCGAGCTGGAAGCTTATCCAACTTGGATGGTTGAGCGCTGGATTGGCTTCTACGGCGTGAATACCGCGCAGTCTATCTGTTCTTATGGCCAGAAGCAGCCGGTGCTTATGGTGAGACTCGCCAACCGCGAAGTAGCGGACGAGCTCGCCGTGGAAGGGATTGTCCTCGAAGCTGGCGCATTACTGACCGCCGCGAGATCGGTGGTTGCTGGAGACGTCGCTGCGACTGAAGCCTACCGCGAGGGACGGGTGCGGTTTCAAGACGAAGGCTCACAACTGGTAGCTGAGCTGGCTGGACGATCACACCAGAATCTCGAACAAAAGGTAAAGAGAATTCTCGATGCGTGTGCGGCTCCTGGTGGAAAGACGCTGATCCTTGCAGAGCGCAACCCGCAGGCACACATCCTTGCGCTTGAAGCCAGCGCACCGAGGCTGGAGCAGTTGCGGAAGAGGCTGACGCATCTTGGCAACAGAGTGGAGTGCCGGCTTGCCGACGCAACTGAGCTTAGAGAAGAATCGATATTCGACCTTGCATTGGCCGATGTGCCGTGCAGCGGCACTGGGACGCTGGGCCGAAACCCGGAGATTCGTCACCGGCTCCGGGCGGAAGACCTGGCGCGACAAGCCGCGCGGCAGCGGGCGATTCTCGGCGCGGCGGTGCGGACTGTCCGTCCGGGCGGGTGTGTCGTCTACTCGACTTGTTCGCTGGAGCCCGAGGAGAACGAGCACGTGGTCGCGGCAGTGCTTGCTGTAACTCCGGATGCACGTGTGGTTTCGCTTGAAACTCGCATTGGGGAATTGCTCGGCGAGGGAGTTCTTACGCGGGACGGCGCGGAGGGGCTGCATGGTTCCCTCACGCCGGAGGGGTATTTGCGCTTGCTTCCGGGAAGGTTCCACACAGACGGTTTCTTTATCTGCATGGTCGAACGAAACGCCTGAAAAGTCTGGGTGCCGGTTCGTTATTTTGCCACTGTCAGCACGGCCTGCGCGCTCTGCTCGACGCGCGAACCGGGCGGCGGCTGTTGCGCGATCACCGCTCCAGGCCGCAGTGGCAGCACGGGCGCAGCTCCCGCTTTGCCCACCGGTCCCACGGGCACATCGACAAACTTTGCCGTGGACTGGATGCCGACCCGCGACAACTCGGCCTGCGCGGCAACCACCGGAAGGCCGTTCAGGTCAGGCATAACAAAGGCGTCAGGCGCATCGGTGCTGGCGGCGGCTACCAGCAGGTTGATGCTGGGTTGAGCAATGCCCTGAGCGTGCGCTGGGGGATCCTGAGCCAGAACGGTTCCTTCGGCCGCTCCCGTCCAGGGAATTCGCGCCGTCACCCCCACTTCCAGGCCAACGCGCCTCAGCCGCAATGCAGCCACACGCTCATCCTGGCCTACCGTCTCAGGCACTTCAACCTTTTGCGGCCCCAGGCTTTCCGCCACGCGTACCCGCCACTCTCGCCGCACCACAGTGCCCGGCGCAGGCGACTGCGAAAGAATATGTCCGGCGGCCACGTCGGAGGAGTAGTAGCGGTTGTCAACGTCCAGGTCGAGACCCAGTCCAGAAGTGTGGCTGCGCGCCTCGGAGACCGTCATATCCTTGAGCGCGGGTACCTGCACCTCCGCACCGTGAATGGCAAAGTGCATCGTGGCGATGGCCGCCAGCAGCGCCACAGCCACGAGCAGCATGACCAGCGAAGCTACCTGAAAGAAATTCACGAAGGGTCGATGAATCATGACTCGGGCTCTCCCACGGAAATCTGGTTGCTCACTTTAACCACGGCTGATTCCAGTTTAGTATCCCACCGGCGATGCGGGCAGCGAAAAGCCAAATCGGCGTATTGTTGGCGAATAGGAAAGCTTGCTGGCGGGATTTCTAAAAAAATCCTTGATGTTGTGCTTTGTGATGGAGAATTGAAACTTGGATAACCCCACGCTCAAACTCGAAATAACCGCTGTTTCCAGCTGGGGCATGACCCCAGCGCGGGCGCGCGAACTGGCTCTGGAGGCCGGATTTACGGAGGCGGGGGTAGTGGCGCTGCCTCACGGGAACCAGGAGCGAGACGCGAGGCGCTTTGAAGAGTGGGTGCGGGCGGGGCGCGCGGGCACGATGAGCTACCTGAAGCGCGGAGAGCCAGATACTGAGGGAGCGGCAGTGCCTGAGCCGCGGCTGCTGCGGTCGCGGACGGAGATTCCGTTTCCGTGGGCGCGGTCCGCCGTGGTCTGCTGGGCCAATTACAACAGCCCGCAGCCGCGCTCGACCGACATGGCCAATGAAGGCGCTGGATGGATTGCTCGCTATGCGTGGTCGAGCAAAGTGGATGCGCTCGGTGTGCGGCGGCCATCCGACTACCACAAAGTTCTGCTGAAGCGAATGAAGGCGTTGCAGGTGCGGCTTCACGAGCAGCTTGGGAATTTTGAGGCGCGGGCATTTGTGGATACCGGACCTGTGGTGGAGCGGGCGCTGGCGGAGGCGGCGGGGTTGGGATGGACGGGAAAGAATACCTGCCTGATCCATCCGAAGCTGGGCTCCTACGGATTTCTGGCAGTTTTGCTGACGTCAATTGAGATTGAAACGGAAGCCACACGTGCTGCACTGCAACCGGATCGCTGCGGCAGTTGCCGACGGTGTTTGGAAGCTTGCCCGACCGGTGCTCTGATTGCGCCTTATCAGATGGATGCGGCGCGCTGCATTGCCTACCTGACGATCGAGCACCGCGGAGCGATTGCGCCGGAGCTGATGGAAGGCACAGGGAGGCAGGTTTTTGGCTGCGACATTTGCCAGGATGTTTGCCCATGGAACCGCAAGGCGCCGATCGGCAACGATGCGGAGTTGGAAGCGCGGACGGAGCTGGTGAACCCGGCGCTGGATTGGCTGGCGGCGATGGACGAGGCGGAGTTCGAGCGGCAATTCAATGGGTCGCCGGTGCGCAGGACGGGCTTTTTGGGGCTGCGCCGAAATGTGGCTGTTGCGATGGGAAACAGTGGGCAACGACGGTTCGCGGCTCGGTTGGAAGCTTGGTCTGAAGTTGCGGATGAGGGGCTTCGCGTGGCGGCTCGGTGGGCGCTTGGGAAGGTCAAAGAATCCTCTTGAGCGCCTATTGTATTTCCAACTATAGTGCTGTACCGGGAACCACTTTTTGGAGTTGCGCCACCTGCCGCTCGGTCTTGGTTAAAGCGCGGATCGGGTCCAAAGACAACTAGCCCCCGGAGCTGGCCACGGAGACTTATCCACGCCGCTAATTTCTGATGGGACGTTATTGATTGAGACCAGCGCCGGAGCTTGCAAGTTAACGGCAGGGGTAAACAGAAAAAGAAGAATCCAGCAAAGATGATATAGGCTTTCATGAAGTCTCCATTCACTTCTGTGGTTGACTTACTTCGTCGAGTGATATGCGGAGAGTATGGATTCGGGTCCGATGACTCTGCTGGCGGAAGCGATGAGAATGCCTTTTCGGAGCCGTATTATTTGCTGGATTCTTGAAAGAGTTCGAGGAGTGCCGCGCGCCGCCATGCCTTCCCAAGGCGGCGCGCGGCAGGTACTGGAAAGACTAGCTCATTGATGGCTTAACAATTTTTGCCAAGCGGGGATCCTTCCAGAGCGGAGCGAAATCGGGATCGGTGTAAACCTTGGAAAGGCCGGGGAGATGCAGCTCCTTGGCGCGGCCCAGATAATCCAGAGCGCCTTCAAGATTGCCGCGCTTCATATAGGATTTTGCAATCAAGAAGTCGACGCGGGCGCGCTGCTCGGGAGAGCTGAGCTGAATGAGGCTTCCCCCCTGACTATCGCTGAAAACATCCGCGTCGAGTTCCAGGGCGCGCGCGTATTCGGTGGTGGCACGGTCATACTGCTTGAGGCTGATCCATGCTTCAGCGAGATTGACGTGCGTGGAGGCGGTGGACTCATCCATGGCCAGCGCCTTTTTAAAGTAGTCCACCGCAAGGGAGAATTTTTTGTCGCGCAGAGCCACGGCTCCCAGGTTATTGACTGCGGCGGTGGATTGCGGGTCGCACTTTAGGGCTTGCTCGAAGTTTCTGCGCGCCGCTCCCCTTTGGTTCAACTGAAGTTCGGCAATCCCGAGCTTGTTATAGAGCGTGGCGTTTTGACGGTCGAGGCGCACGGCGGACTGATAATAGGCCGACGCCTGAGTGTAGTTGCTGTGAACAAGGGCCAGGTCGCCTCTTTGCTCGGCCAACTTGGCTCGCTGCAGCATGTCGGAATTGTTTGTGTCCGAACCGACAGCTGCGACTGCAAACGGGGTTGCCCCAAATAGCAGGCTCGCCGCCAATACTGTGATGATTCTTTTCATGGGTCACCTCTCCTGCTCGTGGGCATTTCGCTTGAAGGCTATCGGCAGCCGGTTCCAGCGATCCGCTCCCTGCATCGATTTGAGTAGAGAACGAAGACGACGCACCCGCAACGCTATACCTGCTACCAACCGGATTCGTGGGGTTAAACTCTCAGGGGGTGCGGCATAAGTCGCTATTTTGCATAGACTTACGTTTATAGAAGTTTTAACAAGGATTAACCGGCACTGAGGAAGCAGGAGGGGTTACATGCCGTTACAGGCCAGTTTTTCGCGTTGACTACACCGTTAAGGGCTAGCCAAACAATCGAGGATGCCTACTATTACAATCATTCCGGGGATGGAATCAATGGCGATTGAGAGCCGAGAGACAGCCGAGATGGAGGCACAGCGCGAGGAGATGGAGACGGTGCTGCGTTCCGAGCTCTTCAAGCGCGCGCCAACCATGGCAAATCTCTTGCGCTATCTCTGCGAAAAGCTCTTTGCCGGCGAGGCGCGACAGATCAAGGAGTACTCGGTCGGCGTGGAGGTATTCCATCGCGGCGCATCCTTCGATCAGGATTCGGATTCGATTGTGCGGGTTGAAGCCAACCGCTTGCGCAAGCGGCTGGCAGCTTATTACACCGGTGAAGGAGCGGAGCATCGGCTGCGGATCACGATCCCGCTGGGACAATATGTTCCGGAGTTCACGGCGGCTTCTCGGATCGGGGAAGGGATTGAAGTGGTTGCAGCGCTGCCGCCGGCTGTGGCTGTGTCGGACCATCCGAAGAAGGCCGGGGTGCGCTGGTCTCAATTGTCCCGCCGCAATCAATGGCGGCTTGCTGGCGCGGTTGGTGTGTTGATTCTCATTTCTGGTTTTGCCTGGCTGTTACTGCGCCACCGGATGCAGGTTCCAACGGCAGGAGGGATGAACGAAACAACCACGCCGCAGACTGAGACGCAGCTTGGACCCCCGGTTGGAGAAGAGATACGCATCCTGGCAGGTTCAAGCAGAAGCCTGGTGGATCATGCGGGTAAGCTATGGAACGCCGATGCGTGGTTTGAGGGCGGCACGGCGGTGAGGAGTTCCCTTGAAAAGATTGGACGAACCCAGAATCCGGACTTCTATCGGAGTAGCCGGCAAGGAGCCTTCAAGTACAACATTCCGCTGAAAAAGGGTATTTACGAATTGCACTTGCAGTTTGCAGAAACGGTCTATGGTCCTGAGTCGTCGGGTGGGGACGGCGAAGGCAGCAGGCTGATGACGGTGCGGGCGAACGGCAAGATGCTATTGAGCCGATTCGACTTGGTGGCCGATGCGGGTGCCAGCGGCACGGCCGATGTGAAGGTCTTTACGGGGATTCAGCCGGCGGCGGATGGGATGCTGCATCTGGAGTTTACCGGCGAGGCAGGGAGGCAGGCGATCCTTTCCGCGATCGAGATTCTGCCGGGATTCAGGGGGCACATACGCCCGGTGCGAGTGTTGACGCGTGAAACGCCGTATTACTCGAATGACAGCCATTGGTGGAGTCCGGATAACTACTTTGCGGGCGGGCAATTGGCTACTTATACATCCGAGGTGAAAGGGACCGACGACGCGGAACTCTATGAGAGCGAGCGCTGGGGAAATTTTTCTTACGCTATCCCGGTTACGCAGGGAAGATATACAGTGACGCTTTACTTTGCGGTGCGTCACGGCGATTGGGATCAGTCCTCTTCCGATGGTGAGGGGAATGCGGTCGCGCACATCTTTGATGTCTACTGCAATGGC
Organism: Occallatibacter sp.; assembly: GCA_050014335.1. Classification (GTDB taxonomy): domain Bacteria; phylum Acidobacteriota; class Terriglobia; order Terriglobales; family Acidobacteriaceae; genus Telmatobacter. Next base: position 29,018 of record JBEKDN010000001.1, on the reverse strand, counting down.
AGTGTGCTGCTGAAGAACTTCAATCTTGCGCAGGAAGTGCGCCAGGGCGACGTTGCGATGCGGAGATTTGCCGGACTGGAGGCGAATGCGCAAGGCAAGCTTCTGCTGAGCTTTGTTCCAGTAAACGGATACGCAACGGTGACGGGGATTGAAGTGCTTCCAGAGTAGTACGCGGAGATTTTCAGGGAACAAATGATCTACGGGCCGCGTAGAAGAGAGTGGCGCAGGCGGAGGTGAAGCTTTGCCGCGCCGGTGATTGTAAAGGAGAATCGTATGCGTTTAATTGTCGGGGTCGCCAGTCTGGCTACCATGCTTAGTTTTGCAGCTTCCGGCTTCGCGGTGACGCCGTCCTCCTCGAAGAGCGGCTCGGGCACAATCGTGATCGTCTTCAAGGATGGCCACCGGCAGAGCTACAAACTCTCTGAGATCGAGCGGGTGGAGTTTCCCGTAAGCGCGGATGCCGCTACTGACAATCCCCCCGCAGGCACCCAATTGCCCTCGCGCACACGCTTTCTGGGCAAGTGGGAGGTTGGCGACGGAATGGGAAGCACATTCACAATTACCCTCGAGGATAACGGCGATGCCTGGCGTTCCTGGAATCACGAACACGGTCATTGGGTCTATGTGAACGGCGAGGCGCGCGTTACCTGGGCGGACGGCTGGCAGGATGTACTCCGCAAAGTCGGCACCTACTATCAGAAATTCGCCTACAAAGAGGGCAGATCGGTCACCGATACGCCAGACAACGTCGATAGCGCGCGCCTGACCTCTCCGCATCCGATTTAACAAAGTCGCATTGCGAGTTATCGCATTCAGCAGGTGCCGCATTCAGCAGGGGATGGATGCGAAGTATGCTGCGACTTCTTCCCAGTTGTTGACGCGGAGGAAGCCGCTGGCAGTCAGATTGTGCGGGGCGGTGTAGAGCAGGCCCTGGCCTTCAAAGCGAAGAAGGTTCTTGGGTAAATCGTCGATGAGAAAGTCGGCGCGCAGAATGGACTTGTTGCCGCAGAAGACGTAGTGGCTGGGCGGGATAAAGGGGAAGTGGCGCTGCAGCCAGCGGTATTTGGGGCCGAGGGAGTTGGGAACGGCCATGGCCTGCGTGGCGATGAAGACCTCGAAGCGCGTGGATAACTGCTCAAGGACGGTTTGCGCGCCGGGCATGAGGGCCAGATCCTCGAAGAAATCCTCGGCGTCAAGAAAGGCGCGGAGTTGCAACTGACGGTCCAGGGGCGCGACCTCCCACAGTCCCTTGCCGGCTAGATCGCCGGTAGTGACTTCCTCGTCGAAGGTCTGGTTGTAGCGGCGGATGTGCTCGGCGAGGGTGTCCGCCATGACCTCATCCATGTCGACGCAGATGCGCTGCACGAGTTGCTCCTGAATTCAGTCGCCAAGAAAAGGGTAGCAGGAAGGGCGGTCCAGCTAGACTTCCACGCGCGGCTTGGAGGTCTTTCGTTTAAGCTTGGAATCTTGCGGCGCCGGGTCCGGTGCTGGGGCCATCGACGGATCCCAATAGAGAAGGCGGCTGCAACTGTCGCAGGTGAGCAATTCGCCCTCGCGGAGCTGGTTCCAGGTTTGCGGTCGGACGCCCATGCGGCAGCCGGTGCACTGCTGGTTTTCAACGCGGGCCAAACCGGTGCCGCGCGAGGTGCAGAGACGATCGAATCGGATGAGCGATTCGGGCTCAATGAGCGGACGGAGGGCCTCGCGCTCGACGTTAAGCGCGGCCAGTTCGGCGGCGTATTCGGCCTGACGCAGCGAGACGCGCGCGCGAGTCTTTTCCAGGGCGGAGGCCAGGAGTTCGACCTTGGCGCGGGCTGCGGCGAGCGCGGCCTCCTCAGCTTCAGTGCGTTCAAGGCTGGCGAATTCTTCGTTTTCCAGGCGTTCCGCCTCGGTTTCCGCAAAGCGAAGTTCATGCTCGACGGCGCTGGCCTGCTCGGCATTGGTGACGGAATCTTGCTGAGCGCGATAGCGGGCGGCTTTTTTGCGATGCGTGTCGATTTCGCGATCAAGGCGGGCGCGGAGAGACTCTTCGCGGGTGAGCGCGGCGGAGGCTTCGGCGGCCAGGCGTTCGGCGGCGGTCAGAGCGGCCTGAGCCTGTGCTATCTCAGCAGGCAAGGCGCGCGAGGCTTGGGTGAGGCGGGTGTGTTCCAACTCCACCGCTTGCAACTTTACGAGACTCTCAATCTGCGCATGCATCCGTGCTATGAAGTTTACGGCATCTACCGGCTCCACGGGAAATGGGGTGCGGGGATCAGGCTCAGTCTCTCGTATACTCGACTTAGCGTATGTTGAGTCATCTGGACAAAATACTGGCTTCAACGCGGGACACGGTGGCTGCGGCCAAAATTCGTGTCCCCTTGGCGGATGTGGAACGGCGTGCAGCTTTGCATGAGCCCCGGGGTTGGGCCAAAGCCTTGCGGCAACGGGCGGCGGCTGGGCCAGCGGTGATTGCCGAAGTCAAGAAGGCCTCGCCGTCCAAGGGCCTGATCCGCGCGGATTTCGATGCGGCACGACTGGCGGCGCGCTATCATGCGGGCGGTGCCGCGGCGCTTTCCGTATTGACCGACGAGCCGTTTTTTCAGGGCAGCATGCGCAACCTCGAGTTGGCTTCAGCGGCGGTTCCGCTTCCCTGCCTGCGCAAGGATTTCATGGTGGATGAGTACCAGATCGCAGAGGCGCGCGCGCACCACGCGGACGCGATTCTGCTGATCGCCGCCGCGCTCAGTGACATTGAACTCCGCCGTTATGCACGGCTGGCTCACGGCCTTGCGCTCGATGTGTTGGTCGAGGTTCATACGGGCGAAGAGTTGGAACGAGTGCTTTCATCGCTGGGTGAGACGGGCGCGGACGCCATCGGTGTGAACAATCGCGACCTGAAGAGCTTTGCGGTGCGGCTGGAGACTTCGCTTGAGTTGGTCGAGTGGATTCCCGCGGGCGTCGTCCGTGTGGCTGAGAGCGGGATCGCCGCACCCCAAGAGGTGGCGAGGCTGCGCGCGGCGGGATTCGATGCTTTCCTGATTGGCGAGAGCCTGATGCGCCAGCCCGATCCGGGAGCGGCGCTGGCGGCGCTGCTGGCAGCGGCCGGAGCCTTATGAGTATCTGGATCAAGATCTGCGGAAATACTTCGATCGAAGACGCGCTGCTGGGAGTTGAAGCGGGTGCTGACGCGCTCGGCTTTGTCTTTGCGCCCAGTCCGCGACGGGTTTCCGCGGCGCAAGCAGCGGTTATTGTTTCGCATCTGCCCGCGAAGGTGGAAAAGATCGGAGTTTTTGTCGATACAACACTAGACGCGATTTCCTCCACAGTTGAAGACTGCGGATTGACCGGTGTGCAATTGCACTTTGACGCGCCGCCTGAGTTGCCGGCAAGGATTCACGAACGGCTGAGGCCGGAACTGCGCATTTTGCGGGTCCTCCACTTTGGCGGCGAGAGTTCTGAGATGTGTGAGATGCGAATCGCCGCCTACTCTCGGGACACTCACGTGGATGCGGTGTTGGTGGACTCGCGTGCGGCCAAAGCCGCTGGTGGTACAGGTGTGGCCTTTGACTGGGTTGCCGGCCGCGAAACTCTTTTTCAAGATGCGAGAGCGTGCAAGCTGATTGCCGCGGGCGGGCTTACCCCGGAGAATGTAAGCGAGGCAATCTCCACGCTGCGCCCCTGGGGCGTGGATGCGGTCTCAGGTGTTGAGACTGCGCCGGGTCGCAAGGATCCGGCCAAAGTACGTGAGTTTGTGCTGCGAGCGCGCGGTGGGAATACGCGTGCATGAACTTTCCGGCGCTCGCCGCACCGACCTTTGAGAAATATAATCTGCTGCTATGATCGGTAATTATGACGGGCGGTTCAAGCATGGGCGGAAAACGTGAATGGTTAGCGCGCGGCCTGTTCTGGAGCGGCGCATCTTTTCTTTTTTCGCAGCTTCCAGCGCGCAATTCGCTACTGGTTTTGAATTATCATCGCATCGGGAACGCTAAAGACGATCTCTTCGATCCGGGAGTTTTTTCAGCGACTGCCGATGAGCTTGACCATCAGATTTCCTATTTGAAGCGCCGCGTTTCTTTGATAACTCTGGAAGAGGCGCTGGCATTTATCGACGGAACAAGCAAAGAAGAAACTCGCAGTTGCCGCGTTCTGATAACATTTGACGACGGCTATCTGGATAACTATAGTCTCGCGTTTCCTGTTCTGCGTTCGCATGGTGTGCAAGGAGTTTTCTTTGTTGCGACAAGTATGGTTGGTTCCTGTCATCTTCCCTGGTGGGATCGGATTGCCTACTTGATAAAGACCGCGCAAAAGCGCAGCTTCTCCCTGCATTATCCATGCGATCTAACCGTGGACATGGATGAAAAAGGCCTTGAAAAATGCTTGCGTGAAGTCTTGCGATTATATAAAAGGCCTGAGAATTCCGATCCCGCGCGATTTATGCAAGAGCTGTCTGATGCGGCAAAAGGTAGAGAATTACCTGAAACGCTGCGGCGCTTTTTGAATTGGGATGAAGCGCGCGAGATGATTGCAGGCGGCATGGCGATCGGCTCCCATACGCACTCGCACCATGTGTTGAGTCAATTGGAACCAATAAAACAGTTAGAGGAGTTATCGAAATCGAGGGAAATTCTGATGGAGAAACTTGGCGCCGCGCCTGACGCAATTGCTTACCCGGTGGGCGGCAAAACAAGTTTTACGGAACAAACCCAAAAGGCCGCGCGCGAGGCGGGCTACCGGGCTGCCTTTTCATTTTATGGCGGAGTGAATTTGCAGGGGAAGATATCCCCGACAGATGTTAGGCGAATTGGGATTGGCGGTCAAAGCTGGAACCGCTTTCGTGTTCAAACTTCGGTGTGCCGCGTCACGGGGAAATATTGGCCGTAATCGTTTTCATACCCGTGCCACTAGCTTGTGAGAGGTTCAAAATGCGCTTGGAAATGAATAGATTAACGGCCACACCGTTGGGTCGGCTGTTTTATCGCCCGATCCAGGCACTCATCCATCTCGCCCGTCGACTAAGGCACCCTGACTTGCCGCTCGAATGGACAGTGACTCGCGCATCGTGCAGGCAGCGAAATTTCTCCATCGTGCACCGGAGATGGAGTTATGACAAGCTTGCGATCGATCAGTGCTTCTGCGAATGTCAGTACGATATTCCCACGGGCGCGCATGGTGTACTCACTGAGCGAATCTATCGCGAAATTATTGCCTCGGGAAAGAAGCCATTGATCGTGGATTGCGGGGCTAATATCGGGGCCAGTGTTTTGTGGTTCACGGCGCGATATCCCGAAGCCCACATCGTTGCCGTGGAACCATCGCCAGCGAACTTCGCATTGCTTTTCAAGAATTGCTCTGGATTCGATGTGGACTTGAGAGAGGCGGGAATCGGTTCAATCGACGGCAAAGCGTGGATGAACAACCCTGATGGCACACTGGGGTGCAGAACAAATAACTCCCGCGACGGTATCGGAATCAATATTATTTCACTCAAAACTATCTTGGCCTCTAAACCAAGTTCCGAATATGTTCCGTTCCTTCTCAAAGTAGATATCGAGGGTGCGGAGAAATCGTTGTTCGCAGGTTCCGCTTCTGATTTGAATCAATTCCCCCTCATCTTGATGGAGCCACACGATTGGTTGTTCCCCGGTGAACTCACTTCGGTTGAGTTCTTCCGTTTTCACGCGCAGGCGGGCCGTGAATTTGCTATGCATAATGAAAATATTGCTTCTATTCTTTGGGATCCGCGCCTGCTCGATTTAGCGAAGAAGTAATTGTCTATGCGTTTTGAGAGGGGAATCGATATGTCACGCGAAGAAAGAGGCGCTGTCGGCGTATCGCAGCCTTCGGTCTTGGTGGTGACTCTCAATTGGAACGGATGGAAAGCAACATTGAATTCGGTCGAATCGGTGTTGCGTCTGAACTACTGGAACCTACGCGTCTTGATGATCGACAACGGATCTGCAGATGGATCTGTTGAGCATTTGAGAAGCTTTTGCGGCGATCGAGTTGATCTGCTGGAACTGCCGGAAAATCGGGGCTATACCGGCGGCTGCAACGAGGGATTCAAGCACGCGTTGGCTGCCGGCGTGGACTATGTTTGGCTTCTGAATAACGATTCGGAGGTCGTGGATAAAGATACACTCCAGTCGTTGGTTGCGCTGGCCGAAAGCGACCCGAAGATCGGTTTAGCGACACCAAGGATCGCCGTGCCGGGCGTTGAGAAACGCTTGACCTATTGCGGCGGCGTCTGTTCGGTAAATCCTGTCATCTACGATGAGACTTGCGATCCGGAAGAGGCGCGGCGCTGGGCTGAAAAGTATCCAAATGCCGGCTTGGCTCTGGGCACGGCGATGCTTGTCAAGACATCGCTAATTCGAAAGATAGGCATGTTGGATGAAAGATTCTTCGCATACTTTGAAGACATTGATTATTCGTTGCGTAGTTCCCAGGCAGGGTTTCGCAATATAGTCGATGAGAATCATATAGTGCGGCACGAAGAGAAGAACAGAAACAACAATCCATTGGAAATGAAGCCGCATTATTGGTATTACTGGGCCCGAAACGAGTATTGGTTCTGGAGAAAGCATCTGGGGCCAATTGGTGCTCTGAGGCGGTCGTGGTGGGCATTTGACAGGATGATGCGGAATTTGCGCGCATGCAGGGAAAATCAAGACGCTTGCAATGCAATCCTGGCGGGAACCTGGCATGGCTGGATAAACAAAAAAGGGGCTTATCGTTCCGAGTTTCGGATGCCAAGACTCTTGGCGGCCGTAGTCTGGAGATATGCGATGGCGCGCGGAGAGAAATGACTCGTCGCCTTTGGGACAAGGATAAGAAATAATCTCCGCGCGCCACAGAACGTGACCAATATGGATTTGAAACAAATCTTAGGAGAATAGATGGATCTAAGAAAGATAACAGTCCACAAGGTCCTGGCGAAGTTGCACCGAGGGTGCGGATTGGCGATGGATCATCTGACCGCTCTGCGATATAAAGTTGACAGAAATGCTATCCGAATGACGGCGCGGACTCTGAAGGATCTGCCCGACAGACCGCGCGGCGGCGCGAAAAAGCTTTTGCTATTTGCTCACTACGATCCTCGCGACGAGGTCGATGATTATGTTCGCTTCTATCTTGAAAAGCTTCACGAGCTTGGATCGGAAATCATTTTCGTGTCGGGATCGCCACAACTAACGCCGGAAGCCGCTGCCAGAATTGCACCGCTGTGCGCCGGGATTTACACGTGCAATTCGTTATCGCTGGATTTCGGTTCCTGGAATCTGGCATGGCAGCAGATGCAAGAAAAAGGATGGAATCTGGGGTGGTTCGATCAGTGCATCTTTGCCAATGATAGCGTATACGGGCCGCTCTTTGACCTATCAGAGATGTTCTCTCAGTTTGTGAACGCCGATATGTATGGTGTCACAGAGAATCTGGAAGGCTACTCGCACCTTCAGTCATATTTTCTTGTATGGGATATTAACTATGCAACCCAACAATTTATTGAAGAATTTTGGCGCAACTTCCGCTATATCGTCAATAAGGAAAAATTGATTCAACGTTGTGAACTGGGAATATCGGCGCTTGCAAGAAAGCGCGGACTTCGGCAGAAAGCTTACATTTCAAATCTCGCGGCGCGCGCCGCAGCCGAGAGATATCAGGGGCACGAACACGATGAAGCGATTAGAGGGCGCGATGTGAATAATACATTGTATTTATGGGACGTTCTGATTTCCAGTTTGCGATGTCCCTTTTTGAAAGCGGAGGTTCCTCGCCGCAATCGTTATGGCTCCGTGAAAATTCGGAATCTTTCCGCGTTCATCGAGAAATGGACGGATTACGATCAGCGATTGATCATCCGCAATTTGCAACGTCTTGGTCTAACAAAACACGTTGATCTTGATCGTTCCGCATGAAAGGAGAACCACTTGCGGAAGATCTACTTTTGCAATATCTATCGACTACGCCGATCATCCAGTATGCGCCAAAGTAAGGCGTTGTCCCACGTCTGCGTGCTCCCTGATTGACTGTGCCATGCGATCCACCAGAAGCTCTGGCTGGATCTGCGGCCGCCGGGAATACTTCAGCGCCTCTTGCGAGAGGGCGTCGTATTGCTGTTTGTCATCCCACATTTTTGACAGAGCCGCAAGCCAGTCTTCGATTGGAGCCTTCGGGTCAACGAGAATGCCGCCCGAGCCAACGGATTCAGGCAGGCCGCCGATCCGCGAAGCAAGCACCGGGATTCCATTTAAATGTGCTTCTGTTGCGCACCGTCCCCATGCTTCTTCCCATTGACTTGGCATTAAAAGCAGTTTGGCTCTGCGGTAGATAGCGGCTGCGTTGAGTCGAGGCTTGTGCCAGTGAATGTTCTTTGACCGCAGCACCCTTTCGCTGCGACGTAGCGCTGCGCTGCGTTCCCAGCACTCAACGAATTCAAAGGGAATGTCCGGCCGCGCTTCGGCCAAACTCAGAGCAATCTCAACGCCCTTATCCTCCACCGGATTCACGAACAGCACGCTTTCTCTCGTGGTAGATATCTGGCATTGGTCGGGCAAGACTAAAGGTGCGATAACCTCCGACTCAATACCATAGACATTGCGCAGCTTGCCAGCGATAAACCCGGAATTGGCAATGTAGCGAAGAGACGGATGTTCGATGAGGTTCCCGCCCCAAAAGGTAGCGTCGCGGAGGCAAATGATGACGGGAAGCCCAAGGCCGATGAATAGGTCAGCATATGCCCGAAGAGGGCATGTTTGCAGAAGAACGATATCTGGCTTGAATTTATTAACCGCTTCCGGAATGCCGGCGGTTCCCCAACCTCTGAAGACAGGATAACCACAAAACTTGTTCCTGGTGAGTACGTCTCTACCCCGTAATTTCGAGATAACCCGATTCCTGAACCAGGACCAGTCTCCAGACCGCAGCCCTCCCAGGACACCCACTTGAAAGTCTCGCTGCCTGAGGGCTACCGCAAGTGCGTGCGTGGAAATCTTGGCGCCGCTGAATGCCTGGGGCAGGTACGGATAACTAGTAGCAAACAGCACGCGCATTGCTTTGGATACCCGAATACAAAGTTGGATTTTTCCCCTAATTACTAGGGACGTACCGTGAAATAGAAAAGACTCCACCGTTAATCGATCGCTGAGAGACTGGCCAAGTGAGAGCTGAAGTGAGCGATCCTCCTCGCGCTTTACTTGCGAAGGCCCCAGGTCCGCAACAATCCGCCAGCCAATGCCCGGAGACCTCGAAGCGCCGCTCGGCGAGCATTCGAGAAATCCTTCCGATCAAAGTCAAAGAACTCCATCGACCCGGACAGCGAGCGGAGATACTCCCACCAGCCCACCAAGCCCTGGTCAAGATACTTGGGAAATGCTGAAAGGTCATTGACCAGCATCATGTGGCGGAAACCAAAGTTGGTAGCCGCCACCGGCGGGGGAGTTTCACCAATGAGATCGAGGTAATGGATAAACCCTGTTTCTACTCCAGTGTACCGCGCGCAGTCTCCCGTGCCGCTAACGCGCGGATTAACCTCAATCAGAAGAAGCCTACCATCGCGAATGTCGCGCTTCAACTCGATTTCGCAAACTCCTGCATAGCCCAGCGCCAAGAGAAACTTGTTGCACGCCTCGTCGATCTCATTGTCTACGACCGGCTCAACCAGCGTAGCGCAGCCGTAAAGCAGAGGATAGGCGCGCAACTCCCGCACCACGCAAGCGCCCAAGCGATGGCCGTCTTGCGCGTAGACCGAAAGGTAGCAGTATTTTGCCGAATCGGGCCCAACGATCTCTTCCTGAGCCACGGCCTGAGGCACTTGCGCAACCACTTCCTCATAGTGGGAGAGGAGCTCTTGGCGAGTGGCTGCGGAGACGGTCTTGCGGCCTCGGAGTGGGTTACCCACCGGCAAAGCCTCCCACTCGCGATGGGCGCGAGGCTTGAGGAGAACGGGAAAGCGTGCGTCCTCACAGAAGTCTTGAAGATCATGCAAGGACTGAACGTAAGCGGAGCGCGGCGATGGAAGGCCGAGTTCACGAGCCAATGCATACTGACGTTCCTTGGTGGAAAGCTCGGCCTGGAGAAGGCAGCCCTTTACAGAAAAAATGTAATGTTCGCTGAGAATATGCGCGTGACGCCCAATTGCCGAAACGAAGATGTCGGCTGCGGCAATCAACACCGGCTTTTCACCCATTGCGGCAGCCAGCGCCAGCATGAATTCAAGCCACTTCTCAGGCTCCGTGTCAGGGTTCGGAGATAGATAGGAGCGTCCGTAGCAAGAGCGGAAACCGGGATTCTCAGGATGACAATCGACTCCTACTACGCGAATACCCTTCTGTTCAAGGTCGCGCATTAGGTTCAATCCGGTCTGAAAGACCGATGCAACCACGGCCGGCGGCCGCTGCGACTGCGAACTGCCCTTGGGCGCAAGCACTTTGGAGAGGCCATCGAAGCGATAGATTCCCGTCTCCGGATTGGTTGGCATAGAACCAAGCTCCCTTGAGTCCGCATAGACCCGGCTTCGCCAGAATGTGACGTAACTTATAGATGCTATTCTTTATCGTGCTTTGCTGACAAGCCCGTTTCAAAGATAAGTAGTCTTACCGATTATCATCACGATTTGCTTGCGTTGACCGGGAAAATCGACGACTATAATAGCTCCGGTGGAGGTTCCGCTCATTCCCCTTCCTCGACTGAACCCCACCCGAGGAGACACACATTTAATGGTGAATTATTTGGAGTTGCCGATCGGCGACCGCTCCCCAGAAGTCTTTCGCGCGGTGATTGAAATTCCTCTCGATGGAACACAGAAGTTTGAATACGACAAGCAGTTGCACGTCTTCAAACTAGACCGAAACCTCCACTCGCCGGTGCACTATCCAGGCGACTACGGTTTTATTCCATCCACGCTGAGCGACGACGGCGACCCTCTGGATGTGCTGGTACTGGTTCCAGGGCCCAGCTTTCCGGGGTGTGTGCAGGAGGTGCGTCCCATCGGCCTGCTGGAGATGATGGACCAGGGAATTCTAGACGAAAAAGTGCTCGCGGTCGGCAAGAACAATCCGCGCTTTGCCAATGTCTGGAATTACACGGATGTCTATCCCCACATGCTGAAGGAGATTACCCACTTCTTTTCCATTTACAAAGATCTGGAAGGCAAGCGAGTGGAGATCAAGGGTTGGCGCGACGCCGCCTATGCTCGCGACCAAGTGGTTCGCTCTGCGCGCCAGTTTGAGGAGAGCAAGCTCAAAGTCGCAGCCAAGAAGGTGGCCAAGTGATGCCGTCCTGCATTTGCGTGGGGAGCTTACGAGCAAGAGAAATCAGACAGACAAAGCCATGAGCCCCAGTTCCCGAATGCGAGAGCTGAGGCTCATGTCATTGCAAGCCCCCCGTCGGCTATAGAGAAGCTAGCGGCTGAAGGTCACGTACTTGCGTCCGGCGTAGAGGCGGAAGCCGCCGGCGGGGGCGGCCGTTACTTCCAGCGGCATGGGATGCCGGATAGTGGCGTCTTCCGTTGAGTTCACGACGACCACATCATGCGCGCCGACATCGGTAACTACAAACTTGTCGCCGACGAAACCCACTCCATAGACACCCGCGCCAAGGCTTCCCGTGCCCAATTTTATGGGAACCTCAACGATGAAATACGCCTGATACTTGGCTTGCACACCGGTGGAGTAGCCGCTGGTGTCCACAAGAGTTGCCAGAACATAGAACCCGTCGGCAAACTTTACGCCGCCTGAGTTGCGCAGTTCCGTGGGTGCCTGCTGGCCGCGATAAAAGACGCTCGTGGGCAGAAGTTTCTGCACGTCGGCCGGCTTCAGCAACGTATCGCCGCCCTGCGCCACCATCGCAACCGGTGCCGCCATCATTGCTACGGCAAGCGCGCTGGCCGCCGCCATTTTGAGAATTCGCATAGTGAAACCTCCTGATTTCTGCTGCGTATCGGAGTATATCGTACCCCCCGCTGCGCTGGCTCCCCTCTAATTCTCGATCGAGAGCACGTCGTAGTAGTAGTTGATGGCCACCTTCTTGACCGGCGCCGGCAGCTTTCCCAGGGGCACCGTCTGCTCAATCGTCTTATTGCCACTGACGGTGAACGATCCCAGGCGGATAATCTTGCCGTCGGTCAGCTCCAGGTAGATCGGCACCAGCATCTTGAATTTGTCCGTGACTCCCGACTGCACCAGCTTGAGATGCAAGCTCGTCGCATCGCCATTCTGCGTAGCCTGACCCTCAAAGTGATAAGTGGGCAAATCCGTTCCGTAGACATACTGATTGAAGAACCAATCCATCCGGTGGTTTCCATCCAGATCCATCTGCGGACTCATGTGGCGTTCGACGGCGGCCTTGAAGTCCTCAGTAGTGGCGGCCTGCAGCCGATGACTGTCCACGAAGTCGTGCATGGTGTCTTTGAAGCGGGCGTCGCCGTCTTTAGGAGTCCACATCATCATGCGGATCATATGCAGGACGTACGCGCCTTTGGGATAGACAAGATTCTGGTAGATTCCCCAGCCAGCCTTGGGCGAACTAAGCCGGATGCCCATGGTGAGCGGACCGACATCGATAGGCCGAAAGCCAAACTCATTCTTTTCGGTAATAAGCTTGCGCTGCTGCTTCCAGAATTCCAAGTACTTGTCTTGCTTGGGCTCCGTTGCCTGCATGTAGATGGTGGCCGAGGTGTTCGCGAAGCCCTCGCTCATCCATTGATCGCGATAACTGCGGAAGCCGACGGTCTGGCCCCACCATTGGTGCGCGACCTCGTGAGGTGTTACAACGGTCCAGTACAGATCGTACGTGCTGCTGCCAAGAAGAAAATGCCGCTGAGTCTCGTCGAAGAAGCCGCAGATGGGCAGATAGACCAGCATCGGCCAGCTTTGACCGTAGTCGCAGGCCGATTGCTGGGTCAATGCAATGTGCGGGAAGGACAGAGGACCGAAATAGTTGGTGTATATCTGCGCGGCAGCCTCGCCCTGGCTAAGTTCATTGGCCAGCATGGGAGTGGTGGTCAGTGAGCCCAATCCGATATTTGCAACAGGAGCGACAAAGTCCGGAGCCTGCTTGTTGGCGTAAGCATCGATGGTCAGATCTCCACCTTTGGGATTGCTGAATTTGGCTTCCTTGCTCATAAAGTCGCCGAGTGCAAAGCCGACAACTGGCAGCGGTACTTCCGTCCTCCACTCTGAGGTAGTCGTGCCGCCGTCTGTCTTTTCGCTAACCTTGGTGCCTGTGGCAATCAACTGCAAACCCTTTGGTACATGGAAGAGCATTTTGTAGGTCGCATAGTCGCCCAAACCTTGACTGGAATTTGGATACCAGTCTTCACGGGCAACCGGATAGTAGTTCCCATTCCCCTCATTGCTAACTACATCCTTGCCGCCGTATGTGATCTTGAGAGTTACGGTCTCGCCTTTGTTGATAGCCTGCGTCAGCACCACGCCAAAGTCCGGATCGTCGTCCTTCTTTTCCTGGACGAAGTCGAGCGCTTCGCCCTTGGCGGTTTCCACCTTGCTGACGCGTAGCGTGGAATAGAGATCGAGCGGAATCACCGCGACGCCATCCTGTTGAGCACGCAACTCGACGGTGGCCAGGCTGGATAGAAAGCCGCTTTTTTCGATGGTGACGTCGAGATCTTCACTTTCGATTTTGTAAGCGGCGTTGTGCTCGTTGCCGCTGGCCGTCCCGTCGGTGTACTCGGCGGCGCGATGAAAAGCCAGCAGGTAAGTTTCGCCTGAGTCATTCTTGCTGAGCAGCGAGACCTCCTCTGGCGCAATGCCACTAGAGCCCTGAGGATCGAACTCGAAGTAAAGATGCCCATTCTTCTTGCCGTGAATGGCCGCGAAGAAGTAGCCGCCAGGAACTGGACTCAGCACGTCCTGAAGCAAACGCAAATCAAAATTGTTGTGGAGTTGATGGCGCGCGTAATCATGCAGACCCTCGGCTTCTTTTGAGAAAGCCGAATCCGGTTCACCTTTGCCGGTGGCGGCTTTGCGCAGATCGGCTGCCGTTGAGTCGGTGAAGCGCAGCACCACCTTGTCGAAGTCCTCGTCGAACTGCTCTGTGTGATTGAGGATGGAGAGATTGTGCTTCTCCTGCTCTGTGGGCGGAGTGATATGCAGATGGCCGTCGCCTTTGAAGACCGCGCCGGTTACCTTGCCGTTCACCTCGCCATATAAGGCAAAGCTGCCGCTGCGGAAGGTGAAGGTAGCCGCATCCCGGTGCAGTTCCAGATTACTGACCGTGATAACCTCGCTGCCCGGCAGCAGCCCACGCAACTGTTGATAGCTGGCATTGCTGTTGGCGGCATGTTGGGCATTGAGCGCAACAGATCCGCTGTAAAGAAAAATGACGAGGAGAACAAAAGCCAGACGAATGCGGATCGGCAAAGAAGGCTCCTTCTTGAATCATTTTTGTGAAACGAGTATAGGCGATGAGAGGGGTTGCCGTCGAAATACGATATACCGGGAATCGCTCGGATTCCCATATGGCAACCGCATTCAAAAATACGAGTGCCCCACAACCCTGCCACAATCCTGCCCAGCAAGCCCGCCCAACAAACGTGCCAAATCGAGTGCTACTCTCCGCCAATCAGCTAACTGCTAACTCGCTAACTCGCTGACCCCCGCAGCCGAACCAACGGCCATCTCTTTTAAACGCGCCCTACATTTTTCTTCTGGATCTTTGCGGATAATTACCGTGTATTGGTAGATCCTGTAAATAGGGGAAGGGAGATTCCGCCATGACCAAAGACTCGTTTTCACATGCTCCGGAAAAACTCTTCAAAAAAGGCTACAAGCGTCAGGGCACGACTTCAGTCATGCCACAACTGCCTCAAAATAAAGGGCGAGCTTTAGCCCTTGAGGGATATACTTCGGAAATCCCACCCCAATCCCAGACTTTTTCCGCAGCCTGTTCAACCCGAGGTCTGGCTCATCCCATCCGTCCAAACACACCAGTTTCCCCAATTCAGTTTCGTTGTTTCTTCTCCAAAAAATCCGCTACCCCCCACCCCCCCTACCCTGTGGAGCCCATTTTTTGTACAAAGAATTCCCGTAACAAGCTTTATATCAATCGCTTGCATTTTCAGCGTATTTACCAATCAGTAACTGCAAACCGCCCATTTTGCCACCTTTTTGGCCACAAAAATCGCCCTTTCCGTCCAAAATACTCGCCTTTTCGCCAGTTTTCGCAGCCGTTCCTACCGGTCTCGCTCCCATGCGATTGCCCCGCGGACTCCCCGTTTGGGTTTCCCTTCGATGGCCGGACGGTGCGACAATCGATGCGTCGGAGCCGACGGTTCCGGCCAGGATTCTTCCTCTCGGAGATAAACACATGAAGCGTTATTTGATTCTTACGGGCCTGCTTGTTGCCGCCACGCTTAACTTGTCTGCCCAGCAGGGGGCGCCCAGAAGCCCTCCCAAGAGTCCGCCAGCTACTGAATCGACGAGCATCGCAGGCAAAGCGATCACGATCGCTTACAGCTCGCCAAGGGTCAAAGGCCGCGCCGGTCAGATCTTCGGCAAAGATGGGCTGATTAGCCATGATCCTACGTATCCGGTCTGGCGCGCCGGCGCCAACTCAGCTACTTTGCTGCACACGGATTCAGACCTCAAAATTGGTGGATTGACTGTGCCCAAGGGCGACTACTCGCTCTACGTCGACATTTCCGATGCCGACCACTGGGTGCTGATTGTGAACAAACAGACCGGCCAATGGGGCACGGTTTACGACAAGGCGCAGGATCTGGGCCGGGTGAAACTCGCGATGAGCAAGCCCTCCGCGCTGGTGGAGAATCTGAAGTACACCCTTACGGATGAAGGTGGCACGTCCGGCAAACTCACCCTGGAGTGGGAGAACCATTCGGCATCGGTCAAGATTGCCGTGCATTGAAAGCGTCCAAATCGCGGCGGAGCGGGTTTGGCGGACCAATCCCGCTCTGCCGATACAATGAGTGAAGTGGGTTGTTTCTCCACTGGTCATTCGCTCTACCGGAGGAGTACAAACTTTGCCTTTGTATGCATATCGCTGTACGCAGTGCGGCCATCGCTTTGAGAAGATCCAGAATTTTTCAGCCGAGCCGGAGCTTATATGCCCGGTTTGCCAGGGTGTGCTGGAGCGCCCGCTCACAGTGCCGCGTCTGCACTTCAAGGGTGCGGGCTGGTATGTGAACGACTACGCCGCCAAGAGCAGCGCGCCGTCTGGCGAATCCGCTTCATCGGAGACAAAGGACTCCGCGTCCAAGTCCGACGCCAAGGGCGACGCTGCGCCCAGTGCGCCGGCGACGCCTGCCGCAACCCCCTCGCCCAGTCCCGCCGCTTCCGCGGCAACCCCGGCGAGCTCGGCAACAGCCAGCCATTCCTAGTAGATCGTAGGGGATTCGATTCAAGTTCCAAAAGGGGACACTACCAACCTGCTTAA
This sequence comes from Occallatibacter sp., assembly GCA_050014335.1. Taxonomy (GTDB): domain Bacteria; phylum Acidobacteriota; class Terriglobia; order Terriglobales; family Acidobacteriaceae; genus Telmatobacter. Next base: position 12,626 of record JBEKDN010000001.1, on the reverse strand, counting down.
AGGTGATTTCCACCGCCGTCCCATTTGCCCCTTCCCAAGCCCCCCCCTACCCGGTATAGAATTGTTTCAGTCAGATGAATTCCCATCTGACTACGCAAACAACTGCGCGAAATGCGGTTGTTGGGGTTTTATGGACGCCAACTTATCCGGCTTTTCTCTCTCCCGCCACAAGCGATTCCTTTTCTATTTGTCATTGCATTCTGTTGTCGAGTCTCGTCTCAGGAGGCCCAGGCGTGTCCGGAATTTCTCCGGCCGCATTGGTGATATCTGATGGCCGACCTGGCTACCACGGTGAATTCCATGCCTTCGGGCGTATCCCTGCTTGATCGTAAACTTACCAAGACTCCTAGCCGCGCGGGCAAGGTATCGTTTCTTTTGGCCCTTTCAGGCGGCCTCTGCTATATCGCCTTTCATGTGGCGCGCGATCTGGACTCGGTGATTATCACCAGCATCTGGCCCTACCTGCTGCTGGCTCTCGCTCTGCTGATTGCGCTTGGCTTTGAGTTTGTCAACGGCTTCCATGACACGGCCAATGCCGTGGCAACGGTAATCTACACCCATTCGCTGGAGCCCAACGTTGCCGTCGTGTTGTCGGGTATCTGCAATTTGCTGGGTGTACTAGCCTCGACAGGCACGGTGGCCTTTGCGGTGATTACGCTCTTGCCGGTGGAGCTGATTTTGCAGGTCAGCTCGGGCGCGGGTTTCGCAATGGTCTTTGCCCTGCTTATTGCCGCGATCCTGTGGAACTTGAGCACTTGGTGGTTCGGGCTGCCTGCGTCCAGTTCGCATACCATGGTTGGATCGATTATTGGCGTGGGCATTGCCAACCAATTGATGAATGTGCACGGCGGCACGAGCGGCGTGGACTGGGAACAGGCGATGAAGGTTCTCAAGGTGCTGCTTATCTCGCCGGTGCTGGGCTTTGCCTTTGCCGGATTGCTGCTATGGGTATCCAAACATGCGATCAAATACCCGTCCCTGTACGAAGCGCCCAAGGACGACCAGCCTCCGCCGTGGCCGATTCGCGCGCTGATGGTGCTCACTTGCACCGGCGTGAGCTTCTTCCACGGCTCCAATGACGGGCAAAAAGGCATGGGTCTGATCATGCTCATCCTGATCGGCACCGTTCCTACGGCATACGCGTTGAATCACGCTGTTACGGCGAGCGACATTCAGCAGTTCATTGCCGCGAGCGAGCAGGCGGGACACATTCTCGACAGGCACGTGGACAAGAACGGCATTCTCGGCGAGGATGCGCGCGCCGAGGTCACCGATTACATACGCACAAAGCAGGTTCAGCCGGATACGATTCTCGCGCTGCGGGAACTGGTGGAAGACCTGAACCACGAAGTTGCTCTCTATAAGGTTTTCAAGTCCGTTCCGGCACAAGAGCAAACCAACGTCCGCAACGATATGTATGTGGCTGGCGAGGCCGTCCGATTGCTGCAGAAAAACGACCTTCTGCTGGTGAAAGAGAACAAGCAGCCCGTGTTCAATACGGAAGAAAGCAAAGCCCTGGCTACCTACAAGAGCAAGGTGGACAAGGCGACGCGCTTCATCCCGGACTGGGTTAAAGTCGCCGTTGCACTGGCGCTCGGGCTAGGCACGATGGTTGGCTGGCGGCGCGTAGTGATCACCGTCGGCGAGAAGATTGGCAAGGAGCACCTGACCTACGCGCAGGGCGCGGCCGCCGGAATTGTGGCGATGGGCACCATTTTTGCCGCCGATTCGTGGGGTTTGCCGGTTTCAACGACTCACATTTTAAGCTCTGGCGTGGCCGGAACCATGACGGCCAATGGCAGCGGGTTGCGGATCTCGACCGTGCGCAACATCGCTGCTGGATGGGTCTTTACGCTGCCGGCCGCGGCTATGCTATCCGGCGTTCTCTACTGGCTCTTCCGGGCGATCTCCTGAGGATTGGGCACCATGGCCAGTGGCTGGCTTCGGTCGCTGCGCAACGTGGGGACGGCGGCCAATAGACTGCGTGTGTAGGGGTGTTGCGGCGCAGTGAGCAACTGCGCGCAACCGCCGGTTTCCACGATTTTTCCTGCGCGCATTACCGCAATCCGGCTTGCCACCTCGCCAACCACTGCCAGATCGTGTGAGATGAAAAGCAGCGCCAGCCCGTGCTTCTGTTGTAACTCACGGAGCAACTCCAGGACCTGTGCCTGAACGGTTACATCGAGCGCCGTCGTGGGCTCGTCGGCAATCAGCAGGCGCGGACGGTTGATCAACGCCATGGCGATCAGAATCCTCTGGCGCTGGCCGCCGGAAAACTGATGTGGATAGTCCCCATAGCGCTGCGCCGCATCGGGAATTGCGACAGACTCAAGCGCGGCCAAGGCCTTGCCTCTGGCCTCTCTTCCGGTCCACGAGGGGAAATGCGCCTGGGCACATTCCGCCACTTGATGGCCGATCCGCATGACGGGGTTCAAGGCCGTCATCGGCTCCTGAAAAATCATTGCGATCTGCCTGCCTCGGATCCGCCGCATGGCCTTGGGCGGCTGACGCAAAAGATCGACCGCCGCAGCGGCTTCGGTCTGGTTGGCATGCCATAAGATCTGGCCTGCGACCTGTGCGGAGGGACCGAGCAATCCAAGAATGGCAAGGGCGGTGGCGCTCTTGCCCGATCCCGATTCGCCCACAAGGCCGAGCACTTCTCCCTCATCCAACCGCAGATCGACGCCGCGCACCGCCTCTGCCGCGCCAAAATAAATCTTCAAGTTACGAATTTCCAAAAGCGGAGCCATGATGCCATCGTATTTCATTGCATCGCGCCCGCACTCGTTTGATCAAGAAGCCCGCGGAAACAGCGCCGTCTGAGCTAGAGTACTCAGATTCTTCCCATAAAGTATGCAGAAGATTGCATAGGACTGCATTCTGTGAGTGATAACTCTCACATTCATTGAAGATTAATTAGGCCTTGAGATTGCTATGAGACACGTAGTACTCACGGCGAAGAACCGTCGTAACTGGCATTGACGAGCCTTGAGGAACTGGAGCTGCAGGAAAAATGTGGCAGGGAGCGAAACTCCACGGGCCTTGTTCGTGAGGAAGACAACAAATGGCGGCAAAGGCACAAACGGCAATCGACCGGCGTGAGGGCAAGCGCTTCGGGCTCAATGCGCCCTTTACGGTCATCCTGGGCAATCGCCAGATTCCCGGCTTTACCAGGGACTTGAGCAACCGGGGAGTCTATTTCTATATGGATGTGGCGGACAGTTCACTTATTGGTGGCGATTTTGAGTTTTTAGTGGAACTGCCGCCAGAGATCACTCTCTCGACGGTTTGCTTGATTCGGGGCCAGGGACGGGTGTTGCGGACCGACAATACTTCCAGCCAGATGACCGGGGTTGCGGCTGAGATTCTTCATTATTCGATGCAGCGGCAGGCCGAGGCCTGAGGTTCAATGAGTTGGGCGATTTGTCAGCTTCCCGTACCTGCCAAAATAGAGCTTCGGATCGCGTCGCGGGCCGGCACTTTCGCATCGAGCGCAAGAACAAACTACAGTTTCCGCATACCCAGCACGCGATGGTCTACCAGTCGGCTTTTGCGGACGTAGACCACTTTGTTGTTGCTGTCAGGATCGGTTGGGAGAAGGAAGAAACCGGGATCGATAAGGTAGCGGATGGAGTTGTAGACGATGCCTTCCATGACTTCGCCATCGATAAATTGGAGGCGCATCCAGATGCCGTGGATGATGGGCGCGCGGGAGTGGAAGTTGAGAATCTCGTGATCCGAGTCGCCGTCGAAATTGTTGACGTAGAAGACGGCTTTGACATCCTTGGCGGAGACATCTTCCACGAGGTTGGAATCTAGCAGACGGACGCGGAAGGTTTCAGGCGAGGTGTGTGGAGCATGGCCCAACAGCTCCTCGACAGTGTCCCAGGCGGGGGCGTCAAGGTAGCCTTTGATGGTTCTATCTCCGAATTGAACGACAACTTTTTCCGAGTTGGTCGGATGTCCTTCGCTCAGCGTCCGGTGGTCTTCGCTATGCGCGAGGTGCCCATTGGGCTGCGCCGGATGGGCAGCGCTCAGGCTTTGAAGCGCAGTGCCTGACTGAATTGCCGCTGCGGAGGAATCAGATTGTACTGCTTGATTTTGTACAACAGTGCTTTGTAGCTGATTTGCAACTCGCTTGCGGCTGCCTTTCGGTTCCATCCCGTACTCTCCAATGTTCTTGAGATGGCGACGGATTCCGCGCCGTCTTTCAAGTTTCGAACCAGATGCTTGAGGCTGCCGTTAATGCCTGCGTCCTCGCCCTCTAGCGTTGGCGATTCGGCGCTTAGGTGGGGAGCCAGTTCGTCAATGATTGCCTGCTCATCGGCGAGGATAAGGTAGCGCTTGATCGTGTTTTCCAACTCGCGCAGATTGCCCGGCCATGAATAGCTGGCAAGTGCTCTCAGCAGCGCGGGCGAGATAGGCAGCGCCTCCCGCTCATATTTTGCGGCTACTTTGCGCATGAAGTGGCGCGCGAGAATTGGTATTTCCTCGGTGCGCTCGCGCAATGGCGGCATTTTGAGCGTGAAACCATTGAGGCGGTAGTAAAGATCCTCGCGAAAGGTCTTTTGCGCGATGGCCGATTTGATGTCGATGTTGGTGGCGGCGATGACGCGAACGTCAACTTTGACGCTGGTGCGGCTGCCAAGGCGAGAGAAGCTTCCGTCTTGAAGAACCTGGAGGAGCTTGGCTTGCAGCACGGCGGGCATCTCGCCAATTTCGTCGAGAAAGATAGTGCCGTTGTTGCAGATTTCAAATTTGCCGGGCTTGGCTTTGATGGCTCCGGTAAAGGCGCCGGGCTCATAGCCGAACAGTTCGCTCTCAAGCAGATCGGCGGGCATGGCGGCGCAATTGACTTTCATGAACGTGCGCTGGCTGCGAGCCGACATTTTGTGGATGAACAGCGTTGCGACTTCCTTGCCGGTGCCGCTCTCGCCGAGGATCAAAACGGGAATATCGGCGCGCGCGACCAGGCGGCATTGGGATTCAATTTCACGCATCCGGGCGCAGGCGCGGACAAAGGAGGTGTTTTCATCGAGGGGAATTTCTTTGATTTCATCTTCGTCGTGGGCAGGGGGCTCAGCGGCCTCTTTGAGGCAAGCCAGCACCGCTTGATCGATTTCGCTCTTCCGGAAGGGCTTGAGAATGACGTCCGTCGCGCCCAAACGGGTTGCCGCTACCACTTCCTTCAACTCAGCCGAGCAGGCAAGAAGGATGATGGGTAGAGCAGGCCGAGAGGCGCGAAGCTCGGCCAGCAACTGGAGGGCGCGCGCGCCGGAGAAGTCGCCGCCGATGTGCCAATCCAATAGAAGCAGATCTGGCGTAAAGGAGTCTTTCAAGCTTTTGGTAAGCTCTGGCGCCTCTGTAAACAGGCGTGTTTCAAAGCGGTCCGCGAGGATGCGGTGCAAGTAGTTCAGTATGGCGGGATCAGGATCCAGAGCTGCAATTTGCGGCTTGCTATGGCTCTTCGTCTTCATTCAATCTCCTGGAAATTCAATCAGACCCGGTTCCTTCTCGTCTCTGAAAATGCGCGCGCCTCATGGTTGTTGCCGAAGCAAGAACAAAAAACACTTCAGCTATCCTTCCGTGGTCCGCGGAAGGAGATATAAAAAACTTTGTTAACCCAGGGACATCCTGCACTGGGAGGGATAGGGGGGTCGCTCCCGCGCAGATTCAAAGCGCACGTTACATCTCCCCCATAGTACCATCGAAAAGTGGTAATTGATTCGCTATTATGCGCAAATATTTACACATATTTTAAGAAAAAACGCGCTAAGAACCGATGAGCGAGGCGAGGATTACCCACATCTATCGTTTAAGTGACCAGCGCGTTGGAATGCTCGGTGCGAATCTGATTCTTGTCTTATGGCAGAGAAGTTGCATACAAAGAAATGAACCCCCGCGAATCTGAACGGAAGATGGAGAATCTGGACAGACGATGGCATTTACGCGCATAACGGAGACACCCCGATTCGACGATCTGCCGCCAACGGAGCTGATCTTTGGGCATTCCGCCCTGATGGCGGCTGCGCGCGAAAAGCTGGAAAGGGTGGCAGACACAACTGTTGCCGTGCTTCTGCAGGGCGAGAGCGGAACCGGCAAGGATATCTTTGCCAAGCTGCTTCATGCGTACTCGAATCGCTCTCAAGGGGCGTGGGTGAAGGTGACCTGTCCGGCGATCCCACACACGCTGATCGAGAGTGAGTTATTTGGTTATGAAAAAGGGGCCTTCACCGGTGCGTATACAACCAAGCGCGGTCGTGTGGAACTGGCGCATATGGGTACGCTGTTTCTGGATGAAATTGGCGACCTAGACCTTTCCGTGCAGGCCAAGCTGCTGCAGATGCTTCAGGATGGCAGCTTCATGCGGGTTGGAGCACAAGAATCGCGGCAGGTGAATCTGAGGCTAATCAGCGCCGCCAGTGAGAATCTGCGCCAACAGACCGAGAACGGCGCCTTCCGGCTGGATTTCTTCTTCCGCATCAATGCGGTGACGATCGATTTGCCGCCGTTGCGCGCGCGCGCCGAGGATCTGCCGATGCTGGTGGATTATTTTCTGGAATTGCACTCGAAGGCCTTCAGGCGCAGCCCCAAGCCGCTCTCGCGCGAGGTGATGCGCATGATGCAGCGCTTCGACTGGCCCGGAAATATTCGGCAACTGGAGAACATGATTCGCAGTTACACGCTGATCGGCAGTGAAGAGACGCTGGCTGCCGAGTTGACGCCATCTCTGCCGGCGGTTCCAACAAAGCTGATTGGCAAGATCGATTTGACGGTTCCGGTCTCATTGAAGGAGATTACGCGAGCCGCTACGCAGGATCTGGAAAGGCAGATCATTCTGAAGGTTCTTGAGGCAAATGGCTGGAGTCGCCGCAAGACGGCGAAATGGCTCAATATCAGCTATCGATCCTTGCTTTACAAGCTGCAAGATTCGCAGGCCGCCGGCACGATTCCTGAGTCAGTTGGGATGGCGGCGAAGGCTAACGGGAAAGCGACTAAGTAATTCGGCGGCGCTAAATCCAGCCGCGCAGGCCGTAGTAGACGATCTTCCAGGTTTCGGTGAGCAGGGTTTCAAAAACAGAGAAGCGGCTGTTCCAGTGGTCGGCTAACTGCAGCGCATCGGGGGCGGGCATTGGCGTTACATCAACTTGGAGCTTGCGGAAGACCCGAAGCGCGCGATAAATATGAAAATCGCTGGTGAGAAGTACCTTGCGGCCGGGCATGCTGCTAAGCAACTGCGCCAGTGCGAGACCGCTTTGGCGGGTGCTTGTGGAGTTCCATTCGGCCAGGATTGCATCGCGAGGAATGCCTTCCGCGACGAGGTAGTTGAGGATGCCAGGGCCTGCGCCGCCACTGATCACGATCTTCTGGAATCCGCCGGTCTGCCAGGCGTAGATTGCCTGCCGGGCGCGCCAGAAGGAAGAGTAGGAAAGACCGCCACGGTCGTCATTGGCGGCACTTAGAAGGATAAGAATATCGCCATTGGGCCGCTGGATCGGGCCGGAGTAAGCACGCGCCCACCAGGAGACGAGAGGCGTCGAGATGACTAATACCGTAAGAAGGCCGATGGCGGCGAGCAAGCGATAGAGACTGCGGGCGGCGCGGCGAAGTGCGGTTTGGCGCATTGAGTTAGAGGGCATTGGCCTTCCCTTTTCCGGGGTTCAATAGCAGAGTTTTGAAGACTTGCAATAGCTCTGCTACGACGGCATCCCAGCTACGGCTGCCGCGAGCTGAGATGGCTGCGGGGTTCCAGTTCTTGTCGAGGACCGATGCCAGCGCATGCGCCAGTGCCGCAGCATCTCTGGGAGGGACAAGTTCACCGCATTCATCGCTAAGGATCTCAGGAATGCCGCCGACGTTGGTGGCGACGACTGGCCTGCCACTGGCTAGCGCCTCGAGCACAACATTGGGGCAGCCTTCCATGTAACTCGGCAGGGTGACAAGGTCGGCGGCGGCCATCCAGACCGCGACCTCGTCAAAGGCACAGGCGGGCAATGCATGGATGTAACTGGCGGCATTGCGGGCTAGAATATGGTTATCAATCAGCGGCCAGTCTGGCCCCGCGCCAACCATATAAAAGTGAAGCCTGGGACGGCTGCGGTGCAGCATTGCAGCGGCCTCGACCAGTTCGCGAAGACCTTTCTTCACATCCATGCGCCCAATGTAGACGACGGCCTCGCTGTCTTGATCGATGCCAAACTTGCGTTTTGCTTCAAGGCGGTCGGCGGGGCGAAAGACGGCCAGATCGCAGCCGTTGACGATGGCTCGGACTTTCTCAGGGCGAGCGCCCATCGCGATGGCTTTGAGACGGAGATTGCCACTGACGGTGATAAGGAAGTCAGTGTCTCTCAGAACGGCGCGGGTATGCAAGGCTGAGATGGGATCGCCGATGCTGTTGATGTCCGAGCCGATGCTCATGGCAACTACGGGAACTTTGATGGCTCGGGCGATTTTGAGTGCGGCATAGCTATCCGGATAAACGAAGCAGCCAAAGATGAGATCGGGGGCAAAGGCGCGCACGCGCGGAAGCAGAGCGCGGGCCGCCATAGCTCCGTTGAATGGTCGCGAGAGCACGGGCAGCGCTGGATAGTCGTAGTAGCTTGCGGCCACATCGGGCGGGCTGAAGGAGCGGTCAAGGCGGTCGTAAGTGCGGCTGCGCGGCTTGAGCAGCGTTGGATAACTTGCGTTGGGATAGAAGACGCGGAGATCGACCTGGCGGGCGAGAAGACGCAAGGTCTGATACATCGAACGGCCCTGCCAAGGCTCGGCGGAGCTGGGAAAATAGCGAGTAACGACGGCGATCTTCAGCATGACTTTTGCGTTGTTTCGGCAGGCTTCGTTGTGGCGACTTCGTGCCCGCCCGCGGCGATGCTGTGCAGCAGGCGAGCGTACCGCTGGGCAAGAACCTTGCGGTCGTACTGGGCGATTTTTTCGCGGTCGGGCTGAAATTCCGCAGCAAGAGAGTTGCCACGCGCGGCGGCATCGATAAACAACCGGCGAATGCCTTCGACATCGTGAATCGGCGCCCACCAGCCGGCGCGCATCTCCGCAAAGAGGCGGCAGGTGTCGCCGTCTGGATGAAGCGCGCCGAGGATGGGCTTGCCACTGCCGATGTAGTCGTAGAACTTGCCTCCGACGTTCAGATGATCGTGATTGAGCAGCAGGACGTAGTCGGTTTGATTCATGGCAGCGAGGGCTTCGTGCTGCGGCAGGTATCCCAATAGCTCAACCATATCGCCGAGTTGCAATAGGTCTTCGCGGAAGTGTGTCTCCTGAATGTGGCCGATGAAACGAAGCTTGAATTTGGAACGAATTTCTGGAGGCAGAGATTGTATGGCCTGAATCAGCGTACCCGGCTCAGTGGCAGAGTAAATGGTGCCCACATAAGTGACGATGATCTTGTCGTTGTGCGGAGAGATTGGCGAGAGAGTCGAGCGGAGCAGCCTGGTGGAGTCGTAGCCGTTCGAGATAAGTTGGAACTTGCTGTCTGGCAGCTCAGGGTGGCGAGCGCGAATCTCGCGGCGCGCCCCCTCAGTAACGGCAACAATGGCAGTGGCATCGTTGATGGCTCTTGCTTCTGCTTTGCGGGCGATTCTGAAGGCTCGCGGGCTACGGCCAAAGCCGACGAGGTCAATGCCCGTGGAGAGCCATTCGTCGCGAAAATCCACGACGATAGGCAGTTCCGGGAAGTCTCTTCTAAGTTTTTCAACTAAGAGCGCGCTGGAAAATGGCGGCACGGTGATGAGTACTAGGTCGATCTTGCGATCCCGAACAATGCGGCGCGCGGCGCGAATAGCAACCGGCAGCCAGGTCACTTGCGGATCAGGCTGTAGAATGCCTCCGATAAGCTTCTTCAAGAAACTGGGGTTGTCAGCTGAGGCGGATGAGGCGGCGGCTCTATCTTTGGATGGCTTTCCTCCGGTAATCAGCCTCTTGATCCTCTTTTTGAATCCGAAGGGAAGGTCGAGCGCGATGGTGCGGTGCACGGTGACCTGGTCTGGAATATCTTTGAGCAGGGTGGGGTCTGAACCTACTGAAGAGGCGTTGCGCGCGGTCAGTACGTCAAGGCGGATTTGTTCAGCGGGGAAGTAGCGCGCAAGGCTGGTGGCGCGCATAACTCCGGTGCCGCCGGCTGGAGGAAAAACATAGGTCACCAGCAGAACATTCAGGTTATTCATCTGTCAGCTAACACTCCCCGGTTGGGCCGGCAATGAGATCGAGTCCTTGAATGCGTGCTTACACAGTTTAGAACAGCGATCATGGCGCAGCATAGCGGGTTTTGACGGCGCAGGCTCACTTGGCTTTGAGCCAATCCTGATTGAGCATGATGGCCATAATCTGGCGGGCGCGCGCCAGATGCCTCCAACTGATATGGCCGGACTTGAGGGCATACCAGGTCTTGATGAAGTAACCTTGGCGCAAGGAGCGGCGAATGTCTGCCTCTGAAACCCCGGGCAGATTCATGGCTTTTTCGCGCACGTCGCCGAAGCGATGCGAGTCACAGAGCAAGTTGAATTTCCTTGCGGTCCCCCAAAGACGAGAACCGGGATACGGCGTGGCGACCTGCCAGGACATATAGTTGATCAAACCATCGCGCAAAAGGCGACGCGCGAATTCAAAGGTTTTCTTGACATCGTCCGGGGTTTCAAAGGCAAGCTGCCCTTGCTCTTCCCAGGCGTGGTAAAGCATAAGAAATCCAAAGACCTTGATGCCTTCCGCCTGGAAGATTCGGCAGGCGTCGACCACCTGCTGCAATTCGATGTGCTTTTTGAGGCCGTCGATAGTGCGCTGATTGCCGCTTTCGACGCCGATATGAACCATCCACAGATTCATCTTGCGAAACTCGCGCGCCAATTCCGCGTCGACTTTGTCGGCGCGCACATTGCATTGAAAAAAGAGGTCTCCGTGGCCGAGATTCTGCAGGGCGCGGGCGACTTCGATGGGCCAATCGAGATTGACGTTGAACTCATCGGCGCTGAGGTATATTTCGCGAATGCCGCGCTGGTATAACTGCTCGACCTCGTCGGCAACCGCCTGTGCCCCGCGAAGACGAACCCACGGCTTGCTCTCTTTCCAGATGGGATTGGAGCAAAAGCCGCAATCGAAGGGGCAACCGCGGCTGACCACGACATAGGTCTGAGGCTCGGCTTGATGAAGGTGCATTCCTTTGTATTTGGCAAAGTCGATCAGATCCCACGCGGGAGCTTGAATCGTATCGAGATTCTTGATGGGCGGACGTTTTGCAGTGCGGACAGGAGCGCCGTCGCGGCGGAATGCTACGCCGAGTATTTCTTCCAGCGGCTTGCCCTGGCCGGCAAAATGGGCGACGACATCGCAGAAGACATCTTCGCCTTCGCCGATAATGCAGACGTCTGTGGGTGTTTCACTGAGCACCTGTTCCCATGCGGCCGTTGGATGAGCGCCGCCGGCGATAATTGGAAGCTTCGGGAATCGCTGGCGCACGGCAGCAATGGTTTGATGAGCGAGCGGAGAGGTAAAGGAAGCGTACGAGATGCCATAAAGGTCAGGTTGACTTTGCGCAATGGCATCGAGATGACCTGCGAGGTCGTACTGACTTTCGAGATACTCGACCGTGATGCCTGAATCGACGAAGCGCTCCCTGGCACTGGCGATCAGATAAAGAATACCCATGTTTGGGTAAGCGGCATCGTATTCACGCTCCCGTTGAGGCGGATCAGCCAATAAAACTTTCATCGACTCTCCCTTGCACTGAAATCATTTTGATTTTGTTTAGTGTAGTCCTGCTCAAGAGAAAAGCGAAATACTGTCTCAGTGCCAACAAGGGAAATATCTTTTCGGTACTAAACAAGCTCGGAAGTTCAGTTTGAGGAGTCAGAGACGCTAAAAAAACGTTTTATGCAATTGTCACAATATCTGCGGATTTGACCGGAGCGGTGTACCGAAGATAACTCAGGCGGGTTGTGAAGAGGTCGCAATATTACAGGAAGATTAAGGAGTCTTCATCAGCGCATCGGCGGCTTGATACATCTGCCAGGCGGTTGACCAATGAAGCTCGATGCCGCGCCGGTCAGCCTCATCGGCGATCCAGCGGAACATATTTTCGAGGCCGCCGTCGAGTAACGGAGCCAGGTTCTTGTCAGCCGCGCCATGCGTAAAGAGCTTCAGGAAGAGATCGCCGCCGATGGTGGGAGCGAGATCGAACCAATGGCGAACCCGGGCGGGCGTGGGCATGTCATACCCGGCGATTTCACCGGTCTCGACGCGCGGCATGAGACGGTTGGCAAAGCGCAGGCCAACCGGGCCGGTAATCATTAAAAGATCGCCTCGGCAACCGCCGCCGACTGTGGCTTCGATTCCACGATCGAAGGAGCGGGGACGATTGTCCGCGCGATTGGTGCACCAGTAAATCTGGTTGACAATGCGGCTCTGTGTGGGCGAGGGCAGCGAGGGCATGGTGAAATCCGCGTAGCAGCCTAGATCGCGGAGCAGGGCGATCTCTCCGATGAGGCCGCAGTTCCTGCCGTCTGGCATCGAGTTATCCAGCGCCCAATTGCCATGAATGAAACCGAAGACAGTGCGGTCGTCCTGCTGATGAAGCAGGCCGTGATCGCCGCAGAGGCGATTGCAAAACTCAGTAACCTTGC